>JACQZJ010000215.1 GCA_016213895.1 Planctomycetota bacterium | reverse complement strand
GCGCGCGGCGCACGCCGCGCAGCGGCTGAGGTGGGCGCGCACCCGCTGCGCGCCGCTGTCCTCCAGCTCGCCGTCCAGGAAGGCCGAAAGGCGCGAGCCCACGCGCGCGCAGTTCCATCTCGTCCGTCTGTGCGTGCGGTCAGTCATTCTCCACCGTCCGGTAGAGGGCCAGGGCGCCGGCCACCTGATCGAGGATGCGGCGCCGCGCCCGGCGGATGAGCATTCCCACGTGTCCGCGCGAGACGTTCATGCGCGCGGCGATGGCCTCGTACGGCAGGTCCTCCCCCTCGCGCAGCTCGAGGGCCCGCCGCCAGCGGGGAGGAAGGCGCAAGAGCCCGGCGGCGCACAGGCGCACGATCGTCGGCCAAGTGTCGGCCACCGCCTGGCGCGCTTCCTTCTGCATGGCGCAGGCGAGCGGATCGGGCTCGAGGTCGACGACCGCGTCGGCCCCGAGCAGCGGCCCCACGGAGCGCCGCCGCGCGCGGCGCAAGCTGCGGCGGATCAGGTTCTCGACGATGACGAACGACCAGCCGGTGAAGGTGGCGCGCTCGGACTGGCGAAACGTCCCGCGCTTCTGGTAGATGCGCAGGAACGCCTCGTCGATGAGGTCCGCCGCGTCGATCGGCAGCCGCCCCCCTCTCAGGCGGCTCGCACAGAAGGAGTGGAGCAGGCCGGCGTTCATCACGTAGAGCAGCTCGAAGGCGTCGCGGTCACGGGTCTCCTTCAGCACGAGCATGAGCATCGTGGAAATTTGGTCTCGGTCGCGGCCGTCTCCGGACGGCGCCGGAATCACGAGATCGAGGCCGAGCCGCGCCGCCATGGCGTTGATCTCGCGCACCCTGCGCGCCACGAAGTCCCAGTCGGGCGCACCAGGCACGCCCGCGGCCGCGCGGCCGGAGCGCCCGGCGCCGCCGCTAACCCGCGGCTTGTCCGGGATCTTCACGGGCAGGTTCGCATCCTGGTGCATGACGCTGGGATGGGCTTTCGGGGCAATGGACAGGGAATGCCCGGCGCGGCGCCGGATCACGCGGAAAAGGCGGAAAAACCGCGCGAGCGTCGCTTGCCAACGCGAATGGGTGCATGCCCCCTCCTTGATCCGGCGCAGGCTCGCTCAGGCGAGCCCGCGGCGGCGGAGCGCGCGCCCCAGGCGCTCCCGCGCACCATCGATCTGCCGGTGGACATGACCCATGGAGAAGCCGGTCAGCGCGCTGATCTCACGCAGCCGGAGCCTCTCGCCGAAGCGGCGCCACAGCACCAGACGGTCCTCGGGCGAAAGCTCCGGGGCCAGCTCGGCGAAAGCGCCAAGCGAGAGCGGCGCCGCCTCGCCGCCCGGCGCCGGAGCAGGCGCGACGTCCAGCAGGTCGAAGGGCAGGAGGGACAGGAACGCGGCTTCCCACTGCGCACGCACGCGCCAGCGATGCACGGTGGCGCGGCAGATTCGCCAGATCCAGGCCTTGAAGGCGGCGGGGTCCCGCAGCTTCCTCAGGCTCCGCCACCCTTCGACGTAGACCTCCTCCAGGAGATCCTCGCGATCGCTCGACTGGATCCCCTGGCGCAACAGCCAGCGCCTGAGCGGCGTTTCCGTCAACGCGACGGCCACGCAGTACGCTCTCTGGTCCCCTCCGCGGGCCCGCTCGATCAGAGCGGTCAGATCCGTCTGCTCACACCCCATGAGCGCTGCCCTTCGTCGCGGTTTGCAGCCCGCACAGGAAGAGGTTGGTGTTTCCCGGCATTCTGCTGCTCAAAGCTTACCACTCGCTGTATGCACAAAACGAAACAACGCAACGGTGCGACGCGTGGATTCTGAAGATTCCCGAGTTTTCCTGGCAACTCCCGTGGCGCGTGCAGACACTACTGCTAGGGGGTAGGGCCATGGGCCCGCTGCGAGGAGAGCAATGGCTCGTGACGACCTGTCTCCGCTGGCGCAGCGCGTTCTCCAGCGGATCGGCGAGTACGAACGACGCAAGACGCGAACCAGCGCACGCTTGAAAGCGCTGGGCGGCGCGGTGGCACTTGGTCTGCTTCTCGGTTGGGGGGTGCGCGAGTGGCGCCCGGCGCGAGCGCCCGAAAGGGGCTCACGGGCATCGCCCGAGGCCTTCCAGGCAGCCGAGGTCGGCCCGCTCCTCGCCCGCGCCATGGGTTTCCTGCGGGACGTCTGGGAGTCTCCGGCCAAAACCCAGTCCGAGATCTCGGCGAACTACCCGGATGAGGTCCTCGCGGCAGCCCTGCCATACACCATCAAGATGATCGACTGCGTGGAGGCCGGAAGTCCGGCCTCACTGGCGGAACTCCCCGCCGGACTCCGCAGCTTCGACCTTTCCTCGGATGTCACCGGCCTGCGCGCGTCTCTCGATGAGGCCGCCGTGGCGGCCATCCACGCGGCGGCAAGGCTCGGGACCATCGCGGGCCAGAGCGCCGCGGTCTGCGACGCCCTCGCCCTTGATCGAGCCCACTACCCCCTCACGGTGCGCCAGGCCGTGCACCAGGGAGCCGTGCTCGGCTTCGAGCCGGCCCTGGCTCTCACCGAGCACTTCATCCGGGAGGGAGGCGATGCGGAGCAGAGGTGGGGCCTGGCGACGGCTGCCCGAGTGCGTTCTCAGCGCTTCGCGGCCGCGGCGCGCGACCTGATGGAGCGCTTCCCGGACGAGCCCGTGGGCCTGGAGGCGGCACGGACGCTGGCCTGCCTGAACGACGAGAGCGGACTCGACCACCTGCGGAACACCTGGTCGGTATTCCACGCGACGGATCCGCCGCTCGCGTTCGAGGCCCTGGCCCGGCTCGACAGCCTGAAGTTCGACGACGTGGCGTGGAATCCTGATCGGGTCGAGCTGGCGGATCAGACCTGCGCCTCGCTGCGGGCCCTGCTGCCCCTTGCCGGCGATGAGAACCTGCGCTCCCGCATAGCGTTCACGAAGCTCCTCCACTTCACCAGCAAGCAACGCCTCTCGACCGAGGGCATCCTGGGCATCTGCCGCGCGCTGCTCGACGACGCCGCCTTCTCTCCCACGCATCGAGCGAACGCCGCCCACCTGCTCTATGCCACGGGCGAGCCCTCGGATCGAGTGCGGGGACGGGAGGAGCTGGTCCGGCTGGCCTGGACGGAAGGCTGCGCCGCCACGAGCATCCAGGCCATCGGCTGCCTCGCGGACGTTGCCGGCCCCGCGGATCTGGAGACCGTGCGCGACCTCTCCACCCGGCATCCGGGAGGATCCGTTCGCGAAAAGGCGAACGAGATCGTGGGATCGTGGGGCTCGAAGACGTGGTGATGCCCCAGGCCCCGCGCCGCGGCGGCCACGCTGGCCGAACGGCCCTCAGGCAATCTCCTGAATACCCTGGAAGGAGCGCAGAATGGCTCAGATCGTCACGGATCCCTCGGATCAGGCGCAGGTCGGAACGGACATCAACGTGACCATCACGGGCCTCGTCTCCGGAGACACGATCACCTGGACGCTTCCCGGAGGCAGGGCCAACACCGTGAACTGGTCCTCGAATCCGCGCGAATTCGTCATCAACACGACCGGTTCGTCCACGGGCACGCTGGAGATCAAGGTCACCAACCCGGGCCCCCCGCCCACGGCCACGATCCACAACGTCGTTCTCGTCTGAGCGCTCCCCATTCGGCGCCGCGAGAGCACGGCCAGAAAAGGCCCGGACCCGCGACCGAGGCCCTGGAACGGCCTCCGCCACGGGTCCGGTGGCTCACAGCCCCCGCTGAGCCGGTTGGCTTTCCGGCTCAAGCTGATACCCGGAGCTTGCTGCTCAGCCCTGTCTAGTCTGTCTCCGAAGGACCGCAGAGGTCCTGCTGAAGAAGCACGAGCCGGCCGCGGACACCAACTTGTCCCTCATGGGCGCCGATGGCCGGCCACCCGCCTCCCCGGTTGTCGTTTCCGCCACTCGTCCACGACGCCTTGGGCGATGTCCACGAACCGGCTCGTTTCTCTTCATCGAAAGCACTTCTCGCACGAGCGGCGGTTTCTCGCCGCTGATATCTAGTTGCTTCGAGCCTCGTGAAGTTTTCCCAAAAAGCGGGATTCCTGCCCGCTTCCCGCAAAATGCCCTGCGATTTCCCTTCCAGATTGTGGATTGCGCGGGCGCAGGTCCGCGGCGCGGCAGCCTGTTTGATGCTTGTCGCAGCTACTTGGGTGGCGGGGCCTCGCCGGCGCGCGCGAACGCGACCTTCGCCCCGTCCTCTTCCACGAGGAGCATGCCCAGCAGCTCGCCTGTCTCGCGCGACAGGACGCTCGCGCCGTGCCAGCGCGCGTCCACCGTGAACGACGCGTGGACCTGGAAGCCGCCTTCGATCGGCTCGAGGCGCTGGGCCGCGAGCGGCAGGGGCGCCGCGGGTTGATCGCCGAAGGCCAGGCACTCGACCGGCTGCGCGCAAGGCGCGCCGGCGGGACGCTCCCAGACAGGTCCGGGAACGCGCGCATCGAGCAAAGAGAGCCCGGTCCCGCGCGGCGCGAGCGGTGCATCGAGCGGAACCACTGCGCCGCCCGCCTCGAGCGCGGCCGATCCCGCCTTGGCCTCGGCCGGCGGACCAAGCAGGTCCGCCGGGCCGAGCAGGCCCTCGCGCGTCTGCAAGAGCCAGCCCGAGCGGCCCTTCTGCCGGTTCAGCAGTCCTTCCTTCCAGGTCAGCCGAGCGCGCACCGGACGCGGCGCCTCGCAGCCTCCCGGCAGGAGGGCGCTGCCGAGCGCGATCGCCGGCTGCCACTCCTGCCATTCCTCCTCCGGCTCGCGGACCAGCTCGAAGCGGTGTCCGGTGGCCACCACGGCGCCGCCGTTCTCGGGCGTGGCAAAGGCCACGGAGCCGCCCAGGAGGGCACGAGCCAGGCTGCCCCCGACTTCCATCCACAAGAGCCGCGACCCCCAGCTCGCCCCCACGCCGCCGGCGTTCCAGAAGCGGCTCTTCTCCCGGACCAGCGGCGCGTACTCGGCCTGTATGTGCACGCGCGCCTCGACCTGGCGCGCGTCAGCCGAGAGCCCGGCGGAGAGGACCGTGCCCACCTGGATCTCGCGGAAGGTGACCGGAGTGCCCGGGCCGAGGTTGCCGCGCTCCGCGGCCTCGAGGAGAATCTCCAGGTCGCCGGGCCGCGCGTCATCCACGATGAGCGGCTCTTCTAGCCCCACGAAGGAGCGCTGGCTTGCTCCCGTGCCAGGCAGCGCCGCCACGTGGCGCGAGCCGAGGAGGGTCTCCAGCCCGCGCACCCCGGCCAGGCTGACCTGCGGGCGCACGATCCAAAAGCGCGCTCCGGCACGGGCGAAGCGCTCCGCGCCGGGTTCGAGGCGCAGCGCCACGCGGATCGTATGCGCCCCGCGGTCGAGTTCCACGGCGCGCACCTCGCCGATGGCCGTGCCGTGGTAGCGCACCTCGTCCCCGGGCTTGAGGCCGTGCCCTTGCAAGAAGAGCACGGCGACGTCGATGCCGCGCAGGGCAAGCGCGCGGAAGCCGAGCCAGCCGGAAAGGACGAGCACCAGGAGCGGCAGGATCCAGGCCAGGGAGATGCGCCGCTCGGGCTTCACGACCGCCTGGGGAGGAGCGCCCGCGCAGTCTGGCGTCATGCGCCGGCCTCCCAAAGGGCCCGGTGGTCGAAGCAGGCCGTGGCGGCCAGGCTCAGGAGGACGCACACGGCGAAGGCGAGCGCACCCGGCCCAGCGCTCACCGTCACGAAGTCCCCGAGCTTCACCGCCGCGACCAGGATCGCCACGCAGAGCACGTCCAGCATGCCCCAGCGGCCGGTCCATTCGATCAGGCGGAAGGTCAAGGCGCTGCGCCGGCTGCCGAGAAGGCCCGCGCCGGCCGACAGCACCAGCAGACAGACCAGCTTGAAGAGCGGCAGCACGACCGAGCAGGCGAAGACGATGAGCCCCACGCCCAGGTGCCCGTCGGCGAGTAGCCGCGCCGTGCCCTCGAGGATGCTCGCCTCGCTGTGCTGGCCCAGCTTCGCCACCTGCACGATCGGCAGGCTGACCGCGAGCGGGTACATGATCAGGGCCGCGCACGCCACGGCCGCCGTGCGGCTGTTGCCGCGCCGCCGCCGCGAGGCGGAGCGCAAGGTGCTGTCGCAGCGCCTGCAGCAGGCGCGCGTACCGCGCGCCAGCTCAGGAATCGCTTGCGTCAGTCCGCAGCAGGGGCAGGCATGGAGCATGCGCCTCCTTTGCGCCCGCGCTTCAGGGCCTCACCGGCAGCCACACGGTCGCCGGCAAGACCGAGGGCGAGCGCCTCAGCGTCAACGCGATCGGCGCCTGCTCCTCGATCGTGTCCCGGCCGAACGGACCGAAACCGGGCGGCCCGAGCCGGCTCCAGCCGATCTCGAGCTGCAGAGTCTCGTCCTCCCGATCGATCGCCACGCGCAGCTGGTCGCGCCGGCCGTCCGGGTACGCGGCCTGGACGCTCACGTTCCAGAGGTAGAAGACCGCCTCGAGGGCGGCGCCGCTCTGCGCGCCGGGCAGGAAGGCCGTGAGCTCGGCGCCGCCGTTCCCCTGGATCGTGGCCGAGGTCCCGCCCGCGACCTCCGTGAAGCGCGCCGGCAAGTAGACGACGTGCGGGCGCTCGCCCTCGGCGATCGCCACGATCACCGCCAGATAGCGCTCCTTGCCGAGCACGGCCTCGCGCACCGACATCCGGCCGAAGTCGAAGCCGAAGAACGTCTCGATCGCGAGGTCCGGGACGAACACCCGCCGGCAGGTCTCCTCGACGGAGGCCGCGGTCCGCACCTCCCCGGCCGCGCCGCATCCTGCCGCGGCGAGAAGCGCGAGCGGCAAGAGGGCGGAGAAGGCCCGGGAAAGTCGCCGGCATCGCGTCCTGTCCGCCATCGCGTCGCTCCCGGGAGAAGCCCGTTTCAACGAAGCGCCATCCTACACTCGTCCCGCGTCCCAGGAGCGGCCAGTCCCGGACGGGGCCCGGGCTTGGCGCGGCCAAGCGTCACCTCGAGCGTCCCGCTCGGATACACTGTAGCGTCGGCACGCCCGTCCTCGGGAAACGCCATGAGCCGCACGCTTCTCGCCGCCGCCCTGATCGGCCTGCTCGCCCCTGCGCCGCTCTTCGCCCACGGCGGCCAGTACCAGAGGCCGCAGCACCTCGGACCCATGACCGGCGTGCTGCCCGAGGACGCCGGCCGCTTCGGCGCGGGCACGGGCCAACCCGGAGCCTATCCCTACACGCCCGGAGGCCCCCTGGCCCGCAAGAAGCGACCGCTCCTCGAGGACGAGGAGTGGCTGGCGTGGTGGCGCCTGAACGGATCGGCCCTGATCGCAGCGCGCGCGCGCGAGGAGGCCGGCGGCTCCCGCGCGATGCTATCGGCGCGGGCGCGCGGCGCGGCGGCCGACTGGACGCCGGTCCAGGAGGTCTTCTCCGAGGCGCTGCGAGCGGCCGCGCCGGACGTGGTCGACTCCGCGCTCGTCGCCTGCGGCCGCAGCGCCACGCCGGAGGGTGCGGAGGCGCTCTTTCCCCAGGTGTGGCCGCTCGTCGCCCACCCGGACGAATCGGTGCGGCGCTCCGCGCTGCTCGCGCTCGGCCTCCTGGGAAGCCCGCGCTCGGCGCCCGTGCTGCTCTCCTTCTTGAACAACACCGGCCGCACCGACGCCACGACCAACTCGGTGGCGGCGATCGCGCTCGGCTACCTTTCGGAGCCGCGCGCGATCGGTGAGCTGAAGCGCGCGGTGACGCGCGGCGAGCAGGAAGGCCTCGCGGCCGCGGCGATCGTCGCCTTGGGCCTCTTCCAGCAGGACCGCCGCGAGATCCTCGTCTTCCTGCTCGAGCGTCTGGCCGAGGCCCCGCGGCCGGAGATCCCGATCGCCCTCGGCCGCCTGGGCGCCGAGGCCCAGGTCGCGCTGCCGGTGCTGCGCGAGGCCGCCGCCGCCTCTGGCAGGGATCACCCGCTGCGGCGCTCGTGCATCATCGCGCTCGGCGCGCTCTCGCCCTGCGACGACGCGGCGAGCGTGCAGGCGCTTATCAGGATCGCCACGATCAGCCCTGACGCGCCGAGCCGCGGCCTTGCCCTCATCGCGCTCGGGCGCATCGCGGGGCGAGCGGATCCCGCTCCTTCCGGGGAGTCGACCGCGCGCGAGGCGCGGGACTTCCTGCGGCGCTCGATCTCCGGCGCGCGCTACCGGCGCGACGCTCCCTGGGCCTGCCTCGCCGCGGCCCTCGCCTTCGAGCCGTGCGGCGTGCAGGAGCGCACCGCCTGCGCGCAGGCGCTCCTCTCTTACCTGCGCGGCGACACGCGCGACAAGAAGCGCGGAGCGGCGGCGCTGGCGCTGGGGCTCCTCGGCGCCGGGGAGGCGATTCCCGAGGTGCGCACGCTGTTCGAGGAGGCGCGCGACTCGGACCTGCGGGGGTCTGCCGCGCTCGCGCTCGGGCTGCTCAGGGACCGCGGCTCGGTGTACGCGCTCGAGGATCTGCTGCTGTATGCCGCTGATCCAGAGATGCGCGAGCAGGCGGCCGCCGCGCTCGCGCTGCTCGCGCCCGAACAGGCGGCCGCGGCCCTGCTCGCCCAGTACGAGCGAGCCGGGACGGCGGCCGAGGCGGTGCTCGCCGCGCAGCTTCTCGCTCGGGTCGCCGGCCCGAGCGCCATCCCTCCGCTGGTGCGCGCCGCGCGCGACCAGGAGCGGGACTCCCTGGCGCGCGCCTTCGCGCTCGTGGCCTTGGGGCGCATCGTCGAGCGCTCGTCCCTGCCCTGGAACGCGCGGCTCGCCCTGGACTCGAACTTCCTGTCGCTTTGTCCGGCCGAGGAGCTCTTGCTCGACATCTTTTGACGAGTGGCGCTCAGCGAGCCTCGACGAGAAGGGGCAGCTCCAGGCGCAGGATGCGGCCGCCCTCCGTCTTCGCGCAGAAGGCGAAGGTCAGGCGCTCGCCCTCGGTGACCCGCTGCCGGGTCAGCTCCGCCGCGGACGCCTCGGCCACGTGCACGCAGCGCACGCTCAGTTCGATGCGATCCTGCTCCAGCCACGCGCCGCTCGAGCGCTCCAGCACCACGCTGGCCGGATCGTCCCAGGCGCCGAGGACCACATAGTCACCGGCCTGGGCCCGCGGCTCGAGCAGGTCCTCGCTGGTGGAGAGCACGCCGAGCACGGGCCGGGCCGCATAGAGGCCGACCGGCCCCAGGAGGGACGCGAACGACACGCGCCGGAACGCCGTGATCGCGCCCGGCTCGTCGCGCCAGGTCTGCTCGAACGCCAGAACCGAGTCCGGGTCGATCGAGGCCTCGGACAGCGCCCAGTGGTCGGCGTTGGCCGTATCGATCGCGCGCGCGGCATCGAGACCGGGCCGCGCACAGCGCGCGCAGCGGAAGCCGAGGGTGTTGAACCACGTGGACTGCTCGGCGTACTGGCGGACGGCGCCGAGCAGGGCCGTGCCCTCGCTGTTGAACGCGCCGCCGCGGATCACGCGCCGCGTGCTGCTGAAGAACTCGGCGGCCGAGAACTCTCCGGGCATGCCGCCCCAGTGCTTCGTGCTGACCCGGATGTCCTCGTATCCCGGGTACTCCTCGTACCGCGAGGACGTCCACTCCCAGACGTTGCCAGCCATGTCGAGCACGCCGAACGAGCTCGCTCCGGCCGGCTTGGCACCCACCGCCTGGGCCTGGCAGATCGGCGGCTGCGACGCGGCGCACCAGACCTTTTCGCCGGCGAGGTCGTTTCCCCAGGGGTAGAGCAGACCTTCCGGGCCGCGCGCGGCGAACTCCCACTCCTCCTCGGTCGGCAGGCGCTTCCCGGCCCACCGCGCGAAGGCCTCGGCCTCTCTCAGGGAAACGAAGGCCACCGGCATGTTCTCCTGGCCCTCGGGGATCCGGCCGCCGGGCCAGCCGTACCGCTGGAGGTCCGGTCCCGGCTGCTGCCCGGTGACTTCGAGGTAGACGCGCCACTGGTGGTTCGTGACCTCGCAGCGATCGATGTAGTACGGCTGGAGCTGCACTTCATGGACCGGCGTCGAGGCGGCCAGTGTCTTGAGGTAAGAGACGTTTTCCACTCCGAGCGCCTGGATCTCCTGCTCGCTCATGCCGATTCGCGCGGTTCCGCCCGGGATGTACACCATGTCCGCGATGGGTGCGGTCTCCCCGGACCAGGTTCCGGCCGGAGCCGCGCGCGGGCGAACCGCTTGGTTCTCAGGGGCGCGCTCTCCCGGCGTCTCCCGCGGCCGCTCCTCTGGCGCGGCGCTCTCGGCCGGAGGAACGACGGGCACGACGGTCTCGACTGGTGCCGGCGCGTCGCTCGGCAACGCCGCCTCTTGAGGCTCGTGCATGGCAGGGGCTGCGGCGGTTCTGCGCTCGAGCGGCTTCTTGCCGCCCTCGATCGCGCGGAAGACGAACACCACCGCCAGGAGGAGCGTCGCAACCGCCAGGACCGCGCCCGCCGACGTGACGAGGGCGGCGCCCGCGGCCGCGACCACGCCGCGCTCCGGCCAGGCGAGCACGAGCAGGGCCTGGCGCCACTCGCGCCGGCCGCCGGGGAAGGCCCGGTCCAGGTCGGCGCGCAGATGGTCGAGCCCGCGCTGCAGGCGCGTGTTGACCGTCGCCACCGGCACGTCCAGGCGGCGCGCGATCTTCCTCGGCGGCAGGTCGTCGAAGAAACGCAGCAGGATGGCGCCGCGGTACGGCTCCTTCAGGGCCAGCACGGCCTCGACCACGCGCGCGTGCGTGGCCGCGCGCTCCACGACCTCGAGCGTCGAGGGCTCGGGGTCGCGCCCCGCGGCCGCGCTCTCGCGCCGCCGCCGCCGCTGTTCGCGGCGGTAGGCGTCGCGCACCAGGTTCAGGAGCACGGAGCCGAGCCAGGCGCGCGGCGAGCGCGGCGGATTCTCCCGGTGCTCGAGGGCCGCGACCATGGTGTCCTGGGCCAGGTCGTCGGCGAGGTGCGGGTCCGTCACCAGGCGGCGCGCCAGCTCCCTCACCCACTGCGTCTGGGCGAGCAGCTCCTCGATCCTGGGCGTCCGGTCTTCGGCCATCTCTGGGAAGGGAGACGCCGCGGCGGCGGCTTTCTGTTCGTTGCAACCGCGGAATCTACCCCGATCGCTGGTCCGCCCGACGGCCCGGCGCGCCCGGCGCACCGCCGGCAAGCCTCATCGAATCCTCGCTGCCGGGTTTACCCCGGCGGCCGGTTATGCAATAAATCAGGGTTCGTTGCCGTTTCCCTGTCCGCATGGAGGGGCCAGAAGTGACCAGCCAGCCCGAAAAAATGGAGTTCCAGGCCGAGGCGCGCCAGCTGCTCGACCTGATGATCCACTCGCTCTACCAGCACAAGGAGATCTTCCTGCGCGAGCTGATCTCGAACGCGAGCGACGCGCTGGACAAGATCCACTTCCAGTCGCTGACCGATCCCCAGCTCCTCGCCGGAGACGATCGCCTGCACATCCGCATCGACGCCGATCCGGAGGAGCGCACGCTCGCGGTGAGCGACAACGGCATCGGCATGGACCGCGAGGAGCTGATCGCGAACATCGGCACCATCGCTCGCTCCGGCACGCGCGAGTTCCTGACAGCTCTCAGGAAGTCGGGCGAAAAGAGCGCCGCGCCGCCCGAGCTGATCGGCCAGTTCGGCGTCGGCTTCTACTCCTGCTTCATGGTCGCCGACGAGGTGGTGCTCGAGACGCGGCGCGCCGGCCAGGCCCAGGGCCTGCGCTGGCGCTCGAGAGGCGACGGCGGGTACACCATCGAGGAGTGCGACCGCGAAGCGCGCGGGACCACGGTCACCCTGCGCCTCAAGGACCGGGGACCGGTCGACGAGGAGTTCGCCGACTACTCGGCCGAATGGCAGATCCGCGCCGTGGTCAAGCGCTACTCGGACTTCGTCTCCTATCCCATCGAGATGGAGGTCGAGCGCGAGGAGGGCGAGGGCGACGCCAAGAAGAGGGTGCGGCGCGTCGAGACGCTGAACTCGCTGAAGCCGCTCTGGTCGCGCTCGCCCGCCGAGGTGTCGGACGAGGAGCACGCCGACTTCTACCGCCACCTCACGCACGACTGGGAGAAGCCGGCGGCGCGCATCCACCTCAAGGCCGAGGGCACGCTCGAGTACGTCGCGCTGCTCTACGTGCCGGCGCACCGGCCGCTCGCCCTGTTCGACCCGCACGAGGCCAAGTCGAAGATCGCCCTCTACGTCAAGCGCGTGTTCATCATGGGCGACTGCGAGGAGGTCCTGCCGCCCTGGCTGCGCTTCATGCGGGGGCTGGTCGACTCCAGCGACCTGCCGCTCAACATCTCGCGCGAGACCCTGCAGCACAACCGCCAGATGGCGCCGATCCGCAAGCACCTCGTCTCGCGCACGCTCGAGACCTTCAAGAAGATGCTCGAGGACGAGCGCGAGAAGTTCCAGGGCATCTGGCGCGACTTCGGCGCGCTGCTGAAGGAAGGCATCTACTACGAAGGCGAGGAGGACAAGTTCAAGGTCGCCGAGATTGCCCTCTTCCAAAGCACGCGCGGGCCGGGGCTGGTCTCGCTCGACGAGTACATCGAGCAGATGCCGGCCAAACAGAAGGAGATCTACTTCCTCGCCGGGCCGGACCGGCAGACCATCGAGGCCTCGCCCCACCTCGAGGCGTTCCGGAAGAAGGGCTTCGAGGTGCTCTTGCTCACCGACCCGGTGGACGAGTTCGCCATGCAGCGCCTCACCGAGTTCGACGGCAAGCCCATCCGCTCGATCGAGCGCGGCGAGGTCGAGGTGGAGGACGTCGAGGAGAAGGAGGCGCGCGCGCAGAAGGAGAAGGAGCTCAAGCCGCTGCTCGAGGCGGTGAAGGCGGCGCTCGGCGAGCGCGTCGGCGAGGTGCGCTTCTCCAACCGCCTGACGGACAGCGCGGCCGTGCTCGTCTCCGGCGAGCACGACCTGACGCCGCACATGAAGCGCATGTTGAAGGGCGCGCTGCAGGAGGTGCCGGACCAGGCGCGCATCCTCGAGCTCAACCCCGGACACCCGCTGGTGGCGAAGCTCGACCTGATGCGCGCGCGCCCGCAGGAGAGCCGCTTCGCCGACTTCTGCGAGATCCTCTACTGCCAGGCGCTCCTGGCCGAGGGCACACCGCTGCCGGACGCGGCGCGCTTCAACAAGCTGCTCTCCGAGCTGCTCGTGGCCGCGGGCTGAGGCTCAGGGCTCAGGGCGCGGTGGGCTCGAGGGCGCGCGCCGGCCGCAGGCCGAGCGAGTTGAAGCGGTAGTCGGCGCTGAACCCCTCGCGCGTGCTGGAGCGCGCCTGGTAGGCGAAGATGGAGAAGGCGCCGCCGCGGAACACGCGGTAGCGCGCGCCCTCCACCTGGCGCAGGCCGTCGCCTGCCGCCGCCGGGAAGCGGTACTCCCCGAAACCGTCGCGGCACCACTCCCAGACGTTGCCGATGGTGTCGTGCAGGCCGAAAGCGTTGGGCCGATAGCTGCCTACGGGCGCGTGCACCACGTGGCCGTCGTCCAGCGCCTCCTCGTAGGTCCAGGTGGTGGGTCCGCCGTGCTCGCGGCAGAAGCGGTCGGCGAGGTTGCCGGCGCCCTGCACGTCCGCGATCGCCGAACCGCACCACCAGGCCGTGGCGCTGCCGGCGCGGCAGGCGTATTCCCACTGCGCCTCGGTCGGGAGCTGCAGGTCCAGCCAGCGCAGGACCTCCCGCGCGCGTTCCCAGCAGACGTTCTCCACCGGATGCAGCAGAGTCACATCCTTGCCGGCGAAGCGCTGCCCGGCCGGATAGAAGCTCGGGTTCTCGCCCGTGGCGCGGAGCCACTGCGCCTGGGTCATCTCGTACTTCGCCAGGAAAAAGGGCGCGAGCGCCACCTCGTGCGGCGGCCCCTCCTCGGGCTCGACGCGCTCTTGGTAGCCGGCGCCCTGCGGCGCGTCGCCCTGCGCGCCCATGAGGAAGCTGCCTCCGGGCACGAGGACGAGCACCAGGCCGCTCTCCGCGCCCGGCGCCAGCGCGCCGTCCGGCGCGCGCGCCGGCCGCTCCCCGCTCTGCACGTGCCAGAACTCCCAGAGCCCCGAGCCGGGATCGCGGCCGAGCGGCACGAGGCCGATCTGCGGCGCGAGGCAGAGCCCGCCGTAGCGCGGGCAGAGGCCGGCGTCCGCGATCGCGCGCGCGCACTCCTCCCAGGCCGCCGCCTCGTGCTCGACGGTGCGCGCCCCCACGCTTGCGGCGAACTCGAGGCGCGCGCGCATCGCGGCCACGGTGCGGCCGTGCGGGTCATCCGCCGCGAAAGCGGCGAGCGCGGCCACCAGCTCGGCCAGCGTGTCGTGCCACCACGCGGTCGCGGCGTCGGCGAAGACGCGGCGCTCCCCGCCGGCCCCGTCCGGCTGGAGCTCGGCGAAGCTCCTCAGGTCGGCAAGCGTCTCCTCGTGCTCGGTGCGCCGCCCGAGCAGCTCCTCGGCGCGGTCGAGCCAGTCGCTGATCGGCGCCACCATGTGCGGGCCGGCCGGCCACAGGCCGTCCATCTCGCCGATCAGGCCGGCGAGGCGCTTCACGTCCGCGAGGCGCAGCACGCGGTCGCGCTCCTGCTGCGCCAGGATGCGCTCGCGCTCCGCGCGCGCGGCCAGGTCGCTGGCCCGCTCGCGCGCGCCGTTGGCGACGGCCTCGTGCTCGCGCGCGCGGCGCTCGCTGGCCACGGCCACCTTCGCCTCGGCGTCAAGGCGGACGATGAAGAAGACGGTGAGCGCGACCAAGGCGGCGCTCGCGGCGGCGAGCGTCTTGTTGCGCGCCACCCACTTGCGCAGCACGGCGAAGGCGCCGCTCTCGTACGCCTGGACCACGCGCCCCTCGAGGTAAGCGCGCAGGTCGCTCGCCAGCTCCTCCATCGTGGCGTAGCGCTGCTCGATCTCGTGGGCCATCGCCTTCTCGCAGATCGCCATGAGCTCCGGCCGCACGCGCGGCGCGACCACGGCCAGGGGCTCGGGCGGCCCGCGCAGCAGGCGGCGCAGCACCGCGCGCGGCCCGAGGCGCGCGCCGCTCCGTTCGTAGGGCACGCGCCCGGCCAGCAGGTGGTAGAGCATCGCTCCCACCGAGTAGACGTCGGAGCGCGGCCCGACCTCGTCTATGCGCCCCATGCCCTGCTCGGGCGCCATGTAGGACGGCGTGCCGACCACGTCACCCTCCATGGTCAAGAGCGGCGCCTCGGAGGCGCGCGCGCCAGAGGCCCGCTCTTCCTCCTTCTCCGGGTAGTCGAGGAGCTGTTGGATGCGGATGTCGCGCGGGTCCTTCTTGCCGAGCACGCGCGCCAGGCCCCAGTCCATGACGTAGGTCTGGCCGAAGCGGCCGACCATGACGTTGTCCGGCTTGAGGTCGCGGTGGATCACGCCCTTGGAGTGCGCGTAGGCCATGGCCTCGCACACGCGCAGCAGCACGCCGAGCGCGCGCGTCTGGCTCCAGCCCTCCTCGCCCAGCTTGGCCTTCTCGAACACGGTGCGCAGGTCCGCGCCCTCGACCAGCCGCATGGTGAAGAACACGCGCCCCTTGTCGTCGACGCCCAGCTCGTGCACCGGGACGATGCCCGGATGGTCGAGCTGCGCCGTGACCTGCGCCTCGTCGAGGAAGCGGCTGAGCGCGCGCGGATCATCCGAGCCGGAATCGCTCGCGGCCGCTCCGGACGCGCGCGCCAGCATCACCTTCATGGCCAGGTTGCGGCGCAGGTCCTCGTCCCAAACCTTGAAGATCGAACCCATGCCGCCGTGGGCGATCTCGTCCTTCAGGCGGTAGCGCGTGTGCGCCGGGTTGTGCACCGCCAGGCGCCTGAGCAGCTCCTGCGAGCCGGGCCCGTGGCTGAGCGGAGGCTCGGGCTCGACGCTCAGGCCGGCCTCGACCGTGCGGCCGAAGACCTCTTTGAAGCGCCGCTTGAGGGAGGCTCCGCGCGGCGGGCGCGAGAGGCGCAGCGTGGCCTGCTGCCACTCGGAGTGGATGCGCCTGAGCTCCGGCGAGGAGGCGGGGCGCTCGGCGCAGAAGCGCTCGAAGTCGATTGCATCGCCGCGCTCCTGAAGCGCGAGGAACTCCCGAAAGAGCCGCTCGCCTTCCGGGGAGGCGGCATCCCGCTGCTCGGGGGAATCCATGGTGTGGCTCCTCCCCGCGATGCTAAGGGACGGACCACCAGGAACTCGTGGCGCGCGGCGCAGCCGATCGCCGCGTGTCCGTGCTCATCCTAACAGGCAGCGGCGCGATTCCCGCGAAATCGCCGCGCCTGCCTCGCCTCACGGGCGCCGGGCCATGTCGCATTGGTGAAATGCGGCCTTCTCGCCGCGCGGCCGCGCCGCCCGCTACGATCTGCAGCATGGCCGGTCTTCGCCCCTTTCCCTTCGCCTTGCTCGTCACGCGCATGTTCCGCGAGCTGGCCGAGCGCCAGGCGGTCTTCGACCTGCCGTGCGCCAAGTTCTTCGCCGGCGCGGCGGGACTCGACCTGGCCGTGCTCTTCCACGGCCGCGCCGCCGCCACGCCCTTCGGTCCGGCCGCGGGGCCGCATACCCAGCTCGCGCAGAACATCGTGCTCTCCTGGCTCGGCGGCGGCCGCGTCCTCGAGCTGAAGACCGTGCAGGAGAACGACGCGATCACGGTGCCGCGGCCGTGCATCGACATGCGCACCGTCGGCTACAACGTCGAGTGGTCGCAGGAGCTGACGCTGCCGCAGGCGCTCGAGGAGTACGTCAAGGGCGCGATGCTCGTCAGCATGCTCGCCGCGAGCGGCCTCCTGCCGGAGGGCGCCAGGCCGCACGGCGCGCTCTTCGACGCGAGCATAGGCTATGACCTGGCCGGCATCCGCGGCGCCAAGATGGACGCCTTCCTGCGCGCGCTCGGCGACGTGTCCGCTCTGGTCGAGCGCCTGCGCCAGGAGATCCCGGCCGAGTTCGCACGCTGCCGCGACCTCGACTACGCCACGCGCCTCGCCGGCTCGCTCACGCTCTCCACCTTCCACGGCTGCCCGCCGCACGAGATCGAGAGCATCGTCTGCCATCTCATGGAAGAGCACGGGCTGGACTGCACGGTCAAGTTCAACCCGTTGCTGCTCGGCCGCGAGAGGCTGCGCGAGCTCTTGCACGGCACGCTCGGGTACGACGAGATCCGCTGCCCGGACGAGGCCTTCGCGCGGGACACCACATGGGAGCAGGCCACGGGCATGGTCGAGCGCCTGGCCGCGCGCGCCGCGGCCCTGGGGCGCGGCTTCGGCGTCAAGTTCTGCAACACGCTCATCGTGGAGAACCGCGAGGGCTTCCTCCCGAGCGGCGAGCGGTGGATGTACCTCTCCGGCCCGCCCCTGCATGTCCTGGCGATCGACCTCGTCGCGCGCTTCCGGCGGCGCTTCGCCGCGGACGTGCCGCTCTCCTTCGCGGCCGGGATCGACCGCAGGAACTTCGCGGACGCGGTGGCGCTCGGCCTCGTGCCGGTCACGGCATGCACCGACCTGCTGAAACCCGGCGGCTACGGCCGCGCGCGCGCCTGCCTGGACGAACTCCAGGCGCGCATGCGCCAGGCGGGCGCGGCCTCGATCGACGAGTTCGTGCTGCGCGCCTATGGCCTGGGCCAGGACGCCCTCGACCGCCTGCCCCTGGACGGCGCCGCGCGCCTCGCCTGCGAGCACGCGCTGCAGGCAGGCGGCGACCTGAAGGCCGCGGCCGGGGACGCGGTCTTCGCGCGCTGGGTGCGCGAAGCGCAGGTCCTGAACAGCGCGCACTACGCCAGGCGCGCCGCGGAAGACGCGCGCTACCGGCGGCCGGCCGTGGCCAAACCGCCCGCCAAGATCGGCAGCCGCCTCAGCCTCTTCGACTGCGTGACCTGCGACAAGTGCATCCCGGTGTGCCCGAACGACGCCAACTTCGCCTTCTCGCTGCCGCGCGGCGAGATCCCCATCGTCAAGGCCAGCCGCGACGGCGCGCGCTGGAGCACGCGCCAGGCGGGCGTGCTTCGCATCAGCGCAAAGCACCAGATCGGCAATTTCGCCGACTTCTGCAATGACTGCGGCAACTGCGACGTGTTCTGCCCCGAGGAGGGCGGGCCCTACGCGGTGAAACCGCGCTTCTTCAGCGCTCCCGAGGAGTGGCGGCGCGCGCCTGGCCGCGACGGCTTCTGCCTGGAGCGCACGGCCGCGGGCGAGGCCTTGCTTGGCCGCGTGAACGGAGCGGAGTATCGCCTCGAGAGAGACGGCGCGCGCGTGCGCTTCTCGGGCGCGGGCTTCGCCGTGACCTTCCGCGAGGACGATCCGGCCGGCACGCTCGCGGGCGAGGCGTCCGTCGAGGTGGATCTCGCCTGGGCGCGCGTGCTGGATCTGGTCAAGGAGGCGCGCTATGGGCCGGGCGCACTCTGCTATGCGGCGCTCGCCGCGGGCGGGCCCTGACATGGCGCGCGCCGCGTCGTGCTTCGCGCCGTTCCTCGCCCTGCTCGCCGGCTGCGCCTCGGCCGTGGTCCCGCCCGCCGACCCGGCCGAGCCGCTCTGCGTCTACGTGATCCAGAACGCCAAGCACTTCGGCCTGATCCTGCCGCGCGACGCGGGCGGCTTCGTGGAATACGGCTACGGCGACTGGGAGTGGTATGCGCTCGAGGAGGACTCGTGGAGCGACGCCTGCGGCACGGTCGTCTGGCCGACGCTTGGCACGCTCGCACGCCGCGAGTCGCACGTCGCGGGCTTCGCCGGCCTCAGGCTGCGCTACCCCGCGGGCGCGGCGCTCCTGCCCGTGGAGGCGGAAGCCGGCCGCGTGCGCGGCCTTCTGCGCGGCCTGGACGAGCGGTTCGCGCGCGGCTTCTCGCAGGGCTTCTACAGCGCCCGCTACGACATGTACTTCGTGCCGGACGCGGAGCGCTTCTGGTTCCCGCACATGTGCGCGGACGAGACCGCCGAGTGGCTCGAGGAGCTCGGCTGCACGGTCTCGTGGACGCCGATCCGCATGGGCCTGCGCGTGCAGGACGCGCCCTGAAGAGAGCGCGGCCGCCGCGCTCGACGCCGCCGCGCCGCGCGGCTACGATCGCGGCGCGCGGGCAGGCGCCCGCGCGGGAGATCCATGGGCGCGAAGCTCCTCTGCGTCGGCGACATGCACCTCGGGCGGACGCCCTCTGGCCTGAGCGAGGGAGTGCGCTCGGCGCTCGACGCCTCCCTGCTCACGCCGGCCCGCGCCTGGGACGCGGCCGTGGCCGCGGCGCTCGAGCTCGAGGTCGACGCAGTGCTCCTCGCCGGCGACGTGGTCGATGACGAGGAGGACTTCTTCGAGGCCTGCGGGCAGCTCGCCGCCGGCGTGTCGCGCCTGGCGCGCGCCGGGATGCGGGTCATCGCCGTGGCCGGGAACCACGACGTGCAGGTGCTGCCGCGGCTCGCCGACGCGCTGCCCGAGTTCCACCTGCTCGGCCGCGGCGGCCGCTGGGAGAGCGTCACGATCCAGGGCAGGGACGGCGGCGAGGCGCGCGTGCTCGGCTGGTCCTTCCCCAGCCCGGAAGTGATCGCGAGCCCCCTGCCCCTGCCGGCCGCTCTGGCCGGCCCGCCGCGCGCCATCGGCCTCGTGCACTGCGACCGCGACCAGGCCGCGAGCCGCTACGCGCCGGTGCGCTCCGCCGACCTCCTGGCCGCACCGGTCGACGCCTGGCTCCTCGGCCACGTGCACAAGCCCGATCCCCTCGACGGCGAGCGGCCGATCGGCTACCTCGGCTCGCTCAGCGCGCTCGACCCCTCGGAGAGCGGCGCGCACGGGCCCTGCCTGGTGGAAGTGCTCGCGGCGCGCGTGCTCGTGACGCGCCTGCCGCTCGCGCCGCTGCGCTTCGAGCCGGTCGAAGTGGACGCAGGCGGCCTCTCCGAGGCCGAGGAACTCGAGGCGCGCGTCATCGCCGCGTTCGACAACCTGGACCGCGAGATCGCGGTCGCGGCGCACCGGCCGCGCGCGGTCGGCTGCCGCGTGCGCCTGGCCGGCCGCACGCACCTGCGCCGAGACATCGGGCGCTGGCTCGCGGAACGCGACCCGCGCGACCTCGCTCTGCCGAAAGAGGGCATCGTCTACTTCATCGAGAGCGTGACGAACGACGCGCGCCCCGCCTTCGACGTCGCGGCTCTCGCCGCGGGCGGCGGCGACCCGGCCGCGCTCGTGGCGCGCCGCCTGGTCGTCCTCGAGCGCGGCCAGGACGATGCGGAGCGCGCCGCGCTCCTGCGCGCCGCGCGCCGGCGCCTCGATCCCGTGCCGCAGAAGGCGGTCTACGGCGCGCTCCGGCCCGAGCCCCTGAACGACGAGCAGCTCGCGGCCCTGCTGCGGGACGCCGCCTTGAAGGCGCTCGACGAGCTGCTCGCGCAGCGCGAGGGCGCGCCATGAAGCTCGAGCGCCTGCGCGTGGAGCGCCTGCCGGGCCTGGTGCGCGGCTTCGACCTCGCTCCCGTGTCCCCGGGGCTGAACCTCGTCGTCGGGCCGAACGCCTCGGGCAAGACCAGCCTGTGCCGCGCACTCCGCGCCCTGCTCTACGGCGAGGAGCAGGGCGGCCCGATCACGGTCGAGGCCGACTTCCGCGACGCCAGGGGGCTGCTCCGCGCCTCGCGCCAGGGCGGGGACCGGCGCTGGACGAGGGACGGCCGGCCGGTCGAGCCGCCTGCGCTGCCCGAGGAACGCTTCGCCTCCTACTTCACCGTGCTGCTCGAGAACCTGCTCGTTCCGCCCGGGCCGCGCGAGCCTGACCCGATCGCCGCGCGCGTCGCCACGCTGCTGGCCGGCGGCTACGACTTGGCGCAGCTCCGCAAGGAGGGAGGTCCCTTCGCTCTCAAGCCGCGCCACGCCACGAGCGAGCGCGACGACTGCCGCAAGAGCGCGCAGCTCGTGCGCGAGGTGGGCGCGAAGCACCAGCGCATCCGCGCCGAGGAGGACCGGCTCGAGGAGCTGCGCCTGGACAAGCGCGCGGCGGACGAGGCCGATGCCCAGGCGCGCGCCTGCGAGCGCGCCCTCGACCTGCTCGCCGCGCGCCAGAGTAGATCCGAAGAG
>JACQZJ010000053.1 GCA_016213895.1 Planctomycetota bacterium | reverse complement strand
TCCGGGCCGCGCGGCGGGCTCGCCGCAGAGCGCGCGCAGGCGCTTGCGCGCCCGGTGGATGCCCGACTCCACCGTTCCCACCGAGCAGCCGAGCACGCGCGCGATCTCCTCGTACTGCAGGTCCTCGTACTCGCGCAGCACCAGGAGCGTGCGGTCGCGGACGCTGAGCTTCCCCAGCGCCTCGACCACGCGCTCCGTGGCCTCGTTGTCGGTGACGGACTTCACCGGGTCGCCATAGCCTTCCGCCGCGCAGCCATCGAAACCGTCCTCCAGCTGCACGAACCTGCCGCGGCGCCGCAGGCTGCGCAGCGCGTCGAAGGCGGCGTTGCGCGCGATCGACACCAGCCAGGTGTAGAACGACGCCCGGAAGTCGAAGCGTCCGATCGCGGCCACGGCCCGGACGAACACCTCCTGGGTCACCTCCTCCGCCTCGTCCGGGTTCCGCACGATGCGCGCCGCCACGCGGTAGATGCGCTCGTGGTACCGGTCGATCAGCTCGGTGAAGGCTTCCTCGGAGCCGGACTGGGCTTGCAGCACCAGTTCACGTTCGTCCTGGGGTCCGCCCATCAGTCGACCAAGCGGCTTCTTCGACGCCGCGGCCCCGGTTTCCTTCCCCGAAACCCGGTCACTCGAAGGAGTTCCCGGGCGTCCCGCTCCCCTTGAGCCAGGACTCGAAGGTGTGTCCCAGCTTCTCTGCCTTGGTGCGCAAGTACCGCTCGTTATTCGGGTTGGGAGGAATCTCGATCGGCACGCGCGACTCGATGGTGAGGTCGTAGCCCTTTAGGGCGTGGTACTTGCGCGGGTTGTTGGTCAAAAGCTGGATGCGCCGCACGCCGAGTTCGCGCAGGATCTGGGCGCCGATGCCGTAGTCGCGCGCGTCGGCCGGGAAGCCCAGCTCCGTGTTGGCCTCGACCGTATCCAGCCCCTTGGTCTGCTGCAGCTGGTAGGCGCGCAGCTTGTTCTCCAGGCCGATGCCGCGGCCCTCCTGGCGCATGTAGAGCAGGACGCCGCGCCCCTTCGCCACGATCGCGCGCAGCGCCATGTGCAGCTGCGCGCCGCAGTCGCAGAGCATGGACCCGAGCAGGTCGCCGGTCAGGCACTCGGAGTGCACGCGCACCAGGACCGGCTCCTGGATGGGCGGCGCGCCCGCGTCGCCCGCCGGACGCGGGATGCCCAGGCAGAGCGCGAGGTGCGGGCGCTCGTCGATCTTCGAGCGGTAGACGTGCAGGTCGAACTTCGCGCCGAAGTACGAGGGCAGCTCGACCGTGACGGTGCGCTCGATGAGGCGCTCGTGGTGGCGGCGGTACTCGATGAGGTCGGCGATGCTGCACATCTTGATGCCGTGCAGCGCGGAGAACTTCTCGAGGTCCGGCACCCTGGCCATGGTGCCGTCGTCGTTCATGATCTCGCAGATGACCCCGGCCGGCTTGAGCCCGGCCAGCGCGGCGAGGTCCACGATCCCCTCGGTCTGGCCGGCGCGCACCAGCACGCCGCCCGGCTTGGCGCGCAGAGGGAAGACGTGGCCGGGCCGCACCAGGTCCTCGGGCTTGGCGTCGTCGGCGATGGCGGTCTGGATGGTCTTGGCGCGGTCGGCGGCCGAGATGCCGGTGGTCACGCCCTGGCGCGCCTCGATGGTGACGGTGAAGGCCGTGCCGAAGCGCGACGAGTTCACCGGCGTCTGCAGCGGCAGCTGCAGGCGGTCGACGATGGCCGGCGCCAGGGCGAGACAGATGAGCCCGCGCGCGTTCTTGGCCATGAAGTTGACGACCTCGGGCTTGACGAACTGCGCGGCGCAGCACAGGTCGCCCTCGTTCTCGCGGTCCTCGTCGTCGCACAGGATGATCAGCCTGCCGGCCTGCAGCTCCTGGAGCGCCTCGGGGATGGGGCGAAACGGACTGCCGCTGGTGGAGGTCATGGTTCGCGTTCGTCCTCGCTCGGGGGCTCGCCGTCCTCGGCGTCGTCGGACCCGTTGGCCGGCTCGCCGTTCTCCTGGTTCACGTCTTCCCACGCGCCGTTCTCGCCGTTCAGCGGCTCGCCCTGGACGGCGCGCGGCGACTCGCCCTCGGTGTCCTCCTTCACCACCGGCACGACCGCGACCAGGCGGTCGCCTTCCCTGAGGGAGATGAGCTTGACGCCCTGGGTACTGCGCCCGACCTGCGACACGCTGTCCGCGGCGATGCGCACCACCATGCTGCCCTCGGTCATGAGCATGAGGTCGTCCCCCTCGCGCACGGCGATGAGCGCCACCACGTCGCCGGTCTTGCCGCTCACCTTCAGGCTGATGATGCCCACCCCGCCGCGGTTGGTGACGCGGTATTCCTCGAAGGGCGTGCGCTTGCCCAGGCCGTTGGCGCCCACGGTGAGCACCGCGGCGGTGGCGTCGACCACCACCAGGCTGACCACGTGATCGTCGTCCTTGGGCTTGATGCCGGTCACGCCGCGCGCGTTCCGCCCCATGGGCCGCACCGCGGTCAGCGGGAAGCGGATGGCCTGGCCCTTGGCCGTGCCGAGCATGACCTCGTCATCCTGGCCGACCACGGCCACGCCCACCAGGGCGTCGTCCTCGTCCAGGCTGATCGCGATGATGCCGGTCTTCTTGGGGCGCTTGAAGGCGGCGAGCGCGGTCATCTTCACCACGCCGCGGCGCGTGGCCATGAACAGGTAGCCGCGGCTGAAGTCGCGCACCGGGATCATCGAGGTGATCTTCTCGCCCTGGCGCAGGGAGAGGACGTTCATGATCGAGCGCCCGCTCGACTGGCGCGTGAGCAGTGGGATCTTGTGCACCTTCAGCCAGTGCAGCTGCCCGCGATCGGTGAGGCAGAGGATGTAGTCGTGGTTCTGCGCCACGTAGAGGTGCTCGAGGAAGTCCTCGTCCTTGGAGCCGCCGCCGGTGACGCCCACGCCGCCGCGGCCCTGGCGGCGGTAGGTGTCGAGCGGCAGGCGCTTGATGTAGCCGCGGTGGCTCACGGTCACGGCCATGGTGTCGTCCGGGATGAGGTCCTCGTCCTCGAGGCTGTCCACCGCGGCCGTGATGTCCGTGCGGCGCGCGTCGCCGAAGCGGCGCTTCACCTCGCGCACGTCCGCGCGGATCAGCTCGTCCACCAGGGCCGGGTCGGCGAGGATGGCGCGCAGGCGGGCGATCTCCTCGACCAGCTCGCGGTGCTCCTCCTCGAGCTTCTCGCGCTCCAGGCCGGTGAGCTGCTGCAGGCGCATCTGCAGGATGGCGTTGGTCTGCGCCTCGGAGAGCGCGAAGCGGCTCATCAGGGCGCGGCGCGCCGCGTCAGCGTCCGCCGCGCCGCGGATGATCTGGATGACCTCGGCGATGTGATCGACCGCGATCCGCAGGCCCTCGACGATGTGCAGGCGCCGCTCGGCCTTGTCCAGCAGGAAGCGCGTGCGCCGGCGGATGACGTCGCGCCGGTGGCTGACGTACGCCTCGAGCATCTCCTTCAGGCCGAGCGTCTTGGGGCGGCCGCCGACCAGCGCGATGTTGATGATCGAGAAGGTGTCCTCGAGCGCGCTGAACTTGTAGAGCTGGTTGAGGGTGACCTTCTCGTCCTCGCCCTTCTTCAGCTCGACGACGATGCGCATCCCATCCTTGTCGCTCTCGTCGCGCAGGTCCGCCACCGCCGGAATCCGGTCGTCCTTCACCGCGCCGGCGATCTGCTCGATCAGGGCGGTCTTGTTGAGCTGGTAGGGAATCTCGGTGATGACGATCGCGGTGCGGTTGCGCTTCTCGTCGTGCTCGAAGCTCACGCGGCCGCGCACGGTGAGCAGGCCGCGCCCGGTGCGGTAGGCCTCGAGGATGCCGCGCCGGCCGCAGATCAGGCCGCCGGTGGGGAAGTCCGGGCCCTTGATGATCTCGAAGAGCTGCTCGACCGTGCACTGCGGCTCGTCCAGGAGGCGCAGCAGGCCGTCGCAGATCTCGCCGGCGTTGTGCGGCGCGATGGAGGTGGCCATGCCGACCGCGATGCCGCTCGAGCCGTTGCACAACAGGTTGGGGAAGGCGCCCGGGAAGATGGTCGGCTCCTGGCGGCTGTTGTCGTAGTTGGGCGCGAAGTCGACCGTGTCCTTGTCGAGATCCTCGAGCAGCGTGACCGCGGCCTCGGTCATGCGCGCCTCGGTGTAGCGCATGGCCGCCGGCGGGTCGCCGTCCACCGAGCCGAAGTTGCCCTGGCCCTGGATCAGCCGGTAGCGCATGACGAAGTCCTGCGCGAGCCGCACGAGCGTGGGGTAGATCACGGTGTCGCCGTGCGGGTGGTAGTTGCCGGTGGTGTCGCCCGCGATCTTGGCGAGCCCGTCGCGCACGTCCGGAAGCGCCCGGCTCACGATGACGGACATCGCGTAGTCGAGGTACGAGCCCTTCATCTCCTCCTCGATGAGGAGGCCTTCCACGCGGTCTCTTGGTTCCGTCATGCGCACCCGCTCCGCGCGTTGTGGGAGAACCCGATATTCTCGCTTTCTGGCGCCCCGAACACCATCAGATTCCCCGTTCCCGGCCGAACCGGAGCCTCGCACGCCGCATCTTCAAGTCGTTTCGTCACAAGCTCTTCTGTCCGTCTGCCTGGCGCGCCAGGAAGTCCAGCGCAGGCCGCAGATCGGCGCGGCGCAGCCACCTGGGCGGATGCTCGACGAGGCCGGCGAGCACAGGGCCGTTGCCGCGCACGAGCGCCTCGGTCAGGGCGGCCATTTCCCCGAGGATCTCCTCCAGCTCGACGTCGAAAAAGGGCCGCCCGCGCGCGGCGCCGCCCTGGTTCAGGAGCCGCGCCCGGGCGACGAGCACGAGCGCCTCCTCGAGGCGCGCGCGCGCCAGGGCGCGCCCCCAGCCGGAGCGCAGGGCGTCGAGCACCGCGCCGCGCGAGACCGGGCCGAGGTCGTGCGCGGCCTGCTCGAGGAGCTGCCAGCTCTCGCTCGCGCCGCTTCCTCCGGGCAGGCCGCGGTAGAGGTCGGCCTCGGCCAGCAGGGCGCGAGCCAGCATGTCGCCGGGCCGGAGCGCGGCCGCGAGCTTCAGGGCGCGCTCGGCGCGCGCGTCCTCCTCGCGCTCGAGGAAGATCACGCCCGCCCCGCGCAGGGAGGCGAGCGCCAGGGCGCAGAGCGCACCGCACAGGATGAGCGCCGAGGACGCGACGATCAGGCGGCGGAACAGGCGGATGCGGCGGCGGAAGCCGGCCAGCAGGTCCGGCTCCTGCTCGATGAGGGCGCGGCGCAGGAAGTCGGCGCGGTTGGCGATGCTGAAGTGGCGCGGCGCCCGCCGCCGGCGCTCGATGCGGCTCAGGCGCGCCACCTTCTCCAGCGTGGTGATGAAGAGCTGCGGATCGAGCGTGGCCTGCACGCCGTAGACGTCCGCCTCCAGCTCGAAGCGGCGCGACACGTGGTTGAAAAGCACGAACCAGTAGAGCGCGAAGAAGGGCAGGTAGATCAGGACCGCGGCCGCGAGCGCGGCGTCGATGCGGCTGTCGCTCCAGTCCATGACCATCCCGCCGGCCCAGTCGCCGAGCGGCACGAGCGCGGCCAGGAAGGCGAGGGAGAACAGCAGGTAGTACACGGCGTGCAGGCGCTTGCCGTGGCCCATCTCGTGGGCGAAGACCGCGGCCAGCTCGTCCAGGGTGAGACGCTTGCACAGCTCCTCGGTGAGCACGACGTAGCGGAAGCAGGGCAGCATGCCGACGATGGCGGCGTTCAGGACCGGCCGGCCAGACGGCCAGTAGAGGATGTCGCGGCAGCGGAAGCCAAGCCGCTCGGCCAGCTCCTCGAGCCGCCGCCGGAGCGGCGCGCCCGCGACCAGCGGCTTCCAGCCCATGCCGTAGCGGAAGAGCACCGGGTAGACGAGCGACAGCCCGAAGAGCGCGAAGAGCAGCACGGCCGAGGAGAGGAGCGGCAGGTGGTGGAAGTAGAGGCGCAGCGGCGTGTCGCGCGCGACGTCCAGCACCACGATCAGACCGAGAAGCGGCACGAGCACGAGCGCCAGGTGCCGGCCCGCGTCGAGCACCGCCGGGGCCACGTCGCGGAGCGGCGCGGCCGCGAGGCCGCGGCGGCCGAGGCGCAGCGGCCGGCGCAGGCGCGCGGCCTCGGTGAGGGCCGCGCACAGCAGCAGGAAGTAGGGCGCCAGGACGACCAGGTGGTCGACGAGCACCGTGCCCTCGACGCCCAGCGTGACCACGATCTTCGGCCAGCCGAGCGCGAAGACCGCCACGGCGTAGAGCGGCAGCGGGCTGGCCGCCAGCCAGCGCGCGTAGCGGCGGATGTCGACCGGATGGCCGGCGGCGAAGCGGCGCCGCGCCACCAGGAAGAGCAGCTCCGCCGCGGCGAGCGGCGCGACGCAGAGCGGCAGGGCGAGCAGGAGGCGCCAGAGGCTCTCCTCCGGCATGGCTGTCTCGGCGAAGAACTCCTCGAAGGACAGGCCGAGCAAAACGGCGATGATCGTGGGGAAGACCGCGGTCATGCCCCCGCTCCCCGGCTCACGGCGCCGGCCCCGCGCACTGGAAGGCCACCAGGCAGGAGAAGGCCGCGAACAGGACGTAAAGGAGAAGGAGCCCCTTCAGCTCGCGCCGCAGGGTGGGCCGCCGCTCCCGGGAAAAGTTCCCTTCGCCGGCCGGCGCGGATCGGGTCTCGGTGACCATCGCCTGTGCTTCGCTCCTGGCCCTGCCGCGGCGAGCATCATAGCCGCTCTGGCGCGCCGCGGCGCGGCCGGCTGCACCGGTTACAATGGAACATGCCGCGCGCCGCGCACCCGGAGGCGACATGGTCCGCACGCTACCTTCCGCCCTGCTGCTGGCCCTCGCTCTCGCGGCCTTCGCCTCGGCCGCGACCATCCACGTGGACGCCCAGAACCCGAACTGCCCGGGCAGCGGCACTCCCGCCGATCCCTTCTGCACGATCCAGGCCGGCATCCTCGCGGCCGCGGCCGGCGACACCGTGCTCGTCCAGCCCGGGACCTACTCCGAGAACATCGACTTCCTGGGCAAGGGCATCACCGTGCTCAGCTCGGGCGGGCCGGCGGCGACCACGATCTCGGGCACGGGCGCGGGGAGCGTGGTCACCTTCGCGAGCGGCGAGGGAGATTCAGCGGTGCTCGAGGGCTTCACCGTCAAGGGCGGCGCCGGCACGCTGATCTCCTGGTACTCGGG
>JACQZJ010000209.1 GCA_016213895.1 Planctomycetota bacterium | reverse complement strand
GGCGTGCATCCGTCCCCGGAGGCCGGGGAAGCGGCCGCGATCGCTCCGCTCACCGCCGTCCCCTCCCCTCCCTCCGGATCCGAGCCAACGAGCCGCGACGCCCCACGCGCGACGCCGCCGCGATGCGGTGCATTCATTCCGGGGCGGGAGCGGGCTCCGACCCGCGAGCGCCTACCTTCGGTAGGTTGTCCCGGAGCGGCCCGCCTTGACCCTGAGCACCGAGGCGGCGCGCTGGGGAAGCGGAGCGGCGATTCCCCGGTGGAGGGGACGGCCGCGCCGCCCCGGGCTCTTCACGCCTGCCGTGCCTTCGCCGTGCTGAGCCGATCGCTTCGCCTCAGCCGGCAGCAGGCCACCCATCGTTCGTCGCGCACATCATGCACCGGAAGGCGTGCATCCGTCCCCGGAGGCCGGGGAAGCGGCCGCGATCGCTCCGCTCACCGCCGTCCCCTCCCCTCCCTCCGGATCCGAGCCAACTAGCCGCGACGCCCACTTCTCGAGGGCGTCCCGCATCGCGCCGGGCATGACGGGCTTGGTGAGGAAGTCGCTCATGCCGGCCTGCAGGCAGCGCTTCTTCTCGTCGCTCGTGGCGCTCGCGGTCACCGCGATCACCGGCACGTCAGGATCGAGGACGCCGGAGGCGGCGTCGCGGATGAGCCGCGCGGCGTCGTAGCCGTTCAGCTCCGGCATCTGGCAGTCCATGAAGACCAGGTCGAAGCGCTCCTGCTTGAGCAGCTCGACCGCGGCCCGGCCGTTCCCCGCGACCGCCACGCTGCAGCCCAGCCTCTCCAGGAGGTGCACCGCCACGCGCTGATTGACCGGGTCGTCCTCGGCCAGGAGCACGCGCCGCGGCGCCGCGTCGCCCCGGGCGGCTGGCTCCGCGCCGGGGGCGGAATGGACGGCGGGAGCCGGCAGCCGCAAGTGGAAGGCCGATCCGCGCCCGAGCGTCGGGCCGACGCGGATCTCGCCTGCCATGAGCTGTGCGATCCGCTGCGAGATGGCGAGACCCAGTCCGGCGCCGCCGAAGCGGCGCGCGGGCGAGGCGTCCGCCTGGGTGAAGGCCTGGAAGATGCGCTTGAGCTGGTCCGGCGCGATCCCGATGCCCGTGTCCGCCACGGTCCATTCCAGGAGCGCGCGCCCCGCTTCCTCCGCTGCGCGGCGCACCTCGATGGTGACCGCCCCCTCGTCGGTGAACTTGACGGCGTTGCCGGCCAGGTTCGCGAGGACCTGGCGGACGCGCGCTGCATCGCCGAGGACCTGCTCCGGCACGTCACCGGCCACGCGCGTGACCAGCTCCACGCCCTTCCTGACGGCCGCCGGCTTGAACAGGCGCGCGACCTCCTCGACGACGGCCCGCGGCGAGAACGGCGTCTGCTCGATGGTCATGCTGCCGGCCTCGATGCGCGAGAAGTCGAGTACGTCGCTGAGGGTCGCGAGCAGGGCGCGCGTCGAGTCCTGGATGGTGTGCACGTACTCGGCCTGCCTCTCGTCCAGGCGCGTGTCGAGCAGCAGCTGGATCATGCCGAGCACGCCGTTCATGGGCGTGCGGATCTCGTGGCTCATGTTGGCCAGGAACTCGCCCTTGGCCCGGTTCGCCGCCTCGGCCTCGAGCTGCGCCTGGCGGCACTGCTCGCTGATCCGCGCGAGCGACCGCGTGCGCGCCTCGATGCGGCTCTCCAGCTCCTCGAACGAGCGCTGCAGCTTGCGGTGCGCCTGGGCCACCTCCAGCCCGCGCGCGCCGAGGGTCGCCTCGGCCATGCGCCGCGCCTGCCTCTCGCGAGCGAGACGTCTCTGGAGTTTCCTCGATTCGGTCATGGCAATGCCGCGTGCACGCGCCTCTGCCCGGCCGCCGCGCGCGCGGCCGCCGCAGTGCCGACTCTTATCGGCCGTTCGCGCCGCGGAACTTGCATGCCCCGCGCCGTGCGCCCCCTGCGCCGGCCAAGGCCGCGCGGCGCCCCCGGGAATCGGGGATCTGGACTCGAAGCGGCTCCGCCGGACGGGTACCATCCTGGCGGCAGCTGGCTTCCCTTCCCCTTGAGCGGCGGTGTTCCGTCCATGGCCAAGGCGGCGCGGCAGACCCTTCCCGGCAGCTCCTTCTCGATCCTGCGGCGCGAGCTCGCGGGATTCGGGCTGTTCACCTTGGCCGCCTTCCTGATGATCGCCCTGGCCTCGTTCAGCGACCCGGGCCTGGACGGAATCTACGCGCCCACGGCGAACCTGTGCGGCGAGACCGGACGCGGCCTGGCGCGCGTCGCCCTGCACTGGTTCGGCTTCGGCGCCTACCTGGGGATCTTCATGCTCTTCGCGTGGTCGCTGGCGCTGATCGGGCGCAGGACGCTGCCGATCGGCCCCTTCCGGCTGCTCTGGTTCGGCGGCTTCGTCTTCTCCGCCTCGGCGCTGCTCTCCAGCTTGGGCTCCTCCCTGTCGGCGCGCCTGCCCGATCGAGGAGGCCTGGTCGGCCATCAGGTCGCGGCCTTCTTCGAGACCACGCTCTCTTTCGGGCCGTGGGGCAGCAAGCTCGTGCTCTTGGTGCTGCTGCTCGCCTCCTTCCAGCTCTCCACCGACTTCATGCTCTACGGCGCGATCGCGGCGTGCGGCGAGTTCCTCGCCAGGCGCCGCCAGAACGCCGCCGCCATGGTGAAGGGCGCCGGCCCGCTCTTCTCGGCGCTGCTCGGCAAGGACGTCAAGGCGTCGGGCGCCGCCGCCGCGGAGATCGGGGTCACCGACGCCGAGGTGGAGGGCTTCGCGCAGGGCGCGGCGCCTGCCGCGCCGGCCGAGGATAAGCAGCGCCAGGACGCCCGCCGCGCCCGCAAGGAGAAGCGCGCGGCGCCGGACGCGAGCGGGGCCGAGGCGAAGCCTGCGTCCGCCGGCCCGTCCATGCTCGACGCGGATCCCGAGTCCGAGGTCGTGCCGGAGCCCGCGCCCGCGGCGCCCGCTCTGCGCAAGGTGCAGGCCAAGATCAACTTCGAGCCCCCGGCCGGCGGACCGCCGCGGGCCGCCAGCTTCGACCGCGAGAACACGGCCTACGCGCCGCCGCCCCGCGCCGAGCACGTGGAGTACGTCTTCCCCTCGCTCGAGCTGCTCGACCATCCGCAGCCGGTCTCCTCGCGCGAGTTCCAGAAAATGGTGGAGACCGGCATCCAGGTGCTCGAGACCTGCCTCGCCTCGTATAAGGTCGAGGCGGAGGTCGAGGAGATCCAGAAGGGGCCGGTCATCACCATGTTCGAGCTGAACGTGGCGCCCGGCACGCGCGTCGACCGCATCCGCTCGCTGGAAGACGACCTCGCCATCCGCCTCAAGGCGCCCTCGGTGCGCATCGTCGCCCCGATCCCCGGCAAGTCGACGATCGGCATCGAGGTGCCGAACCCGATCCGCGAGACGGTGCGCCTGCGCGAGCTGATCAGCTCGCCGGAATACCGTTCCGCCGACTTCGCGCTGCCCGTGTTCCTCGGCAAAGACGCCGCCGGCCGCGTGCTCATCGAGGACCTGGCGAAGATGCCGCACCTGCTGGTGGCGGGCGCGACCGGCACGGGCAAGTCCGTGTGCCTGAACACGCTCATCACCTCGATCCTCTACACGCGCACGCCCGACCAGGTGAAGCTCATCCTCATCGACCCGAAGATGGTCGAGCTGTCCTCCTTCGAGTCGATTCCCCACCTCATGTGCCCGGTGGTGCGCGACATGAACCGCGCGGCGCAGATCCTCGAGTGGGCGACCGTCAAGATGGACGAGCGCTACAACATCCTGGCCGAGGCCGGCGCCCGCAACATCTTCTCGTACAACAAGCTCTCCGACGAGGTGAAGCGCGAGCGCCTCAACGTCGACCCGAAGGACGAGACGTTCGAGCCGCGCATGCCGTTCATCGTCATCGTGGTGGACGAGCTGGCCGACCTGATGATGGTCTCGGCCAAGGAGGTCGAGAACTACATCACGCGCCTGGCGCAGAAGTCGCGCGCCGTCGGCATCCACATCGTGCTGGCGACGCAGCGCCCCTCGACCAACGTCATCACCGGCCTGATCAAGGCCAACATGCCGACGCGGCTCTCGTTCCAGGTCGCCTCCAAGATCGACTCGCGCGTCGTCCTGGACCAGAACGGCGCGGAGAAGCTGCTCGGCTCGGGCGACATGCTCTACATACCGCCGCGCACCTCGACGCTGGTCAGGGCCCAGGGGGCGTTCGTGTCCGACGAGGAGATCAAGGCGGTCGTCGACTCGGTCAAGACCCAGGCGCCCCTCTACCACCGCGAGCTGATCCAGAAGAGCGTGCGCTCCGAGGTCGACCCGCGCTCCGCGGACGAGCTTTATGATGAAGCGGTGCGCTTCGTCCTGGAGACGCGGCGCGGATCGGCGTCGCTCTTGCAGCGCAGGTTCTCTATCGGGTACACGCGGGCCTCGCGCCTCATCGACCTGATGGCGGAAGACGGGATCCTCGGCGAGTTCCGCAACGCCCAGGCCCGCGATGTTCTGATCACGCTGGACGAGTACGAGGCCCGGCAGGCGGCCGAGGCGTGAAGTAACGTGGAGGAAGAGACATGGTTCCCGTGCTCTGCCAGTCAGCGACGAACGCGACGGCGCTCGGCCAGGCGCCGCAGTGGCTCGGTCTGGCGCTGGTCTTCGTGTGGCTGGTGCTCCTGATCCTCAAGATGCCGGTCGAGAGGCTGGTCTTCAAGGCGGTCGGCGTCCTCTCCTTCACCCTGCTGCTTTCCGTGGCGCTCGGCTACTTCGGCGAGGGCGGGGAGTTCGGGGATTGGACGGTGCGCGGAGCGGCGGCGCTGAGCTGCTCGACCCTCGTCGTGTTCCTGCTGGCCTTGGGCCTGCCGGCTTCCTTCGCCCTGGCCACGGACTGGGGCTTCTATCCCGCAATCCTGCGGCATCGGGCGGCGCGCGCCCTGGCGGCCGAGCCCATGGTCGGGACCATCGGCCGCTACCAGGTGCGCGGCGGCTACGCCCACGACGGCCTGGGCGGGGCGGCGGTCGTGGAGCCGGCCGAGGACGCGGCGGCGGAGCAGGCCGTGGCGGTTCAGGACGCCCCGGCGGCGGTCGAGCCGGAGGCGCCGCCTGAGCACGAGGAGGCAAGGGAGAGCGCGCCTGTCGCGGCGGAGGAGCATCCCTGGACGGTCGATCCGCCGCTGGTCGCGGAGCCGGCGGCAGAGCAGCAGGCGCCGCCCGAGCCGGCCATGCCCGACCCCATCGACGTGATGTCCTTCCTGGTTGAGGAGCCGGCCGCGCTCGAGCCGGCGCGGGAGGCGGAGCCTGCACTGGAAAGGGACGCCACGCTCGACCCGGTTCCTGAGCCCGAGAGAGCGGCTCCGGTCGAGGAGGCGGCGCCGTGGTGGGCCAGGCGTCGCGAGGGGCGCCATGCCGAGCCGGCAGACGAGCGGGCGGAAGAGGTGCGCGCGGAGCCGAACGCTCTGGCCGAGGAGGATGAGTCCGCTGCCGAGACCGTGGTCGTGGCGCCCCCGGTCGACGCGATGATCGAAACGCCCGTGGCCGAAGCTGCGGTCGAGGCGCCGGCTGTGGAGACGCCGGCTGTCGAGACGCCCAGCGCAGCGCCCGTTGCCGAGACGGAGGCAGCTGCTCCCCTGGTCGAGGAGCAGAAAGCCGCCGCCGAGGAGCCAGCAGAGCCGGCCGCGGAGCCGCCCGCGGCCGAGGCAGCGCCCGAGGCGTCGCGCGAGACGGCCAGCGCTGCCCCTCCGCCGCGGACCCTCGGCACAGAGGATCAGCTCTTCGTGCTCGCGGGCGACTGCGTGGTCAAGGCGGAGCGGGCCTCGATCTCCTTCCTGCAGAAATCGCTGGGCGTGGGCTATTTCCAGGCAGCCAAGCTCCTCGACCGCCTGGAACGGGAGGGGGTCATCGGCCCCTATACGGGCGCGGTGAACCGCGACGTCCTGATGAACGCGGCCAGGTGGCAGGAGCGGAGGCCGGTCTGAGCCTCTCCGCAGGAGAGGCTCATCTGGGATTCACGATTCTCAGGCGGATTGCTTGAGCTTGGGGAGCCCGGGGATGCGTCGCGAGCGGGCGGGACCGCGAGGATGCCGGGGAAGGGCGCTTCCCCCGAGGGATAGGAGATCCTCGCGGCGCTGGCGGAAGACAGAAGCGGTCCCAGGGGTCTTCTTGCTTCCGACTTCAATCTTCAGACTTCCAACTCGCGGTGGCGCCGCCGCGATGTGGCGCCCGCTGCCGCGCGCGCTTGCCCCTTGCGGAATGCGCGCGATCCGTGTAGAATCCGGATAGCCCATCGGGGCTTGCGGCAGAGGAATTCGGCACGGCGCGCTGCATTGAGGCGCGCATCGACAAAGAGCGGAAGCGGCGCAGGCGGCGGGACGTCATCCGAACCGCCGCGGGCCGTATTCTCGCCGGATTTGCGGCCGCGGCCGATGGGGCTTGGCGCGGATCATCGCGCACCGTGTCGGGATATGGACGCATCATTGGCTTGCTTCCGGGTGGACACCCATGTCGAGACGGGCTCGCGCGGCCGTCGCCGTTTCGGTCGTCATTCCTGCCTGCGACGAGGCGGCGCTTCTTCCTGATCTGATCCGGCGAACCGCCAGGACCCTGGAGCGCGCCGCCGCGTCATTCGAGGTGGTGGTGTGCGACGACGCCAGCACGGACGGCACGCCCTCCGTGCTGGAGAACCTGTCCAGGCTGGAGCCGAGGCTGGTGGTGCGCCGGCGCGCGCGCCGCGGGGGACGGCAGGTCGCGCTGCGCGAGGGGCTGCAGCTCGCGCGCGGCACGGCGATCGTCACCATGTGCCCGGGCTGCGGAGTCGTTCCAGAGCAGGTCACCGCGCTCCTCGAGGGCATCAAGCGCGGCGCCGACGTGGTGAGCGGCCGGCGCGTGCGGCACGGGCTCTGCACGTTCCAGCGGCTGGCCGGTTGGCTGCGGCGCGCCGTCCTCGGCGCGCTCTCCGGCCTGCCCGGGCGCGACTGGGGGAGCAGCTTCAGGGCCTACCGCCGGCACGCGCTCGCCGCGCTCCTGCGCGGCCCGGAGTCGAGCTTCATGCTGCCGGACCTGCTCGACCTGCAGGGCTTCCGCTCGCTGCGGGTGCAGGTCGCGGGAGAGCCCGGCGGCCGCGCGGTCCCCTCCGAGGATGACGCGGCCTTTCTTGGCCAGCGCCTGGCAGAGTCGGCCGCCGCGGTCATCCGCCAACGCATCGCCCGGCGCCGCGCCGCGCCGGCCGTCCTGCTGCCCGAACGCTCCAATGCCGCAACGTAGCGCCTCTGCTCACGGCCGCCGCTCGCGGCCGCGGTAGATGCGGAGCCAGTAGTCCAGCTCCCCCGGGATCACCGTCATGTCGCTCTTGAACGGCATGAGGGCGCGCAGCACGCCGAGCGCGTCGACGAAGAGGATCACCTGCATGCCGGTGACCGGAATCTCTCCCTCGCGCTGAATCAGATCCGCCTGCTTGTGGTGCGTGATGATCGTGCACTGAACGGGCGGCTCGGCGCGGAGTGCTTCGTCCAGGACTCTCAGGTCGTCCGCGCCGAGGAAGTCGGGCAGGACGAGGACGAGGGACCTCGAGAAGCCGTCGCGCCACAGCAGCTCGGCCGCGGATCGCGCGGAGCGCGAGGCGATGTACGCGCGCCGGCGGCGCTCGAAGGCCAGCTCCTCCTCTCCTGCCAGGGAAGCGAGGTCCTCGGCCGTGGGGCCAGGGATCCAGACCGCGACCGTGCCGCCAGGAGAGAGGGGGAAGCCCGCCACCGGCCGGTTGATGAGGTCGCGGCGCTCGACCGGCCCCCGGGCGGCGGGGCTCAACCCGATCGTGCGCTCGTCGATCACACCCGCCGTGGCCTGGCGGTAGAGCGGCTCGAAGGTCGGGGCCTCGGCGCGGAAGGCGCCGAAGCTCGAGGCGAAGCCCACGTATCCTTCCACCGGCTGGGCGTCGGCGGCGTGGTACGTACCGAGCAGCTCGCCGTTGACGAAGGCCAGGACCTCGGGGCCGTCCACCAGCAGCTCCAGGGCGAAGGAAGTCGCCGGCTGCTCGAAATGCACTCCCGTGGCGATCGTCTGGCCGGTTCCCGCGGACTCGCCGTCGCGAATGCCGTGCAGCGACGCGGCGATGGAGTCGAGCTCCGCCGCCTCCTCCTTCTGGCCGATCGAGTACATGTAGTCGCCCGCGGAGAACTCGAAGCGCACGTTGCGGTCGCGGCGCGTCCAGCCGACGATGACCGCGCCGTCGACGTAGGTCGTGGTGAAGTGGATCCTGGTGTGCAGGCGGTAGCGGCCGGGCGCGAGCCACTCTCCGCCGCGCGCGAAGGCATGCTGCAGGTGCGCCGTGCGGTCGAGCTGGCCGGTCGCGTCGCGCGGCGCGGCGCGGCCGACGTGCAGGCTGCCCTCGCCGCTGTCGTACCAGAGGTTCGCGACGCGGAACTCCTCGTAGCCGGTCAGCTCCTCCTCGAACCAGCCGAGGTGCCCGGCGCTGCGCGCGGCCGTCTCGAAGGGCGGGCGCAGCTCCCGTTCGTCCAGCGCGGGCGCGCCCTCGAGCCGCGCGAGACCGAGGCGCTCGGCCAGCCGATCGTGGTCCGCACCCAGCGCGGCCGCCGCCAGGTCCTGGCCCGCGGCACGGTAGTGCAGGGCAGCCTCGCGCAGGGCCTTGAGGTGGGCGGCCACGCGCGGCAGGGAGGGGGCGAGCGGCGAGGGGCCGGGGTGGGGCAGGCCAAGGCGCGGCGCGCGCAGGCGGTTCTCGTTCTTGAGCACCCAGGCCGGACGCTCCTCGCGCAGGCGCTCGAGCACTCCCGCGAGCAGGTCCCCGCGCGCGGCCGACCACTCGTCCAGCTCGAAAGCCCAGACGAGCGCATCCGCGGCCTCGGCCAGCCGTCCGCTCGAGAGCAGCAGCTCGCCGGCGCGTGCCGCCTGCCCCTGTCCGAACCAGGGCTCGGCGCGGTTGCGGCTGAACTGCCAGGTGGGGAAGTCGTAGACCGGGAACTGCGCCTCCGTCCAGGTCTCCTCGGTGTAGCGGTCGGTCCAGGGCTTGCGATCAAGCCAGTAGAAGCCGCAGATGAAGTCGTTGAAGCGCTCGGCGAACTCCGTGAGGTCCTTCGGCCTGCCTCCCTTGCCGTCAGAGAAGCAGTCCTCGAACCACGCCTTCGGCCCCATGCGGTTCTTCGCGGCCTGCGCCATGAAGCGGCCCAGGCGCTCCCGAAAGAGCAGGGCGCCGTTCTCCTCCCAGGTGTTGAGGTAGATGAAGAGCGCGTAGCCGGCCACGTAGTTGTCGCGGTAGTCGTCGATCGTGCCCTCGATCAACTGCGTGAGCTTGTCGAGCCCGCCGTAGCCCTTGCGCATGGTCTGCTCGATGGTCCCGAAAACGGCGTGGTTCGGGATGAACGACTCCTCGCGCATCTGCCCGTAGGCGGCGCCCGTGTAGACCGCCCGTCCCTCGAGCAGCCAGCCCGGCAGCCCGGGAAAGAGCGCGCCGTCGAAGCGGTGCGTCAGCTCGTGCGTCAGCCCGCGCCCCAGCCCGGGAACAGTCCCGGCGCTGAAGCGCAGCGTGGTGACGTCGCCCGACTGGAAGCCGCCCGCCCACCAGAAGGGGGTGGCCTCCGCCTCGAGCTCCTCCGCCTCCGGCACGATGCGCACCAGCCCCGGGCGCTCGGCGAACGGATCCTGGCCGAAGAAGCTCACCAGGCGCGCGTGGTGCAGCTCGATGGTCTCGGCCGCGCCGAGCAGCGTGCCGTGGCCGCAGCTCGTCTCGATGCGGTACCTCCCGGTCTCGGACAGGGCGACGCCCGGGCAGGCGAAGGAGCAGTGGGCGCGCGTGAACTCGACCCGCTCCTCCGTGCTCATCTCCTCGAGCCTTGCGATGGAGAGCGGTTCGCCCTGCTCGGCGCGCAGCCGCTCGCGCGCGCCGCTCAGGGCGGCGTGCGCCTGCTCGCGCACCTGCGCGAGGTCCGGCGGGCGCGGGCCTTTCAGGTCCTTGAACCCCGCCTGCGCCGCCAGGCCGATGAGGCAGCGCGCCGCCTCGATCGCCTCGCCGCTGCGGCCGTTGCCGAGCGCGTCGGTCATGAGCCGCTTGAGGGCCGCGAAGGCGAGCGAGCGCAGGAAGCGCGCCAGGATGGGATCGCCGTGGCTGGTCGCGCCCGGCGCGCGCTCCAGCCTGTTCGCCCAGGCGGCCACCTCGGCCACGGCCTGGGCGCGCGTCGCCGGCAGGCGCTCGAGGAACGGGTCGTCCTCGGTCAGGAGAGAGCGCACTTCCCTGCTCGGGCGGAACATCCCTTTCTCGTCGGCGCAGGCCGCGGCCAAGGCGTGCGCCCAGAGCGTCCTGCGGTTCGCGTCCCGGGCCTCGGCCTCGAGCAGCAAGGCGAGCGCGTCCGGGGCAAAGGGCTGGAACCAGAGCGCGTTCCGCAGGTGTTTTACCGCCGCGGCCGCGTCGCCTTGGGCCAGGGCTTTCCTGCCGGCCTCGAGCGCCGGCAGGCGCGGGTCGGTCTCTTTCCGAGCGCCGCTCGGCGCCGGATCCTGCGGAGTCCGGGAGAGCGCGGCGCCGTGCCAGGCGCAGAGGAGCAGCGCCAGCACAAGGGCGTGGAGTCTTGGTCGTCGCATGGATCCTGCCGCGCGGGCCAGCATACGGCACGCCGCGCGCCTCAACTTCCCTCTTCCCGGGCGCGCAGGAAGGCGGCGAGGTCCTCGGGCAGGGGCGAGACCAAGACGAGCGGCGCGCCGGTCATCGGATGGGTGAGCTCCAGGCGGTGGGCGTGCAGCGCCTGGCGCGGCAAGAGCAGCCGCGCCTGGTCCGCGGCGGTCAGCGCGCCGTCGTAGTAGCGGATGAACAGCTCCTCGTCGCCGCCGTAGATCTTGTCGCCCACCAGGGGATGGCCGATGGCGGCCAGGTGCACCCGGATCTGGTGGTGGCGGCCGGTGAGCAGCCCGATCCTGAGCAGCGCGAAACCGCCGCTCCGCGAGATCACCTCCCAGCGGGTCTCTGCCTTCTGGCCGATGTCGTGGCGCACTCCGCGCGCCATGGCCACCGTCATGCCGAGCGCCGGACCGAGCGGCAGGTCGATCAGGCCGCTCTTCTCCCGCGGGACGCCGTGCACGATCGCGAGGTACTCCTTCTCCGGCAGGCGCCGGCGGAACATCTCGGAGACCCGGCGGTGCGCCTGGTCCTCCTTGGCCACGAGCAGCACGCCCGAGGTCTCGAGGTCGAGGCGGTGGCAGAGCTTGGGCTGCACGGCCGCTCCCGGGTCGTCCGCCCGCGCGTACCTTTGCCGCAGCAGAGTGATCACCGTGCGATGCAGGTTGCGTCCCGCCGGGTGCACCGGGACGTTCGGCGGCTTGTCCACCGCCACCAGCCAGCGGTCCTCGAAGAGGATCGGCAGCTCCTGAATCGCCCCCTCCGCGCTCGCGGCGAAGTCGATATCGCGCTTCGGCTTCGGTAGCGTGACGTGCACCGTGTCGCCGTCCACGAGCACGGCCGCGGGCTTGTGCAGGGCGGCGCGCGCGGCGCGGCGCACGATCTGGACCTTGCCGTCCTGGATCAGCTTCTGGATGCTGGTGCGCGAGCGCCAGTGCATGCGGCGCACGAGAAAGGAGTCGAGCCGCTGCCCGCGGTCGACCGGATCGACGCGGTAGGTGATCTGCTCCGCGCAGGCGGGGGCGTCGCGGTCCGCTGGATCGTCGCTGCTCACTCGATTCCGGATTCTACAGGAAGGGCCGCACTGGGCCGGCGCGCGTGATGGGTGATCTCTTCTCCAGCGAGACCGAGCTGGTCGGCGACGTCCGCGAGGTCGTCTTCGAGAACGCCGAGAACGGCTACGCGGTCATCCGCCTCGAGGTGAGCGGCCAGCCGCGGCCGGTCACGGTCACCGGCGCGCTCTACGGCCTGCACGCCGGCGCGCGCGTCAAGGTGTTCGGCGAGTTCCGCGAGCACCCGCGCTTCGGGCGGCAGCTCGTGGCGAAGCGCCACGAAGAGGTCCTGCCGCGCTCGCACGTCGGCATGGTCGCCTTCCTCGCCTCGCAGTTCCACGGCATCGGCGTGAAGCTGGCCGAGCGCATCGTCGAGCGCTTCGGCGACCAGACCTACGAGATCCTCGACCACGATCCGACGCTCATCGGCACGATCCCGGGCGTGGGCAGGAAGAAGGCCGCCGCGGTCGCCGCGCAGTGGGAGTCGCGCAAGGCGATCCGCGAGGCGGCGACCTTCCTGCAGGGGTACGGCGTCGGACCGGGCCAGGTGGCGCGCGTCTTCCGCCACTACGGCGACGCCACGGTCGCGCTGGTGAAGACCAATCCCTACCGGCTGGCCGACGAGGTGCGCGGCATCGGCTTCAAGACGGCCGACAAGATCGCGCAGAGCCTGGGCATTCCCAAGGACTCGCCGGAGCGGGCACGGGCCGCCGTGCTCTACCTGCTGGGCGAGGCCGCCGGCCAGGGCCACCTGCTGCTCCCCATGGCGGAGCTTCGCGGGCGCGCCCTCGCTCTCGAGATCGAAGAGGAGGCGCTTTCGGCCGCGCTCGTGGCGCTCGCGGGCGAGGAGCTCGTCGTGGTGGAGAACGAGGCCCCGGCTTCCGGCGGGCGCCGCGTCGTCCCGTCGGAGGGAGTGCCCGGTGAGCGCGGCTTCTGGGACCGCGCCGGCCCGGCGGTCTACGCCTTGGCGAACCACCGGGACGAGGCGGCGGTGGCGTGGATGCTGAGCTGGCGCGGCGTGCACCAGGACGCGGAGATCGGCCTGGTCGAGCGCGTGCGCGCCGCGGCCCGGCGCGCCGGCATCGAGCTCGCGCCGGAGCAGGAGGAGGCGGTGCGGCGGGCGTTCACCAGCCGCCTGGGCGTGATCACCGGAGGGCCGGGGGTAGGCAAGACCACGATCATCAAGCTGCTCGTCGATCTCGCCGAGCAGCGCGGGGACGAGGTGAAGCTGGCGGCGCCCACCGGGCGCGCGGCCAAGCGCCTCTCCGAGGCGACCGGGCGTCCCGCTTCCACCATCCATCGGCTGCTCGGTTTCGACCCGTTCACTTTCGAGTTCTTCCACGGCAGCGAGAACCCCATCTCCGCCGGCCACCTGGTGCTGGACGAGTGCTCCATGCTGGACGTGCCGCTCGCCGCCGCCCTGCTGCGCGCCGTGCCCGAGGACTGCCGGCTGACGCTCGTCGGCGACGCCGATCAGCTGCCTTCCGTGGGGCCCGGGGACTTCTTCCGCGCCGTGTGCGCCTCCGACGCGGTCCCGGTGTCGCGCCTCACGCGCGTCTTCCGCCAGCGCGAGGGCTCGCACATCGTCGCCGGCGCGCACGCCGTGAACCGCGGCGAGTTCCCGGACTTCGATCCGCCCGGGCCGGGCGGTGAGTTCTACTTCGTGCAGCAGGACTCGCCGGAGGAGACGGCGGAGATGATCCGCACCCTGGTCGTGGAGCGCATGCCCCAGGCGTACGGCCTCGATCCGCGCCTCGACATCCAGGTGCTGACGCCCATGCACAAGGGCGCGGCCGGCGCGGAGAACCTGAACGCGGTGCTCGGGCAGGCGCTGAATCCCAACCCCGAGTCCCAGGTCGTGCGCGGCGGCCGCACCCTGCGCACCGGCGACCGCGTGGTCCAGATCAGGAACGACTACGAGAAGAACGTCTTCAACGGCGATCAGGGCTTCGTGGTCGCGGCGGACGGCGAGAAGGGCACGCTCGTCGTGCGCATCGACGACCGCGAGGTGCGCTACGAGCGTGACGACCTCGAGATGCTCCTGCCGGCGTGGGCGACCACGGTGCATCGCGCCCAGGGAGGCGAGTACCGCGCCGTGGTGCTCGCCCTGACCGGCCAGCACTTCCCGCTCCTGCGGCGCAACCTGGCCTACACCGCCATCACGCGCGCGCGGGCCCTGTGCGTCATCGTCGGCAGCCGCCGCGCGCTGGCGCTGGCCATCAGGAACGGCTCGACCAGCGACCGCTGCTCGTGGCTGGAGGAGCGGCTGCGCGCCGCGCGCGCGCCGTCCGAGGCCGGCTCATGATCCGCGAGGGGCTGCTCATCCGCGTCGAACCGCGCGCCTGGACAGTGGAGGTGGACGGGGTGGACGTGCCCTGCTCGCTGAAGCCGCGCCTCTTCGAGCGGAAGACGAACGAGCGCAACCCGGTGGCGGTGGGGGACCGCGTGCTGGTGCGCCTGGAGGAGGGGCGCGGCGTCATCGAGGAGGTCCTGCCGCGCCGGAACCGCCTGGCGCGCCCGGCGGCGTCCGATCCTGCGGCGGTCCAGGTGACCGCGGCCAACGTCGACCTGCTGGTGATCGTGGTGGCGACGCAGGACCCGCCGCCGCGCCTGGGCCTCATCGATCGCTGCCTGGTGGCGGCGGAGCGCCAGGGCATGGAGGCGCTCATCGTCGTCAACAAGGTCGATCGCGGGCGGCCGGAGGAGGTGCGCGCGCGACTCGCGCGCTACCCGCGCATGGGCTATCCCGTGGTCTTCACCAGCGCCCTGACCGGCAGCGGCGTGGAGGAGTTCGGCCGGTTGCTCGCCGCGCGCACGTCCTTGCTCGTGGGCCACTCGGGGGCGGGCAAGACCTCGCTCATGAACCGGCTCGACCCCGGCCTGGAGCTGAAGACCGGGAGGCTGGCGAAGCACGGCCGCGGCCGGCACACGACCACGAGCGTTTCCCTGTGGCGGCTGCCGAACGGCGGACACGTGGTGGACACCCCCGGCGTCAGGGGCTTCGGCCTGGTAGACGTGCCCGCGGCCGAGCTGGCCATCCTCATGCCCGATCTGCGCCCTTTCACCGGGAAGTGCCGCTTCCCCGACTGCACCCACGATCACGAGCCCAACTGCGGCGTGCTGGCCGCGCTGGCGCGCGGCGAGATCGACGAGGAACGCTATGCGTCATACCTGAGGATGCTGCACGGCGTCCTCGGCGACGAAGTGGAGGGGGAGGGAGGCGATTCGTAGGACCGCGCGCGGCCGGCGCGGCTTGATGCGGAGGGCCGGATGCGGCAGGCGATCGGACGGCAGTTCGTGCGGCTTCTCGACCAGCGGATCGCGGCCATCTTGCAGGCCGTGGCCGGAGTGCCGGAGAAGCGGCTCTTCGTGCCCGTGGCGCCCGGCACGCGTTCGCTGGGGAGCCTCGCAGTGCACGTGTCGCGCGGCCTTCTGGCCCTGGCGGGCCAGGCCGGCAGTGGGATCTCGGGCGCGCGCGGCGCGGATCAGGACCTACGAGAGAAGGTGCTCTCGCGCCAGGAGGTGCTGTCGCGGCTGCGGGACGCCGCGCAGGCGGCGCGCGCCGTCCTCGGCCGGCTCGATGCCTCTGCTTGGGTCGCGGCGCCAGGCGGCGGGACGGAAAGCGAGGCTCCGGGCGCGCTCGCGCAGCAGGCGCTCGACGACATCTCCTTCCACGCGGGCCAGATCGTGCTGATCGGCACGATCCTGGATCTGCTCGAGCGGGAGCGCGAGCGGTAGCCTGGCCCTCTTCCCACCGTCACGCGCCAGGCCGGCCCTCGTCGCCGATCTCGTCGTTCTTCGCCGTCAAGAACTCCACCGAGTTGGTTTCGTCCTTGCGCCTCGATCTCGGCGACGAGGTCTCGGCCAGGGCAGTCTGTTCGCCGCCCGGATGGCAGTCGCTCGTTCCATCCCGCGGCGGGATGGAGCTTCGGACCGATTCGCTCGAGACGGTGGCGAGAGGGCCAGGCATGCTTGCTGTCCGTGCCGGCCTACTGCGCCAGGAACGCCTCGTCCTGCGCGCGCGCCTCGCCGTCCACGAGCGTGATGAGCACGACGTCGCCGAGGATTTCCGCGACCACGCCGTGCCCGACGGTCTCCTGGCCGCGAGCGAAGGCCACGCGCGTCCCCGGGTCGAGCCGCGCCGCGCTCGCCCCTTCCCTGCGCGCGAACACCAGGCAGCTCGTGGCATCGAAACCGAGCACGGCGGCGACGCGGACGGGCGGCGCCGCGCCCTCTTGCCGTGTGACCTCCAGGCGCATGAGCAGCTCCAAAGCGAAGGAACGGCGCGCGCCGCCCTCGGTCCAGTCATCGGCCAGCAGGCCGGTGACGAGGAGCCCGTGCTCGCCCCGCCACAGTTCGAGGTTCTCGGCGCTCCAGCAGACCGTGCTCACTTCCGGAAGCTGCAGCAGGACCTTGGTACGTTCCGGCGGAATCTCCAACTCGACGGTCTCGATGGGGCGCTTCACCGCGCGCACCCTGACGTCGACGCCGAGGGAGATCGTCTCGCCCTGCGGGCCGATGATCGGCGTGATCTGGATGATGATGCCGTCCTGGACCACGTCGACCACTGGATCGACGACCACGGCCTCCCCTACCGCCCGCGTCTCGTAGGTGCGCACGTAGGACATCTGGTCGATCACGGACACGTGGGCGGTCTCTCCGCCCAGCAGCATGAGCCGCGGGGCCGCGAGCAGATCGCCCTGCGCCTGCTGGCGCTCCGCCAGCCAGGTCTCGCAGGCGGAGCGGGACAGCGCCGCGACCGTCACCGGCTCCTCGGCGCTCTCCTCGCCCGCGGGGCGCCGGAAGAGGTGCAGCTCCGCCAAGAGGAAGGCGCGGTTCTGGCGCAGCACGGCGTTCAGGAACTCCTCGGCGCTCGCGACCGCCGCGGCTTCTCCAGTGACCTCCAGCGCGCGCTCCAGGTGGGCGGCCGCGGCGGCGCCGCGCGTGCGGCTTGTGGCTCGATCGACGATCTCCACGGCCTCGAGCCGGTCGAACCGTTCGCTCACCTGGCGGATCAACCAGCGCTCCAGACATCCCACGCTGCCGAGCGCGAGGCCCTCCTCGGCCGCGGCGCCGCCGCTCGCGAGGACGAGGGCCAGGCGCCTGCGGCCGCCAGTCAGCTCCTCGCTTTCCCTCCGGCCGGCGCCCTCGAGTCCGATGCCGCCTGGCCCTTCGACCTGGAAGCAGCTCGTCGACTCGAAGAGCCTGCGCGGGGCCTGGGCCGCGGCGCTGGCTGGCTCCTCATGGACGATCCTCGGCTCCTGGCCCGGCAGGGACGCGGCCAGAAGCGTCCAGGCGGCCGCGACAGTCGTTCTGTTCATGGAATCCACCTCTGAAATCTTCCAGGACGAGGGCCGCCGTCGCAGTGCGGCCGCAGGTCCTCGCCGAGCCAACGTAGGCAAAATAGAAAAAAAAGTATCCGAAGCAGCCAACACCGGTTCAACTACCCAGGTAGTACTAGCCCGGTAGTTGAATCAGGAGTGGTCGATGTCCGGTTCCCGCCTGCTCGGAGGGCTGCAGCTCGCGATCCTCAGGGTGCTCTGGGAGAGGGGAGAGGCCACCGCGGCCCAGGTTCATGAGGAGCTGCTCCCGGAGAAGCGCCTCGCCCTCACTACGATCGCCACCATGCTCTCCAAGCTGGAGAGGAAGGGGCTGGTGCGCCACCGGCCGGAAGGGCGCCAGTACGTCTACCGCGCCGCGGCGGCCGAAGAGGAGATCCACCGCTCGATGGTCGCGGAGTTCGTCGAGCGCCTGTTCCCGGGGAACCCGGCCGCTCTGGTCAACCACCTGCTGAGCGAGTGCGAGATCGACTTCGCGGAGCTGGACCAGCTGCGCGCGCTGATCGCGCTGCGCCAGGAGCTGGCGCGCAAGGAGGCGGCGGATGGGTGATCCCCTGGGCGCGGCCGCGGCATGGCTCCTCACGTATCTGCTGCACAGCACCGTCCTCATCAGCGGGACCTGGCTGATCCTGCGCCTGATCCAGGTCCGTTCGCTCGCCTGGCGCGAGGCGCTCTGGACCATCGCGCTGTGCGGCGGGCTGATCACGGCCACGGCCCAGGCGCTGAGCGAGATCCGGCCGTTCTCCGGCAGGCTGCTGTTGCCGGCCTTCTCGGCGCTGGGCAGCGCGCATGCGGGCTCGGCCGCTGGGCCGGGCAGCGAGACGCAGCCGCCGCCTGTGCGCTGCGCCCAAGCGGACGCCTGCGCGTCGGCGCGCTGCAGGATCCTCGGCGCAGACGGCGAGCCTGCCTCGGGGGCCTGCGTTGAGCCCGCTCTTGCCGTGCCGGTTTCCGGATCGGACGGCCCGGCGACGAGCACCCTCGCCGGGCTCGCCGCCGTGGCCGCGCTCGGCCTGCTGCTCGGCGCAGCTCTGCGCTCCGGCCTGGGCGGTCCGCGCGATCGGCGGGCTCTGGCGGAGGGAGCGCTGCCCGCGCTTCTTCTGCGGCTCCGCCGGGAATCGGGGGTGAAGCAGGAGGTCGCGCTCACGGTCTCGAGGAGCATCGCCTCGCCCGTGGCTTTCGGCCTGCGGAAACGGGAAATCTGCGTGCCCGAGCGGGCCCTTCTCGACCTGACCCCCGAGCAGCAGGAGGGGATGCTGGCCCACGAGCTGGCCCACCTGGTGCGCGCCGACCCGCTGCGGCTGCTGCTTTGCCGCCTCATCGAGGTCGTTCTCTTCCTGCAGCCGCTGAACCGGCCCGCGCGCCGCCGTCTCTTCGAGACCGTGGAGTGCCGCTGCGACGCCTGGGCGATCCGGCTGGTCGGCCGCGGCCTGCCGCTGGCGGAGTGCCTGACCAAGGTGGCGGTCTGGATCACCGAGGGCGCGCGGCCGGTCGCGGCCGTGGCCATGGCAGAGGAGGGTTCTCCCCTGGGCCGCCGCGTGCTCCGGCTGCTCTGCGAGGAGGAAGCGCTCGCCGAGGACCGGCGCCGCCGGCGCTCCGCGCCGCTCCTCGTCCTGCTTCTGCCCGCCCTGGCGCTCTTGGCGCCCGTGGTCTCGACCGCGGCTCCTGCTCCGGCCGCGGACGAAGCGCGGCCCGAGGCCGCGGCCTCTCTCGTCCCCGAGGCGCCGGTCTCGTCCGACCGGGCCCTGCTCGTGGCCGAGGCCGTGGGGCCCCTGGAGGAGGAGATCTCCTTGCTGCGGAATGAGGTCGCCGGGCTCCGGGCGGTCATTCCGAGGAACACGTCGCTTGAGGAACTGAATGACACGCTGCTCGAGATCGAGCAGCGCGTGGATGGACTGGATCGCCGTCTCGCCGTTCTCGCGGTCTGGCGGCGCATGGTGCTGCGCGAGCACGGGCTCGACTCGCCGCAGCCGGCCGAAACGAGAACGGACTCGAGCCCGCGGAGGATCGAGTGATGAAGAGACTGCTTGCGATCGCGATCGTCGCCTCGCTGGTCGCCGGAGCCGCCGGAGCGGCCGCGACCACGGACGGTGGAGTTGAGAAGCTCAAGATGAAGGTCAAGGCAACCGCGGCTCCGCCCGCTGCCGTGGCGGTCGAGGCGTGCGGGGGCGCTTGCGGCGACGCATGCGGCGAGGCGTGCGCTCAGGCCTGCGGTCAGGCCTGCGGCGACGCCTGCGCTCAGGCCTGCGGCCAGGCATGCGGCGACGCCTGCGGTCAGGCATGCGGTCAGGCCTGCGGCGACGCCTGTGGT
>JACQZJ010000208.1 GCA_016213895.1 Planctomycetota bacterium | reverse complement strand
CGCTCTCCTCTGTCCCGGCATGCTGGCCGAGGACGGCGTCGAGCTGGCGCTCCGCATCGTCCAGGATCCCTGCCTCAAGGCGACGCGCCTGGTGCGCATGCTCCCCCTGGGCAAGCGCCCGGACGGCGAGGAGAAGACGGCCGCCCTCCACTCCGGCCTGCTCCGGAAGCCGGTGGGCCGGAGCAGGTTGATCGAGTGCCTCGCCGCAGGGCCGCGTCCGGCGGGCGCCGAGGGCCGGGCCGAGGAGCGCCCCCGCGCGGCGCCGCGGCAGGCCTCGCCCCCGGCGCAGGCGGGCGCGGGCATCCGCGTGCTCCTGGTCGAGGACAACGTCGTCAACCAGAAGGTGGCCATGAAGCTCCTCGCCAAGTTCGGCTGCCACGCCGGCGTGGCAGGGAACGGCATCGAGGCCCTGCACGCCCTGGAAACGGCGGACTACGACGTCGTGCTGATGGACTGCATGATGCCGGAGATGGACGGCTACACGGCCGCGCGGCGGATCCGCGACCCCGATTCCAGCGTGCGCGACCACGCCGTTCCGATCATCGCCATGACCGCCAACGCCATGGTTGGCGACCGGGAGAAGTGCCTCGAAGCGGGCATGAACGACTACCTCGCCAAGCCCATCGACGTGGTGCGGCTGCAGAGCAAGGTCATGGAGTGGGCGCGCCAGCCGGCGTCGTGATTCACAGGCCGCAGAGGATGAGGGCTCCGCAGGCGCTCACCGTGGCGCCGGCCAGCAGGTGCACGTGGCGCTCCAGGCCGGCGAAACGCAGCTTCTTCAACCCGAAGGCGAGCGTGAGCACGACGGCGAGCATGGTGGCGATGGTGGTGCAGCCGAAGACGACGACCACCGGCACCGCCGACCAGGGACTGCCGACCGCCGCCGGGTACATGAGCTGAGGGATCAGCACCTCGCAGGGGCCGAAGGCGAAGACGATGAAGAGGACCCAGGGAGTGATCGACTCCCGCTGTCCGCCCGCGGCGTGGACGTGCAGGTGGGCGTGGTCGTGCGCGTGCTCATGCTCATGGACCTCGCCGTCCAGATGCGAGTGGGAATGCTGGTGCGGCCGCGAGCGCACGGCGCGGCGCAGGCCCCAACCCATGTAGACCAGTCCGAAGGCGATCATCAGCCAGGCGGCCACGTCGCCGCGCTCGGCCTCGATCGACTCCAGACGCGAGATGGCGACCCCCGCGGCGATTCCCACGGCGCCGAGGATGACCGAGCTCAGGACGTGGCCGACGCCGCAGAGCGCCGTGACGCACGCGGTCTTCGGCCAGGACCAGGCGCGGCTCCGGGCGATCGCCACGAACGGGACGTAGTGGTCGGGTCCGGCCAGCGTGTGGATGAAGCCGGTCGCCGCGGCCAGTCCGATCAAGGGAGCCATCGCATCGGCGGCCATGCCACGATCTCCTCCGGCTCTCGTGCGGGGCGCCCACCTCCGGATGCCGCCGTACCGGCCAGTAGTCTATCGGCCGCAGAATAGTGTCCGCTGAAGCGATCTCGGCTGCTTTTCTTCCGGCGCCGGCCCGGGCGCCGCCCCCACTTCGGACGCGGTGTTCCTCAAGGATTCGCGCGCGTGCGCCGAAAAGGGAAGCGTCTGGTCCCTGTTACCCCGGGCGGCCGACGACGAGGACCATCATGCGCAAAGTCGCACTCTTCTTCGCTTCCAGCGCCTGCCGGGCGGGCGAGCCGATCGACGTGAAGCGGCTCGCTTCCGAGTTCGAGGACTCGGTCGACGCGGTGCGCGTCTACGAGGACTTCCATGACAGCTCGAGCCTGGCGGAGATGACCGCGCTGGTGCGCGAGCGGGGGATCTCCGCGGTCATCCTGGCCGGCCGCTCGCCCGACCACTACGAGGCGACGCTCGGCGGAGATCACGTCGCCGAGGAGCTGGCGCGCGCGGGCGTCAACCCCAACCTCATCATCCACGCCAACCTGGCCGAGCACTGCAGCCTCCCGCACGCGGGCGCGCCGGCCGGCGTGCTCTTCCAGAAGGCCAAGGCGCTCACCGAGGTCGCCCTGCTCGACGCGCGCATCCGCAGTGCCGTGGAGATCGTCGAGGTGCCGCCGCGCCGGCGCGCGCTCGTCATCGGCTCGGGCGCCGCCGCCATGGTGGCGGCCTACCGCCTGGTGGACCTGGGCATCCGCGTGGTCGTGGCCAGCGCCTCGGACGGCTGGCGCTGGAGCGACGCCGAGAAGGCGCACCTCGCGCCGAGCGTGTCCATCCTGGAGGGCCACGAGCTGTGCACGCTGGCCTTCGCCACGCAGATCCGCGGCGTGACCGGCTGGGCCGGCGACTACGAGACCATCCTGGCGCACGAGGGCGCCACCCGGCGCGAGCGCTTCGGCGGCATCATCGTGGCCGTGGGCGAGGACTGCGAGTCCTACATGGCTCTCTGGCCGCTCCTGCAGATCGACAGCACGCGGGACGGCCGGCCCTACAGCCGCAACGCGCACACGCTCTCGGTGCGCTCCACGACCAGCGGCGTGGCGATCGTGCCGCCGCCGCGCGCCGGCGAGGAGGCGCTGCCCCGGCAGACCGCGGACGCGACCGCGGCCGTGCTCGAGATCACGGACCTGCTCAACAAGCCGTGGCTGGCGCACCGCGTGGCCGTCTCGAAGGTCGACGCGTCGCACTGCGGGCTGTGCCGCACGTGCATCAAGGTCTGCGCCTTCAACGCCTGCTCCATCGACGAGCACGCCGGCACGTCCAAGGTGGACGAGAGGCTGTGCAAGGCCTGCGGCAACTGCGTCGTGGCCTGCCCCGCGGGCGCGCGCGACCTGATCACCGGGCCGACGGCGCAGATCACCGGGGCGATCGACCTCCTGGCCGGCGTGAAGCTGGGGGACGATCCGCGCGTGCTCGCGATGCTCTGCGCCGGCTGCGCCTACCGCGCGGCCGACACGGCCGCGAAGGAAGGACACTCCTACCCGGCCAGCGTCCTGCCGCTGCGCGTGCAGTGCGGCGGCCGGGTGGACATGCAGCACGTCCTGCAGGCCTTCGAGGCCGGCTTCGACGGCGTCGTGATCGGCACCTGCCGCGAAGGCAAGTGCCACAACATCGTCGGACACCTCTACCTCGACCGGCGCGTGGTGCTGCTGCGCGACCTGCTGCGCGAGCGCGGGATCGATCCTGAGCGACTGCAGATCATGGACATCTCTCCGCACGAGGGAGAGCTGTGCGCCAAGACCCTGGCGGACTTCGTCGGCGAGCTGAGCGGAGCGATGAGCGGAGCGACTTGACCATGGCGAAACCGAAACTGGCGACCACCTGGCTGACCGGCTGCTCCGGCTGCCACATCTCGCTCGTCGACCTCGACGAGACGTTGCTCGACGTCGTCGGTCAGGTCGAGATCACGGCCTGCCCGCCCCTCACCGACGTCAAGGAGGCGCCCGAGGTGGACGTCGCGCTGGTCGAGGGAGCGGTGGCGACGGAAGAGAACGAGGAGGTCCTGCGGCGCCTGCGCGAGCGCGCGGGCAAGCTCGTCGCCCTCGGCACCTGCGCCTGCTTCGGCGGGATCCCGGGCCTCAGGAACCTGCACCCCCTGGCGCAGGCGCTGCAGCGCGCGTACGTCGACACCGAAAGCACCGTGCACGGCGTGCTGCCCTGCTCCGAGGAGATTCCCCGGCTGCAGCCCTTCGTCAGGCCGATCGACGAGGTCGTCAAGGTCGACGGCTACATCCCGGGCTGCCCGCCGACTCCCAAGATGCTCGCGCAGGCGCTGGCCGCCCTGCTCAGCGGGCAGGAGCTCGTCTGGTCGCGCAGGAACCTGTGCGAGGAATGCCCGCGCGAGCACCGGGCGATGAAGACGACCGACTTCGAGTTCATCTCGCAGAACGTCAGCTCGGTCTGCGAGCTGGACGAGATCGACCCGAAGCTGTGCTTCCTCGAGCAGGGCGTGCCCTGCCTCGGGGTCGCCACGCGCGAGGGCTGCGAGGCGCGCTGCCTGGCGGGCAACATGCCCTGCCGCGGCTGCATGGGACCGACTCCCGACGCCAAGGAGCAGGGCGCCAAGTGGGTGAACGCGGTCGCCTCGCTCTTGCCGGCGGGCACGCTGAGCTTCCTCGACGACGTCATGGGGCTCGGCTGCCGCTTCGCGCTTCCGGCATCGCTCAGCCCGCACTGGGTCGGCAAGGAGGACGAGAAATGACCAGGACAGCGACGGAAACGAAGTGCCGGACGATCGTCGTCGAGCCGGTGACGCGCCTGGAGGGACACGGCAAGGTCACCATCAGCCTGGACGACAACGGCGACGTGGCGGACGCCCGTTTCCACGTCACCGAGTTCCGCGGCTTCGAGAAGTTCTGCGAGGGCCGCATGGTCTGGGAGATGCCCGTGATCACGGAACGGGCGTGCGGCATCTGCCCGGTGAGCCACCACCTGGCCTCGGCCAAGGCGTGCGACGCCCTCTTTGGCGTCGAGCCGCCGCGCGCCGGCACCATGCTGCGCGAGCTCATGCACATGGGCCAGATGATCCACTCCCACGCCCTGCACTTCTTCTACCTCGCGGCCCCCGATCTCGTGCTCGGGCCGGACTGCGATCCGGCCACGCGCAACGTGGTCGGGCTGGCGGCGGCGGATCCGCAGCTGGTGAAGAAGGCGGTGCGCCTCAGGACCATCGGCCAGGACATCATCGAGCAGGTGGCGGGACGCTCCATCCATCCGGCGGCCGCGATCCCGGGCGGCATGGCCAAGGCGCTGTCGCACGCCGAGCGCCACGAGGTCCGCGCCATGCTCGACGAGGCCCTGCCCATCGCGCGCCTCGCGCTGGACCTGGGCAAGCGCCTGGCCGAGCAGCAGGCCGAGCTGTTCCGCCGCATCGGCATCATCAGGACGCGCTACGCCGGCCTGACGAAAGACGGCGCACTCGAGCTGTACGACGGCCGGGTGCGCATCATCGACGAGCGCGGCCTGCAGGTCGCCGACTTCGCTCCGGCCGAGTACCTCGAGCACGTGGGCGAGCGCGTCGAGGAATGGAGCTACCTGAAGTTCCCCTACCACAAGGCAGCGGGCTGGCCGGACGGCGTGTTCCGCGTCAACAGCCTGGCGCGCCTCAACATCGCCGACAGGATCTCCACGCCCGAGGCGGACCGGGAGCTCAAGTGGTTCAAGAGCCTGGCCGACGGCCCGGTGCACGACACGATGTACTACCATCCGGCGCGCCTCGTTGAGACCCTGCACTGCATCGAGCGCGCCCGCGAGCTGATCGACGACCCGGAGATCGTCTCGCCGCGCGTGCGCGTGAAGATCGAGCGCCGCGAGGGCGAGGGCGTGGGCGTCATCGAGGCGCCGCGCGGCACCCTCTACCACCATTACTGGGCGGACGCGCTCGGCCGCGTGCAGAAGGTGAACCTCATCGTGGCCACGGTGCAGAACAACCCGGCCATGAACCTCTCCGTCGCGGCGACGGCGCGTGAGTTCATCAAGGGCGGCGAAGTGTCCGAGGGCCTCTTGAACCGCGTGGAGATGGCGATCCGGGCCTACGACCCTTGCCTCTCCTGCGCCACGCACGCGGTCGGCCAGATGCCGCTGTCCGTCGAGATCCTGCGGCCCGACGGCAGCGGCCAGCGTTTGGTCCGAGACGGAGGTTGACGGGCCATGTCCCCGACCGAAGGACTGCAGAAGATCGTGAAGCCGGCGCTCGCAAAGGTGCTGGGCGACCTGGTCACCAACCTCGCCATGACCAAGGCCATCGGCGCCCTCACCAGGACCGTGGGCGGCGACGAGAAGGTGCGCTTTACCTCGGCCCTCGACGCCCTCTGCCTGGATCCCCAGCTGCAGAAGGCGCTCGGGCCCAAGCGCCTGGGCGAGCTGAAGCGCGACTGGCTCGCCGCGTTCTGACATGCAGGCCGCCGCGCGGGATCTGCTGGTCGGCGTGGGCAACCCGTCCCGCACGGACGACCGCGCGGGCCACGTGGTCGTGGCGCTCGCCGCCGCGCGCCTGCCCGCGGCCGATTGCCTCGTGGTGCAGCAGCTCGACGTCGCCCACGTCGCGGCCCTCGCCGCCCACCGCCGCGTCGTCATCGCCGACGCGTCCGTGGAGGAAAACGGCCCGGACGCGCGGCTGCGCCCCATCGCGCCGCGCCGCGCCGCGCTCGTCCACGGGCACGTGCTCTCCCCCGAGGCGCTGCTCTTCCTGGCGCGCGAGATCGCCGGCAGGGCGCCGCAGGCGTGGCTCGCCTCCGTGCGCGGCCGCGACTTCTCGTTCGGGGAGACGCTGACCGCGGCCTGCGGCAGGGCCGCGGCCGAGGCGGCCGAGCTGGTGGTAGAGTTGCTGCGCGAGTGATTCTCCGTCCGGAGTCGCGCCCGTGCGCTGCCGCCTGAGAGCCGAGATCCGCGGAGCCGTCCAGGGCGTCGGCTTCCGGCCCTTCGTCTATCGCCTGGCCGAGGAGCTCTCCCTCGACGGCTGGGTGAAGAACGACAGCCGCGGCCTGACCGTCGAGGCGGAGGGCGCGCGCGCCGACCTGGAGCGCTTCCTCGCGCGCGTCATGGAGGAGAAGCCCGCGGCCGCGGCGATCGAGTCCACGGCGATCGACTGGCCCGAGCCGGTCGGCTATCGCGGCTTCGAGATCCGCGCGAGCGACGCCCTCGGGGACAAGAGTGTGCAGATCCTCCCCGAGATCGCGACCTGCGCGAGCTGCCTCGAGGAGATCCGGGACCCCGGAGACCGGCGCCACCGCTACCCGTTCACGAACTGCACTCTCTGCGGCCCGCGCTTCAGCATCGTCCTCTCCCTGCCGTACGACCGCCCGCGCACCACCATGCGGCGCTTCACCATGTGCCCGGCCTGCGCGGCGGAGTACGCTTCCCCGCGCGATCGGCGCTTCCACGCCCAGCCCAACGCCTGCCCTGCCTGCGGCCCGCGCCTCGCGCTCTGGCGGCCGGACGGCGAGGAGGCGGCGGCAGGCGACGAGGCCCTGCGCGGGGCGGCGCAGGCCTTGGCGCAAGGCGCAATCGTGGCCGTCAAGGGCCTGGGCGGCTTCCACCTGCTGGCCGACGCGCGGGACGGCGCGGCCGTGGCGCGGCTGCGCGCCAGGAAGGGACGGCGCGAGAAACCCTTCGCGGTCATGGCCAGGGACCTGGAGCAGGCCCTGAGCCTGTGCCGGATCGACGACTTGGAGAAGCAGGCGCTCGCCTCGCCAGAGGCGCCGATCCTGCTCCTCGAGCGCCGCGCGGACGCGCCGGCGCACGAGAGCGTTGCCCCGGGCAATCCGTATCTCGGCGTCATGCTGCCCTATGCCCCGCTCCACCACCTGCTGCTCGGCCTGCTCGCCTTCCCGGTCGTGGCCACGAGCGGCAACCTGAGCGAGGAGCCGATCTGCATCGACGAGGACGAGGCGCGCGAGCGCCTCGTCGGCATCGCGGATCTGTTCCTGGTGCATGACCGGCCGATCGCGCGGCACGTGGACGACAGCGTCGCCTGGCACGTGGACGGAGAAATCAGGCTGCTGCGGCGCGCGCGCGGCTACGCGCCCCGGCCTGTCCTGCTCGCCGCGCCGCTGCCCCCGATCCTGGCCGTAGGCGGGCACCTCAAGAACACGGTGGCGCTGGGAGTCGGGCGCCAGGCCTTCATCAGCCAGCACATCGGCGACACGGAGACGCCGGAGGCGCTCGCCGCCTTCGAGGCCGTCATCGGCGACTTCTTGGAGTTGTACGAGGTCGAGCCCGTGGCCGTCGCCCACGACCTGCACCCCGACTACGCCTCCACGCGCTTTGCGCGGTCGCTGCTCGAGGGCGAGGCCGGCGCGCCGGGCGACGCAGAGCGGTCGCGGACCATGAGCCGCCTGCTGAAGGCGCGGCTCGTCCCGGTGCAGCACCACCACGCGCACCTCGCGTCCTGCCTGGCCGAGCACGGGCGAGAGGGGCCGGCCTTGGGAGTGATTTGGGACGGCACGGGCTACGGGCCGGACGGCACCATCTGGGGCGGGGAGTTTCTCGTGGGCGGGGCCGCCTCCTTCCGCCGCGTCGCCTGCCTGAGGAGGTTCCTGCTGCCCGGAGGCGATGCGGCCGTGCGCGAGCCCAGGCGTTCGGCCGTGGCTCTGCTCTGGGAGACGCTCGGCGAGCAGGCCCTGGAGCAGGACGACCTGCCGCCGCTGCAGGCGTTCACGCAGGCCGAGCGCGCCTTCCTCGGCAACATGCTGCGCCGCAAGGTGCACTGTCCGGCGACGAGCAGCGCCGGCCGCCTCTTCGACGGCGTGGCCGCGCTCCTTGGCCTGGCGCAGCGCGTCAGCTTCGAGGGCCAGGCGGCAATGGCGCTCGAGCACGCCGCAGACCCGTCGGTCGAGGACGCCTATCCCGTGGAGCTGATGCCCGCGCAGGAGGAGGGCGCGCCGCCGCGCTTCCTCGACTGGCGCCTGCTGGTCGCGGCGCTCGTCGCCGACCTGCGGCGCGGCGTGCCCGCGGCAATCCTGGCCGGGCGCTTCCACAACACCCTGGTCGAAATGATCGCCCTGGTGGCGCGCCTCGCGGGCGAGCCGCTCGTCGCGCTGAGCGGCGGCTGCTTCCAGAACCGCCGCCTCGTCCAAGGCGCCGCCGCGCGGCTGCGCCACGATGGTTTCGAGGTCCTCCTGCACCGCCAGGTCCCGCCGAACGACGGCGGCATCTGCCTCGGCCAGCTCGCGGTCGCGGCCGCGCGCATCAAGGAGACGTGAGGCCCGCCCCAGGCTCGAGCGGCGACTTCGAAACCAGGAACAGCCGCCGGCTCCACGGCCTGACGGGATCCACCGGGGGATACACGAGCCCCGGCCCCAGCGGAGAATCCGCCGAAGAAGACCTCAGCTCCATCGCGTGCCGGAATCCGTACGCCTCGCACATGCGCAGCAGAGAGTCCACCGTGAGCCAGAACGCCGTGGGATTGTCGAGCGCCGCCTGGTGCAGCCGCTCTCGCTCCTCCTCCGCCGCACCCTGGTCGAACTCCTCGAACACCTTCCCCTCGTACCGGCGCCCATCGAGCGCCCGCGTCTCGATCGGCGGGTTCGGCTCCGGCAGCGACGCCTGCTCCTCCGGGATGGCGACGTGCCCCTCGACGCAGACCCAGCTCCGGTCGTTCGTGATCCTGTCCAGGGCCCGGATCAGCTGCGTTGGATCATCCAGGTGGTAGATCAGGCCGAAGCACCACACGAAATCGAACACTCCCACGTTCTCCCTGCCGAGCGCGCGGCAGTCCAGCCGCACGAACCTCACGTTCTCGATGCCGAGACGGCAGCACGCCTCGTAGTTGACCCGCTTCGGCTCGACTCCCACGATCTCCACGCTCGGGAAGTGCACCTTGAGGACCTTGGCGATGTGCTCTCCCCGGTGGCACCCGACGTCGACCACTCGCCTGACGCGGGACTTGTCCACGATCGTGAAGAGCTCATCCATTCTCGCAACGCGCATCGACACGATCTCCTTGCCAGCCATCGACGCGCCGTTCCTGGTCGCGACCTGCCGCGCGCCGAACACGTGCGCCACATCGCGGCGGCGCCGCCGCGAGTCTAGAGTCTGAAGCCGGCAGTCGGGATTGGGGAATCCCCTGCTGCCGTCCTTGCCGCATCCGCTGCAGCCCTCGCGGCAACCTCCCCGGCCTACCGCGACGCCGGCCCGCCTGAATCCCGCGACCAGGTCCCGGCGTCCGACCAGTTCGTACTCGAGGGCCGCCGTGTCGCCAGCGCCCTTACGCTGGCGTCTCACGGTGATCGGCCCGCCTTGGAGGGAGGGCGGGCGTCGAGCCGAGGCGCCGGCGGAGTAGAATGTGCGCGGCGGCCAGTGCCGATGATTCGCTGGACCCTTCGCAATCGATGAGGTGTGAAGTGAAGAAGCCCGCGCTCACTCCGATTCTCCTCCTGCTGTTGTCGACTCCGCTCCTCGCGGAGACGGTGGCGTTCGACCGGAACTGGGGACCGCAGGGAATCTCCGTGCTCGAGGACACGGACGGCGGTCTCGTCCTGAACTACTCGACGAGGTGCGTGTCCTTCGTGCCCGTGGTCATCAACCACGAGAACATGACGGCGATCTCCATGCCCGGCGCTCCGCTGATCGGCAACGACGAGGATGCTCCCAACCTGCCCGGCATGGGTCGTCTCTTCGCCGTTCCCCGGGGGGCGACGTTCCGTCTGGAGATCCTCGACGCGCGCGCGCACGTCTTCCGGGGAGTGTCCATCGCGCCGGCCCCGCGCATCCCGGACGACAACAGCCACGGACCGCTCGTCTACGTGAAGGATCCCGTCATCTACTCCAGCAACGCCTACTACCCGGCCAGCCCGGTCATGCTCTCGGACCCCACCCTGATCCGCGGGGTCGACGCGGGGCTCGTCGGCATCACGCCCTTCCAGTACAACCCCGTGACGAAGGAGCTCTTGGTCTACAGCGACGTGCGGATTCGAATCAGCTTCTCCGGCGGCAACCCAGTCTTCGGCGAGGATCGCCTGAGAAGCCGCCTGTTCGATCCGATTCTGCGGCAGCACTTCATCAACTCGTCCCGCTTGAGCCCGCTGACCAGCGTGGGATCCCTGGCTCGCGCGGCGGGCGAGGCCGAGTACGTCATCATCGTCCCGGACGTTCCTGACTTCATCAAGTGGGGCGAGGTGCTCAGGGACTTCAGATATCGCCAGGGCGTCGTGTCGGAGGTCTACACGCTGGCGCAGGTCGGCAGCGACGCCAACGCCATCAGGAGCTGGATCCACAACGCGGTCAAGACCTGGTCCATGCCGCCCGCGGCGGTGCTGCTCTTGGCGGACGCGCCGGGACCGGCGGCATCGAGCATCCCGGTTCCCATGTGGGGCGGTTACACGCCGTCCGACAACGTGTACGCGGACGTCTACGGGAACGACGACCTTCCCGACATCGTCATCTCGCGGCTGACGGCCCGGAACAAGACCGAGCTCGAGGAGATGGTGATGAAGGTGATCGACTACGAGACCGATCCACCGGCCGCGGCTGCCTTCTACGACAAGCCGACCCTGGCCATGGGCTGGGAAAGCGATCGCTGGTTCGGGCTGTGCGCGGAGATCGTCTACGGGTACTTCAGCAACGTTCTGGGCAAGACACCGAACCGCGAGTACCAGATCTCCTGGGGTTCCGTCGGCAGCACGTGGTCCACGGCCACCAACACCAACCTCGTCGTCGACTACTTCGGCCCGAACGGCCTGGGCTACATTCCCCTGACCCCGGCCCATCTCACCGACTGGAGCGGCAACGCCGCCAAGATCAACGCCGACCTCAACGCCGGTTCGTTCCTCGCCCTGCACCGGGACCACGGATCGCCCAGCGGCTGGGCCAGCCCTTCCTACACGATCTCCGACCTGGCCGGCCTGACGAACGACATGCTTCCGTATGTGCTCTCCATCAACTGCTCCAGCGGAGCGTTCGCCGGCAGCTCCGAGTGCTTCGCCGAGGCCATGACCCGGATGCACCACGGCGCGGTGGGCGTCACGGCCGCCTCGGCCACGTCCTACTCGTTCGTGAACGACACCTACGTCTGGGGCATGATCGACGCCATGTGGCCCGGCTTCGACCCCGGCTATGCCAACTCCGCAGAGGAGATCCTGCAGCCCTGCTTCGCCAATGCGTCGGGGAAGTTCTACCTCAAGGTGTCGAACTGGCCCTACAACTCCTCCTCCAAGAGCATCACTTATCACCTGTTCCACGCCCACTGTTGCCCTCTGTTCACCATGTGCTCGGAGGTGCCGCAGGCGCTGAGCGTGACGCACCCGTCGACCCTGCCGCTCGGTTCCTCCTCGCTGCAGATCACGGCCACCGCGGGTGCTGACGTCTGTCTCACCGTCGACAGCGGCGGATCGATCGGGATCCTCGGCGCGGTCGTGGCCGACGGCAGTCCACAGACCATCTCGTTCGCGCCCCAGACCGAGCCGCGGCTCCTGACGGTCACTGTCACCAAGCCGAACCACGTACGCTACTCGGCGCAGGTCTGGATCCCGGCGATGGCCTCGTTCCAGCAGTACGGCCAGGGCCTGGCCGGATCCGGCGGCTACGTCCCGGAGCTTCTGGGCGAGGGGTATCCCATCTGCGGCTGCGACATCACCGTCCGCGTCGACCAGGGGCTAGGAGCCGCGAACGGCCTGCTCTGCCTCGGTCCAAACTCCGCGGCGCTGCCAGGGCTCGGCGGCACCGTGCTGGTGCAGCCGCTGGCGTGGGCGATCCCCATCAAGCTCTCCGGCAAGCTCGGTCTTCCGATGCCGGGCACCGGGTCCTTCTCTTTCACGACGCTGATGACGCTGAGCGGCGTCACGCTGTACATGCAGGCGTTCCTGGCGGATCCGGGCGCGCCGTTCGGCGTCTCCATGACCAATGGCCTGGAGATGGTGGCGCCGTAGCGCGGGGCTTCGCGGCTGTTTGGCCGGGAACCGGATGGGAAGGGACGGGCGGTGAGTGGAGCGATCGCAGCCGTTTCCCTGGCCTCCGGGTGCCGATGCGCGACTCCCGGTGCATCGAGCGCGCGACGAACGTCGGGCGGCTCTTCGTGGCATAGGCGAAGCTGACGTCTCGGCGAGGTGAAGGTACGCCGGGCGACGTGGTACGTCGTCGCGGCCGCTCCCTCCGCCAGGGAAACGCTGCTCCGCTTCTATGGGGAGGCCGGCCCTGTCAAGAGGAAAGTCTGGGGATGCGTAGACCTCCTTCTTGGGGCGCTGGTCTGTTTCGGGGAACCGCCGCGTGAGGAAGCCGTGAGCCGTTCTGCTCCGG
>JACQZJ010000207.1 GCA_016213895.1 Planctomycetota bacterium | reverse complement strand
GTTTTGCGCCTCGATCGTCAGGGCGGTCCCCTGCACGTTCGGGTTGGTGACGTTCATGTAGCTGCAGCCGTTCCCTGAGGCGCTGTTGTCCGTGAATCCCGGCACGGCGTCGATGCACAGGCCTTCCACCGCCCTCCCCGCGTTGTTGTTGAACTGGCAGTTGCTGACCGTCGGGTAATTCAGGTGGTTGAGCAAGTCCAGACCGTCCGCGGAGCTCATCTCCAGGACCGAGTCGGTCATGGTCAAGGCGACCCCGGCGCCGTGGATTCTCACGGCGTCGTACCCGGCGTACCCGGCGTAGCGGACCCTGGCGTGGTCGAAGAGGTTCGGCCCGGACGCTGCCTCGAGGAAGATCCCGCACCACTGGCCGGGCGAGCCCGAGGAGGGGCCGTTGCCGTTCGTGTCCCCGCCCGCGCTGTCGTCAGGGTACGACGTGAAGATCACCTCGCTGCCTGAGGCGCCCTGGACGAGGAGCTGCCCGTAGATGTCGAGCCAGTAGCCTCCGGTGAACTTCAAGACGGCCCCAGCCTGGACCGTGAGCGTTTTCCCCGCCTGGACCGCGATGTGGTTGACAACCATGTGCACGCCCGCCGGGATGGGCCCGGTCGTGTCGTCGGAAAGGCTGCCGCTGTAGACGTTGGCCGCGGCCGGCGCCGCCAGGCAGAGGAGCGCCGCAAGAGAAACGCCGAGGGATCGCATGGGAAGTGCTCCAGGGGAATCGTGTAGGTTCCAATGACGAGTGCTTGACGCCGCCCGCGGCGTTTCGGACCGGAATCCCGGGTGTTCTTCGAGAAAGGCGCATTCCCAGGACTGCGGCGGGCGCGCGGCGGCGCGCGGGAGGACGCGTGAACCAGGAAACCGAAGACCGGCGGATCCTGGAGTTCCTCGGCGAGTTCGTGGCCGACCGGGCGGCCGGGACGCTCCGGCCGCTCGGGGAATACCTTGCGCGCTACCCGGGTCACGAGGAGGCGATCGCCCGCGAGTACGTCCACCTCACGTCCGCGGCCGCGACTCCCCTGGCCGCCCCCGAGGGGAGGCTCCTGCACTACCGCCTGCTGGACGAGCTGGGGCGCGGCGGCCAGGCCGTGGTCTACCGCGCGGAGGACACGCGCATCGGCCGCGAGGTCGCGCTCAAGGTGCTCGCCTCGCCGGTCTCCGGCGGCGCGCTGCCGGCGCGCATGCGGCGCGAGGCAGAGGCCGCCTCGCGCCTCGACCACCCCGGGTTGTGCCAGGTGTTCGAGGCCGGGTGCGCCGGTGACGTGGCGTACATCGCCATGCGCCTGGTGCACGGGGAGACCCTCGCGCGCCGGCTGGAGACCCTCGGCGCCGCGGGGCTCTGCTCGCCCGCCCGCAGACGCGAGCTGCTCGCCGCGGTGGAGGCCACGGCGCGCGCGGTCCACGCGGCCCACCGGGCCGGCGTCGTTCACCGCGACCTCAAGCCGTCGAACGTGATGCTGAAAGAGGACGGCCAGCCAGTCGTTCTCGACTTCGGCATCGCCCGCATCGAGGAGAGCGAACTGTCCCTCACGCGCACCGGCGACGTCGTCGGCACGCCCTGGTACATGGCGCCGGAGCAGATCAAGGCGGGCGCGGCCGGAACCGACGCCCGGGCGGACGTCTGGTCCCTGGGCGTGATCCTCTACGAGTGCCTGGCCGGGAGGCGGCCGTTCGACGCGCCCACCCGGGATCGCCTGGTGCACGCCGTCCTCAACGAGGAACCGCTCCCCCTGCGGCGCCTCGTCCCGGATCTGCCGCGCGACCTGTGCGTCATCGTCGAGACCGCGCTCGCCAAGGACCGCGAGCGCCGCTACCGCGGCGCCCTCGACCTCGCCGAGGACTTGAGGAGGCTGCGCGAGCACAAGCCGATCCGCGCGCGGCCAGTGAGCGCGGCCAGCAGGCTCAAGAGCTGGGCGGAACGGAACCCGGCATTGGCCGCGACCCTCGCCCTGCTGCTCATCGTGCTCTCGGCCGGACTCGGCGTGGCCTTGCGCTTCTGGCGCAGGGCGGAAAGCAACCTCGCCGAGGTCACGCGCCTCTCCGACCTGAAGGTCCTCGAGGAGATGCGCGCCGAGGCGGCCGGCCTCTACCCCGCCGTCCCCGAGAAGGTGCCGGGCGCGGGCGGCATGGACGACTGGCTGGCGCGCGCGCGCCAGCTCGCCGCGCGGCTGCCTCTGCACCGCGCCTCGCTCGAGCGCGTCGCGGCGGCGGCGCCCGGCGCCGAGGCTCCCGGCGACGCGCGCACCCGCTGGTGGCGCGAGCAGCTCGCCGCCCTGGTCGCGGGCCTCGAGGGCCTGCCCGCTCTCGTCGCGGACGTGGAGCGCCGGCGCGAGTTCGCGCTGCAGGTGGATCAGAGGAGCATCGAGGAGCCCGCGGAGAAGTGGCGTGAGGCGATCGACGCGATCCGCGCCTCTCCAGCCTACGGCGGCCTCGAGCTTCTGCCGCAGCGCGGGCTCGTTCCGCTCGGCCCGGACCCCCACTCGGGCCTTTTCGAGTTCGCCCAGCTGCAGACGGGCGGCGCGCCGGCGCGCGACCCGGAGACCGGCCGTCTCCTGATCACCGACGCCGCCGGCCTCGTCTTCGTGCTGCTTCCCGGCGGCCGCTTCCTCATGGGCACGCGGTTGCCGAGCGGCGACCTGCCGCAAGGCGCGCCCAACGTCGATCCCGAGGCCGGCAAGTACGAGGGGCCGGTGGTCGAGGTCGAGCTCCTGCCCTTCTTCCTTTCCAAGTACGAGATGACCCAGGGCCAGTGGCTGCGCTTCACCGGCGCCAATCCCAGCACCTACGACTCGCCCGACTCGCTCTTCGCCGTGCCGGATCCGCTGGTGCACCCCGTGGAGAGCGTCGACTGGTTCACGTGCAAGCAGGTGCTGGAGAATCTCGGCCTCAGGCTGCCGACCGAAGCGCAGTGGGAGTACGCGGCGCGCGCGGGCACGACATCGGTCTTCTGGACGGGCGACGACCCGACCTCGCTCGCCGGCTGCGCCAACCTCGCCGACCGGCACTGCAAGGAGAACGGCGGCTCCGAGGGCTGGAAGTACGAGCTGTGGCTGGATGACGGGTACGTGGTGCACGCGCCCGTGGGCTCGTTTCGCGCCAACCCCTTCGGCCTGCATGACGTGGCCGGCAACGTGGACGAGTGGTGCTGGGATCCCTGGGAGCTCTACGGCGAGACGCCGGCGCGCGCGGGAGACGGCCTGCGCTGGGTGGAAGGACGCGACAATCGCATCTCCCGGGGCGGCTCGTACACGCGCACCGCGCCGGACGCGCGCTCGGGCGCGCGCAGTGCGCACCCGCCGAGCGCGGCGCCGTACAGCGTCGGCGTGCGGCCGGCGCGGGCTGTCGACCCGGACGGCGCGACGCGCCGCTGACCCATCGCGCCAGCCGCTGCCGCTCTGGGAATCCTGATCGATCGCGCCCCTGTTTCTCGGATTGACCAGACGAAGGTCAGCGTTCCGCCCCGAACCGGCGAGGTGCGATCGGGCTTCCTCTCCTGGCCCCGGGCGGTCCAGCGGGCTCGCATCGAGCCAAGGAGGCAGGGCGTGTCGATTCCAGTCCAGATCAGATGGCTTCTGTTCGCGGCTCTCCTCGCCGCCCCCGCCACCGCGGCCGGCGCCGGGGACCTGGGCGCGGCACGAGGGCGATGTCCTCCGGCGGATGCGATCCCGTGACGAGAGCGCTGCGCCCCGCTGCTTCGGGCGAGCCAGGGTCCGTCCTGATCGTCTTGGCTCGCACGCTCGCAGAGACCGAGGCCTTCGCCGCGGCGGAAGCCCTGCTGCTCGAGGCGCACGCGCTGCTCGAGGCGGATCCCGATGCGCGGCCGCAGGCGCGCGGAGAGTCCGCCCGCCGGCTCGCGGAGCTCTACGGCGCGTGGGGCAAGCCGGAGCCTGCGGCGCGCTGGCGCGCGGCAGCGGAGTCCCGGAGCGTTGAGCCGGCCGCGGCGCGGTCACTCGTTGAGAAGCTCCGGCGGCAGCCCCTGCTCCCGGAGTCTCTCCTTCAGCCGGTGCCAGCGCTTGGCCGCGACCTCGGCCGACACTCCCAGGAGCCCCGCGACCTCGGCGTGCTCCAGGCCTTCCAGTCCGCGATAGATGAGCAGCCTGCGCTCCTCGTCCGCGAGCTCGCCGAGCCGCCCGAGGAACCGCTTCAGGGCGTCATCGCGCGCGATTCGGCGCGTGACGCTCGTTGCCTCGTCGGGGACCTCCCGGATCCAGCCCGTGGTCAGCTTCAGGGAAGCGGCGGCCCTGGGTTCGCGGCCGAGCGCGCGCAGCGCTTCCCGGAGCACGTTGCGCGCGATGCCGAAGACCCAACCGCGAAACGCTCCGCGCTCGGGGTCGAACCGCGGAAGCTGTTCGAAGACGCGGCAGGACACTTCCTGCAGCACGTCTTCAGGGTCGAGAAGGGGCCGCAGGCGGTTCTGGACGTGGAGGTTCGCCCAGGCGTAGACCGCCCCCGCGACCGGCGGATAGAGATCGGAAAAAGCGGCGTGCGCTGCCCCACTCACGGTGCAAGTATACCGCGCGGATCCTGCCGGCGGGCCCGCGCGTGCGTTCAGCGCGTATCTTCCTGTCAGCTGCGGAGTTGACCGGCGTCCAGCCAGCAAGATGGCCGGGGCCAGGCCCGCTCGCTACCAGCGCAAATCCGAGCGAGGCACGGGATTCCCGCGCTCCTCGCCCGCGTGCCAGGACCAGTCGTTGTTGCGATCGCCGTCGTCGCCCGCGAGGTCGGCCGTGGCCAGGCCGCCGAAGAAGTCGAAGATCTCAACGAAGCGGAAGTTCAGGACAAGTCCCACGTAGCCTACGTGGAAGTACTTGAGTCAGGCGAAGGCGTAGTCGGGCAGCCTCTCCGGGTGCTGCACCCAGCCGGCCGGACCGATGTACATGGCGGAGAGCGTCTGGGGATCGTCGATGTTGTAGTCATCGCCCCAGGCCCACTCGTCGTAGCTCCAGACGAGGAGGCCGACGTCGTTGTGGTAGTGGCGCTGGATCCCACCGCGGCCCCCGCCGAGACCGGCGAAGCCGCCATCCATGTAGCCCCCGCCGATCGAGGCCAGCCCGAGCAGGCAAAGGTTGAACGAGAAGCAGGGGTCCTTCGTCCAGGTCACGCCGATGTCGATCATCTCGGCCGCGTCATCGCCTCGGTCCTGGAGGTAGGCGCAGCCTTGCGGCGCGACGAGAAGCAGCGCCAGCAGGGTGGCGCGGCTCGCACTGCGAATCCAGCCGACCTTCACTCGTCTCTCCTTTCGTTTCTATCCGCTTCAAGTCGGCGCCCAGGCCTCCGTCCGGGAAGCCCCGCGGGCCTGGCGGCGCGTCAAGCGGGAGGCGGACGCTACCGGAGAAGGACCCGGCGGTCAAGGAGCCCCGGAGGCGGGCGCGGAAGGTCCGCTGGTGCAGGCCAGGACCTCCCGCCAAAGGCGATGCGCCCGCAGGAGTGCGGGCGTCTCCTCGCAGCCCGGACACGCCTGGTGGAATAGCACGGCCTGACCTTGCCGCGCAGGCCGTTTCGCGCGTACGGCGAGACCGCGAAGGCTCTGCCGGCGAGACTTGATCGACGACGACACTATAATGAATATGCTGCCACGCCGCGCGGGGCCGGAAGAAGCGGCCGCCACCCGCCGGCGCCCGCCCTGGAGGAGCGAGGATGGGGTCCGCCAGCTCGCCGGTCCGCGACGTCGTCATCGTCGGCGGGAGCGTCGCCGGCTGCCGCGCGGCGCTCGCTCTGGCGCAGGCCGGACGCGAGGTCCTCGTTCTGGACAAGGCGCGCTTCCCGCGCTGGAAGCCGTGCGCCGGCGGGATCACCCGCAAGGCCGCGCCCTTTCTGCCGCCCGAGCTCCAGGCCTGCTTCGAGCGGCCTGTGCGCGGCGTGCGTCTGTCCTTTGGCCACGAGCACTCCACGCGCGTCACGACCGGCGAGATCCTCGGCTGGACCGTGCACCGCGAGACCTTCGACGCCGCGCACCTCGAGCTGGTGCGCTCCACGCCGCGCGCGGAGGTGGTCGAAGGAGTGACGGTGCGGGAGGTGCACGAAAACGAAGACCACGCGGTCGTGGCAACGGAGCGCGAGAGCTTCCGCGCGCGCGTGGTGATCGGTGCTGACGGCGCGAACAGCGTGGTTTCGCGCGCCCTCCCCGGACACGGCGCGCGGCGGTTCGGCTTCGCCTACGAGGAAGAGGCGGAACTCGCGCCGCCCTCCCTCGAGGAGGAGGCGCTGTTCGACTTCAAGGGCATCCCGTCCGGGTACGGCTGGGTGTTCCCCAAGCGGGGGTACGGTTCGGTCGGCGCCTACGTCTATCGCGGGAAGCTGCGCGCGGCGCGGCGCGTCCACGAGGAGTTCTGCGAGCAGGTGCCGGAGACGCGCGGCCGCAGCACGCTGCGCGCCCGCGGCCACCTGGTGCCCCACGGCGGCTCGCAGCGGCGGCTGAACACGGGCCGCCTGCTGCTCGCGGGCGACGCCGGCGACCTGGTGGATCCGCTGAGCGGCGAGGGCATCTACTACGCGCTCCGCTCCGGCCAGCTCGCCGCCGAAGCGGCCGGCCGCTTCCTCGCCGGAGACGCGCCGCTCGACGCCTACGGCGACCTGATCCGCGGGGAGATCCAGGACGACCTCGCCTCGGCGCGGCGCATCGCCGACCTGGTGTTCCACTTCCCGCGCGCGGCGTTCCTCGTTCTCTTCAAGAACGAGTGGGTCTGCCGCGGGCTGCTGGAAGTGCTGCTCGGCCAGAGGAACTACCGTTCGCTCTGGAGCGCGCTCTGCCGCCAGGCGTGGCGCCTGCCGTTTGGAACGCGCCGGGCGCGCCACGGCGACTTCCGCTTGGACCTCGCCGAGTGACCCGCGGAGCCGCGCCGCTCCGCGCGTGTTGCCGCGGCGTTTCGGCCGGGCTATCCTGCGCCTCGAGCTGTCCACACCTGGGATCCCCATGAGCACGGCGCTTCTCCTCGTCCTGGCGATCGTCCTGCTGCTTCTCGCCTACTTCACCTACGGCCGCCTCGTGAGCCGCTGGCTCGGAGTCGACCCTTCCCGGCGCACTCCAGCCCATGAACTGAGAGACGGGATCGACTACGTGCCGGCGCGGCGCTCGGTGCTCCTCGGCCACCACTTCGCGTCGATCGCCGGCGCGGCGCCGATCATCGGTCCGGTGACCGCCATCGCCTACGGCTGGGGGCCGGTCTTCCTGTGGATCGTCGTCGGCGGGATCTTCCTGGGCGCGGTGCACGACCTCTCGTCGCTGGTGGCTTCCATCCGCCATCGCGGCCGGTCGATCGGCGAGGTCGTGGAGGCCCACCTCGGCTACGCCGGCCGCGTCCTCTTCCTGATCTTCTCCTGGACAGCCTTGATCCTGGTGATCGCGGCCTTCGCCATCGTGGTGGCAAGGACCTTCCAGGAGGTGCCGGAAGCGGCCACGGCCTCGCTCTTCTTCATCGTCCTGGCGCTCGCATTCGGCGGCGCCATTTACGGGCTGAAGGCGCCTTTCGTGCCCTCGACCGTGGTCGGCGTCCTGCTCCTCTTCGGCGGCATCTGGCTGGGCCACGTCCTGCCGCTCAGGCTGCCGGTGGACGCCTGGCTCTGGATCCTCTTCGCCTACGTGTTCGCGGCCTCGGTGCTGCCCGTGCACCTCCTGCTGCAGCCGCGCGACTACCTGAACAGCTTCCTGCTCTACGCGGTGCTGCTCCTCGGCGTGCTCGGCGTGTGCGTCGCCAACCCGGAGATCCAGGCGCCGGCGTTCACGTCGCTCAGGACCGAGGACCTCGGCTGGCTCTTCCCCATGCTGTTCGTGACCGTGGCCTGCGGGGCGATCAGCGGCTTCCATTCGCTCGTCTCCTCCGGCACCACCGCGAAGCAGCTCGACCGGGAGGCGGACGCCCAGTTCGTGGGCTACGGCGCCATGCTGGTCGAGTCGCTCCTGGCCGTGCTCGCGCTGGTCGCGGTGGCCTGGCTCCCGGCCGGCGAGTACGCCGCGTTCATGGCCAAGGGGACGAGCAACCCGGTCGCGGCGTTCAGCTCCGGGCTGGGCCGGTTGCTCGGCGAGCTGGGCCTGCCCGCCGCCGGCGCAAAGAGCTTCGTGGCGCTCGCGGTCAGCGCCTTCGCCCTCACCTCGCTGGATACGGCCACGCGCCTGGCGCGCTTCGCCTTCCAGGAGTTCTTCGCGCCGCGCCGCCGCGCCGCGGAAGAAGGCGCTCCGGCGCCGCGCCTGCCCCTGCTCGCGCAGAACCGCTACCTCGCCACGCTCATCTCCGTGGCGGTCGCGGCCAGCCTGGCCTACTCCGGCTCCCTCGGGCAGCTCTGGCCGGTGTTCGGCTCGGCCAACCAGCTCCTGGCCGCGCTCGCCTTGCTCGCGGTCTCGGTCTGGCTCGCCCATCGCGCGCGCAGGAACTTCTTCGTCGTGGCGCCGATGCTCGTCATGTTCGCGGTCACGCTCTCGTCCCTCGGCCTGCTGGCCTGGCAGAACCTGCTCGGCCAGGGGCAGAACGTCGTGCTCGGGGTGACGGCCGTGCTGCTCCTCGGCGTGGCGCTCGTCCTGGCCGCGCTCGCCTTCTCCGCCCTGTTCGGCCAGAGGAAGGCGCTGAGCATCGCGGCGCGCGAGCAGCCTTCAAGATGATCTACGCCGACCTGCACGTCCACTCGAAGTACTCGCGCGCCACCAGCAAGGAGACCGACCTCGAGCACTTGGCGCTCTGGGCGGGCAAGAAGGGCGTGTCCGTGCTCGGCACCGGCGACTTCACGCACCCGGCGTGGCTCGGCGAGATCCGCGAGAGGCTCGTGCCCGCCGAACCCGGCCTCTTCCGCCTGCGGGACGACGCGCAGCGCGAGGTCGACGCCCTCCTGCCCAGGGCGTGCGCGGCCGCCGTGCGCTTCATGCTGCAGGTCGAGATCTCGACCATCTACATGAAGGCCGGACGCACGCGCAAGGTCCACCACCTGATCTACGCGCCCGGCCTGGAGCAAGCCGCGTGGCTGCAGGCGCGCCTCGCCGCGCTCGGCAACGTCAAGTCCGACGGCCGGCCGATCCTGGGCCTCGACTCGCGCGACCTGCTGGAGATCGTGCTCGAGTGCGGCGCGGGCTGCTTCCTGGTGCCGGCGCACGTCTGGACGCCCTGGTTCGCCGCGCTCGGCTCGAAATCGGGCTTCGACTCGATCGAGGAGTGCTACGGCGATCTGCATGCGGCGGTCTTCGCGCTGGAGACAGGCCTCTCCTCCGACCCGGCCATGAACTGGCGCGTCTCCCGGCTCGACCGCTTCCGCCTGACGTCCAGCTCCGACGCGCACTCGCCGCCGAAGATCGCGCGCGAGGCCTGCGTCTTCGATACCGAGCTGGATTACTTCGCCATGCGCCGCGCCCTCGAGACGGGCGCGGGCTATCGCGGCACCATCGAGTTCTTCCCCGAGGAGGGGAAGTACCACCTCGACGGCCACCGCGCCTGCGGCGTGCGCTTCACTCCGCAGGAAACGCGCGCGAGCAAAGGCCTCTGTCCGGCCTGCGGCCGCGCCCTCACGGTGGGCGTGATGAGCCGCGTGGAGGAGCTGGCCGACCGGCCGGCGGGCGCCCGCCCGCAGGGCGCCAGCGCCTTCCAGAGCCTCGTGCCCCTGGCTGAGGTAGTCGCCGAGATCCTGGGCGTGCGAGACAAGTCCTGCAGGGTGCAGGCGGCGTACGAGGGGCTGCTCGCCGCGCTCGGGCCGGAGCTCTTCATCCTGCAGCAGGCGCCGCTCGAGGACGTGCGCCGCGCCGGCCATCCGCAGCTCGCCGAAGCCCTGGCGCGCATGCGCGCGGGCAGGGTCCTGCGCGACGCCGGCTACGACGGCGTCTACGGCGTGATCCGCTTGTTCGAGAAGCACGAGATCAGGAGCGGCGGCGCCTCCCTTTTCTTCGAGCTGAAGGACGCGGCCGGACCGCGCGCGGCGCAGGCGACGCCGAGCGAGGGCGCGGCGCGTCCGGCGTCCCCGCCAGAGCGCACGGCGCCGCCGGCAAGCCCCGCCCCGTTCGCGGGCCTCGATCCCGAGCAGCACGCCGCGGCCGAGGCGCCCGGGCCGCTCCTCGTCGTCGCCGGGCCGGGCACGGGCAAGACGCGCGTGCTCGCGCACCGCATCGCGCACCTCATTCGGAACGGCGGCCATGCTCCCGGAGAATGCCTGGCGCTCACCTTCAGCCGCAGGGCCGCGGCCGAGCTCGGGCAGCGCCTCGAGGCGCTTCTGCCGGGGCAGGCGCGGGACGTGCCGTGCCTGACGTTCCACGCCCTCGCCCTGGGGATGCTCCGCGGCCGCGAGGAGGCGCTTGGTTTCTCTCGACCCATGCGCCTGGCGGGAGACGAGGAGCGCTCCGCCCTGGTGGCGCAAGCGCGGAGCGTCTCGGAGCGCAGCGCGCGGGCGCTCCTCTCCCGGATCTCGCGCCAGAAGCGCGCGGGCGCGAAAGCCGCCGAGGACGCGGAGGACGCCGCGCTCGTCGAGGAGTACCAGCGCCTCCTGCGGGAGCACGGCCTCTTCGACTTCGACGATCTCATCTTGCTGGCCACGCGGCTGCTCGAGACCGACCCGGCGCTGCGCGACGAGCAGCGGCGACGCTTCCGCGCGGTCTCGATCGACGAGTTCCAGGACATCGACGCGGCGCAGTATCGGCTGATCCGCCAGCTCGTCCCGCCGGCCGGGAACGCCTGCGCCATCGGCGACCCGGATCAGTCGATCTACGGCTTCCGCGGCGCGGACCCGCTCTGCTTCCGCCGTTTCCTGCGCGATTACCCCGCCGCGCGCACGGTCCGCCTCGAGACCAACTACCGCTCGTCGCGCGCCATCGTCGACGCCGCCATGCAGGTGATCGAACCCGCCACCCTGGTCGAAGAGCGCGCGCTGCGCGCCCTCTCGCAGAGCGCCGAGAGGATCGAGATCTGTCCCTGTCCGAGCGAGCGCGCCGAGGCCGAGTTCGTGGTGCACTCCATCGAGCGGCTGGTCGGAGGCTCCTCCTTCTTCTCGCTGGACAGCGGCCGCGTCGCGGCCGGCGAGGGAGAGGCGCTCTCCTTCGCCGACTTCGCCGTGCTCTACCGCACCGAGGCCCAGGCCGGCGCCCTGTGCGAGGCGCTGGAGAGATCGGGCATGCCCTACCAGAGGAAGTCCCATCAGCGCCTGTGCGACGATCCCGCGGTCCTGGCCATCCTGCGTCGCGTCGAGGACGCGGAGCCGGGCGCGGCCGATCTCGACGCCCTGCTCGAGCAGGCTGTCGCCGAGGTCGCGCGCGAGCACCCGGACGCGGCGCGACGCGCCGCGGCGCTCTGCCTCCTGGCCGAGAGGTGCGCGGGGGATCGAGCGCGCCTGCAGAGCGAGCTGGCCCTCGGCGTCGACGTCGACTCCTGGGATCCGCGCGCCGACCGCGTCTCGCTGCTCACCCTGCACGCGGCGAAGGGGCTCGAGTTCGCGGTGGTCTTCCTCGTCGGCTGCGAGGACGGCATCCTGCCGCTGCGCTTCGGCGCCGAGGAGGACAGGGACCTCGCGGAGGAGCGGCGCCTCTTCTTCGTCGGCATGACGCGCGCGCGCGAGCGCCTGATCCTCTCGCACGCGCGCCGGCGCGCCTGGCGCGGCGCGCGCCGCGAGATGGCGC
>JACQZJ010000211.1 GCA_016213895.1 Planctomycetota bacterium | reverse complement strand
TGCGCCAGCCGAAACCCGAACCGGTCGCACCCGGCCGCGAACGCGCCCTGCAGCGCGCGGTATGTCCTCTTGTCGCGCAGCCGCGGTAGGCCCTGCTCGAGCCGCACGGTCACGTGCACGGGAAAGCGCGCCGCGAGCTTCTCGCGCGTTCTGTGCGACACCCCGGCCCGCTCCCCCTTGGGCTTGCGTCCGGCGCCGGGGGCGCTGGACGCCCGCCGGCGGCCCATCCGCCGCGCTCTACCTCACGCCTCTCTCCGCGAGGAACGGCCGGTACTTCATGTCGTCCTTCTGGATGTGGTTCACCCACCAGTTGCGCAGGAAGCCCAGGAGCTCCTGCGGCACGGCCTCGCGGTGCGCCGTCGCGTCCGAGCAGAAGCCGACGACGGCCTTCAGGTAGCCGCGGTGTGCCTTCTTCTGCTCGGCCAGATCCGGAGAGCCGTGCTGCGCGAGAAACCCCTCCTCGGCCTTGAAGTGCTCCTGGGCGTACTTCACCAGCCTGCCGAGCACCTCGGACACCGACTCGCTCCGCACGCTCAACTCCGGATCCCGCAGCAGCAGGTTGGTGGCGTCGATGATGCGCTTGTGCTGCTCATCGAGCTTCGCCACGCCCACGCCGAACGACGCCTGATCCCAGACGATCTGCTCCATCGCACGACTCCTCGCCTGCGCCCATCACCCTGACACGTTCCTGCCACGTGCTCCCCACGTGTTCCCTGCTCCGAGCTCCGGAAAGCAGGGCAGGCGGCGCTCCGGACGGTCCGCCAGAAGACACAAGCATAGCGAAGGGGAAGCCGCGCCGACCCTGCCGTTCGGAGAGGCGAGGCGAGGAGCGGCGGGCGCGACCAGCCGGAATCCCGGCGGAAGCGCGGCGACGTTCGCGGGATCCTGGGTCAGAATGCCGCCACACCATCGACAGGAAGACCCGGAGGCTCCACCACGACACCGAGAACGCCGCTTGCCGTCGCCGCTCTGCTCTTCGTGCTGGCGCCGGCGTCGCCGGCCGCCAAGCTGAAGGTCCCGCAGCAGTACGCGACCATCAACGCCGCCGTTCTGGCCGCCGCGGCCGGCGACGTCATCCTCGTGGCCAAGGGCATCTACGCCGAGAACGTCCTCATCGATGGCAAGACGGACTTGCGGATCCTGGGTTCGGGCAAGCCGCGCATCCAGCCGGCTGCCGCCGGCGTCGGCCTGCGGATCAGCGGCTCGACGGAGATCAGGGTCTCGGGATTCGAGATCCGCAACGCCACCGCCCAAGGCGTCCTCGTCTCCGCGTCCGACGACGTGACCGTCAGCAAGTGCACCGTCCGGAACGCCGGCGTTCAGGGGATCTACGTCGGCCTCGTGTGCAGCGCCGTCCTCCTCGATCGGAACCGGGTGTGGAACAGCACATCGCGGCGGCGATCGAGAGTCGCCCTCCCCGTCGCCCTACACCGCGACGTCTTCCCTGACCCGCACGTCCGCCGCGCGGGACGGGAAGAACAGCGCGATGCCGAAGGCCAGCGGGCCGAGGCGGCCGATGAACATGAGCATGATGATGATCAGCTTGCCGATGGGCGTGAGCTGCGCCGTGATCCCCGTGCTCAGGCCCACCGTGCCCAGCGCCGACGCCGACTCGAACAGCAGTCCCTCGAACGGCAGGGTCTCGGTCAGCGCCAGGAGGTAACAGCCCAGGATGAGAACGCCGCTGTAGAAGCCCAGGCTGGCAACGGCCGCGCGCACTCTCTCTTCCGGGATCACTTTGCCCCAGAAGGTCACCCGCTCGCGGCCGAGAAGCGAACTCTTGACCACGGCGAAGAGCGCGGAGAAGGTCGTCGTCTTCAGGCCGCCGCCCGTGCCCGCGGGAGACGCGCCGACAACCATCAGCATCATGAGCAGGAACAGGGACGCCTGCGACAGCGCACCGATGGGGACGCTGTTGAACCCGGCGGTGGTCCCCGCCGCCGCCACCTGGAAACAGGCGGCGAGCAGGCGCTCGTGCACGGGCAGGTCGCGGATCGCCGGCTCCTCCAGGAAGAGGAGCGCGATCCCCGTGACGCTCACCCACGCCGTGGTCACGAGGATGACGCGCGTCGTCAGGGTGAGGCGCGACGTCTTGCCGATCACCCGCCGCCAGCAGTCCACGAACACGATGAAACCGATGGCGCCGAGGTAGCTGAGAACGCCGAGGATGACGTTGACCGCGACATTGCCGCGCAGCCGCTCGAAGCTGTCGTCATACAAACCGAAACCAGCGGTGCAGAACGCGGACACGCTGTGGAAGATCGAGGACCACAGGGCGTTGCTGACTCCCGCGTCCCGCAACGCAAGGAACAGCGCGCAGGCGCCAAGCGTCTCGACGATGATCGTGAACGCGGTCACGCTCACGATGAACTTGTCGATCCGGAGGTCCCGCGGGATGCTGAAAACGGCCTCGCCGATCTCCTTGCGCCGCTCCGACAGCGTCTTCCCGCGCGACAGGACCACGAACGAGCCCAGCGTCATGTAGCCGATGCCGCCGAACTGGAACAGGATCAGGATGACGACCTGTCCGAAGGCGCTGTAGTCATTCCCCGTGCTCACCGTCACCAGGCCCGTCGTGGACACGGCGGAGGTGGCAGTGAAGAGAGCGTCAAGGCCCGAGACCGCGTCCGGCGCGTGGCTCAGGGGCAGGGCGAGGATCACCCAGCCGATCGTGATGTACGAGAGGTAGCCAAGCGCCACCAGCCGCACGGGATGGAGCCCGTTCAGGAAGCGCCAGAAGGCCTGCCAGGTCTCTCTCATGTCTATCCGCTCATGCAGCGCGCCGACGCCGCGATGTGGTCTCGACGCTTCTTCGCATCTTACCGCGGGGGGCGGGCCGGCGCGCTCGGCGATCGATGGCCAGCCAGATCTCGGACGGGAGCTGCGTACCTATGCCATGGAAACCGAGGGCAGAGAGCAGACCGACCGCACCGTGCGGCACGGCGGCTGCCGCCATGGCCAGGCCATGGTGTTCGGTCAGCGGCGTCGTCGGCAGGAGATACTGTCCGCGAGTGACACGCTCCGGTTCGCCCTCGCGCACCAGTCGGCTCAGGACCTGGCGGTGGAAGCCGGCCGCAACGACGTCGCGCGTGGCCAGGCTGCCCCGGCGACGGGCGAGCCTGAGGAGCCGTTCGCGGTCGGTGAGCGTGGCCATGTGGCGAAGTGTAGGCAGTTCCTCATATCTGTCGACGGTTCGCCACAACACGTCGGCGGGAAAGGCGGGCGCGGCCGCGGGCGGCGCCGGCGGCTCGACTGCCACGCGGCCCACGCCCCCGGCCCGTCAATCCCTCATCGCAGGCTACCGCCCGCAACCCAACTTCAGGACGGACGCACTGCCCAGGTTCTCATCGCGTCACGCCGGCGAAGTCACAGGTGTCGCGAGTTCAAACAATCCGCCTGAAAGTCGTGACTCCAGATGAGCCTCTCCTGCGGAGAGGCTCATGTCGTCCTTCAGGATGTGGTTCAGCCACCAGTTGCGCAGGAAGCCCAGAAGCTCTTCGGGACCCTTGCCGCCGACGCCGGTCAGTTCGGCCGTGGCTTGTGTCACCGCATGAGGAGCAAGGATCTGAGAGACACGGGCACGATGCGGGGATCAGGGATCGCGACGTCGTCGAGCATCGTCACCAGCACCGCGAACGGGGCGTTGTAATGCGCCTTCTCGAGGAACGAGCGCAGGCCGAGCGTGTCGCGCAGGGGATCGATACGCCGGCGGTACTTGATCTCCACGGGAATGCGCTTCTCGCCAATGGTCAGCACGAAGTCCACTTCGGGCTCGACCGGCCGCTCGGGGAAATGGGCCACGTCGAGGTGCGGGATCCCGGCGAGGAAGGCGCCGGCGACGCTCTCCGCCAGGTGACCGGCGAGATCGGCGAGATGCGGCGCCTGATCGAGCTGCGCCGGGTCGAGCGGGATGCTCTCCTCGAGCCAGGCCGCGCGCAGGCCGTGGTCCACGACGCAGAGCTTCGCGGGCCCGCGCGCCTTCTTCAGCCGGATCTCGAGCGGACGCACCACGCGCAAGAGCAGCGAGCCTTCCAGGAACCGCAGGTAGCTGAGGATGCGCTGCCAGACGACGTTCGCGGCCAGCGCTTGCCTGATCTCCGCGAGGAAGAGCGCCTGGGAAGGGGCCTGGCCCGCGTAGCGGCAGGCGAGGCGGAAGACCTCCTCGAGAAGCGCCTGGTCCCGCCTGCGCCCCCTTTCGCCCAGGCGCAAGTCGTGCTGGATCACCCGCCGGATCACGGTCTCGTTGAGCTGGTCGGCGAGTTCCGGCCAGGCAGCCTCCGGCCGAGCGTGGACCAGCGGGTAGCCGCCGCGCTCGGAGAAGGCCGCGAACGCCCGGTCGCGCGCCTCCCGGTGGGTGCTGCCGTGCGCCTCCACGGTGCGCCAGAAGTCGATCTCGAGGAGGGGCTGCAGGCCGTTCGCCGGCAGGAGCGGCGCGATCTGATCCCCGCACCTGAGTTCGCAGATCTCACGCAAGAGGAGGGTGCCGAGCTCCAAGGAGGCGATGCGTCCGGCCAGGCTGTCCCGGCCGGCCTCGATGCGCAGGGCCGAGCTTCCCGTGACCACCACCTGCACCGTGTGATGGTCCACCAGCGCCTTGATCTGCGGGGCCCAGCAAAGGAGGTTCTGGACCTCGTCGAGGAAGACGTAGGCGGGCTCGCCGGCATGGGCGGCCTCGTTGAGCGTGCGTCCCAGGATGCGGTTCTGGTACCAGCGCAGGATGTCGAGGATCGGCGTCTCGAGGCCACGCAGCGCCGGCAGCTCGTCGAACTGGACGCGCAGGATGCGCCTCGGGTCAACGCGCCGTTCCGCCAGCAGGAACTGGATGGTTTGCTCCTGGATGGTGGTCTTGCCGACCTGGCGCGCGCCGCAGAGCACGATGGCCGGGGCAACCCCAGCGTCGAGCTTGCGCAACATGGCGGCGAACATCCAGCGCCGGTAGTGCGGCAGCACGCGGCCCGGCCGCCCCTCCCACCAGGGATTCGCGTCCCGCAGATGAGCATCGACCTCGGGAGGCAGGGGCACCTTGTCGAAGGGGTCGCGGCCGCGATCACCCATCGTTGCTCCCGTGCTGCGCTAGGTCGCGGACCGCGTTCACCGGCGCCTTGGCGATCGGGAAGTCCACTTCCTCCAGTCTCTTGCGATCGTCGGACATCACCGGCACTCGGTTTCTGGTCTGGGCGCCGCAGGAGTATAGCCGCGTCCACTTCACGGTGCAGCAGGGCCTTCAGCTCGGCCACGAGACCCGCCGGAAACCAGGGACTCGTCTCCACGCTGGTCGACACGAAGAAGGCTACGTCGCTCTCCTCCGAAGCGTCCCCACGGACCACGGACCCGAAGACGCGCACGTTGCGGGCGCCATGCCGCTCAGCGATCGCGAGGATCTCCTCCCGCTTGTCCGCCAGGAGTTCGCTGATGGTCATGCGTCACCTCGATCGAAGAGCCGCCGTCGCGGATCGGCCGGGCAAACCGTCCGCCTGGCGTCGCTCGCGGCCACGGAGCCAACCTCTGCCCCGGCTCCACATTCTCCAGGCACTCGGTGCGTCGCCTCCGCGGAATCGTGCCGCTCGGTCGCGTGACTTCGCGCCTCTCCAGGTCTCGGGAGCGGGCCATCCCCGCCCGCACCAGCAGGTGTGGCGCCCTGTCGGCGCACGTTCCGAGCGTCGCAACTCCCCGGCCGTCGCGAACATCTGCCCAGATGCCTTGACAGGATGGAACCCGAAACCAAGCACCCAACAGCCTCGGGCTCGGACCAGTGCGGCGCTCGCTCGATTCGACACCGAGAGCACCCGACGGTCACGTGCACGGGGAAGCGCGCCGCGAGCTTCTCGCGCCTCCTGTGCGACACCCCGGCCCGCTCTCCCTTGGGCTTGCGGCCAGCACCGGGACGCCTGCCGCCGCGCTTGGCGAACGCGAACCGTTGCTGGGTCCGGATCGGTTGTCGCTTCCCGCCCATGTGATTGAGCAGATATTGGCAATTGGCCACCAGGAAGTCAATCAGAAACCCACGATTCATGCGCGTCCCACGACAGGGAGGCTCTCAACCGCGGCGGTGAAGTGCTGGGCGGCGCGGAGGGACACGGTCTTGCAACTCGTCCAGGAAGATACAGCCGAAGCGGCCGTGCGCGCGGCCGAGTCTTGTCGGTCACAGGGCGGCGGGCTGTGCGAGAACGCCGGCGCGAAGCCCGAGGAGACCATCGCGGGGAGCTTCCTCCGGCATCCAACGCAGAGGTGGGGGGAGTCGTTCCCGATTGGCCCCGCGCTCAGCCGAGGTGCGGTGCGGGCGCCTTGTTCCAGGTCGTCCCGGGCTGCTCGGCCGTGTAGTAGACCTTGATCTCCTCGCCCTTCTCCCAGACGCGCGGCACGACCTGGACCGGTCTGCCGATGCGGACGTCGTCCTCCGTCAGGGACTCGCCCTGCCAGGCGACGAGGCGGCCGCCGCCCTCCAGCTCGACCACGATGATCGTGTAGGGCGCGATGTCATCGAAGCCGACCGGCGCCGCCGTGGTGCGCGTGAAGGTGTAGATCTCGCCCCGGCCGCTGTACTCCTGGAACGAGAAGTCCGGGCTCATGCACTCCGGGCAGTCGGCGCGCGGCGGAAAGGTCTGATAGCCGCACTTCTTGCAGAGCGAGCCCATCAGCCGGCCGTCCTTCAGATGCACGGCGAAGTCCGCGACCTTGGAATAGGGCACGAAGCTGACCTTGCCGAACCAGCTGAACATCGCTCAGTCCCTCTTGAAGACGTGGACGAAGGTGTACTGCCCGATCCCGCCGACGTTGTGCGTGAGGCCGACGCCGGCGTTCGGCACCTGGCGCTTGCCGCTTTCGCCGCGCAGCTGCTTGACGATCTCGTACGCCATCGACACGCCGGTGGCGCCGATGGGGTGGCCCTTGGACTTGAGGCCGCCGTCCACGTTCACCGCCACCTCGCCGCCGATGTAGGAGCGCCGCTCCGCGATGTAGCGCCCGCCCTCCCCCTTGCGGCAGAAGCCCAGATCCTCGTAGGCCATGATCTCGGCCACGGTGAAGCAGTCATGCACCTCGGCGACCTTGATGTCCCGCGCGGTCACGCCCGCCATCTGGTAGGCGCGACGCGCGGCCTCCTCGGCCGAGGGCAGGCCGACCAGGTTGGGCCTTCTCAGCACCGACATGCTCGCCGTGGCGGCGCCGACTCCGTCCAGCCAGACGACCTTGTCGGAGATCGCCCTGGCCTTCTCCTCGTTCGCCAGGATCAGGCACGCCGCCCCGTCCGCGTTGGCGCAGCAGTCGTAGACGCAGAAGGGCGAGGAGACCGGCTCGGACTCGAGCGCCTTCTCCAGGGTGATCTCCTTCTGGAACAGGGCGTTCGGGTTGAGCGCGCCGTAGTGGTGGTTCTTCACGCCCACGGCCAGCATCTGCTCGTGCGTGGTGCCGAACTCGTGCATGTGGCGCTGGGCGAACATCGCGTAATAGCCGGGGAAGGTCGTGCCGAAGATCGACTCCCACTGCACCTCGCCGACGCGCCCCATCAGCGCCAGGATCTCCGCCGTCTCCATCTCGGTCATCTTCTGGCAGCCGATCACCGCCACGACGTCGTGCAGTCCGCTCTGGATCGCCATCCAGGCGGTGCGGATCGCGGCGCTGCCCGAGGCGCAGGCCACCTCGGTGAGCCACGTGGGACGCGGGTTGAGGTTCAGGTACTCCTGCACCACGCCCGCCACGGAGCGCTGCTTGTGGTACTCCGGAACCGCGGCGATGACCGACGCGTCGAGCACCTCGCGCTCGATGCCCGCGTCCTCCATCGCCATGCGGAAGGCCTCGAAGGCCAGCTCCTGGACCGTGGCGTCGCTGCGCCTGCCGAACTTCCCGTGGCCTGCTCCGATGACTCCGACCCGAGACATGCGTGCCTCCGTAGCGCTGGTCCTGGCTAGATGTACTGCCCGCCGTCGATCTTGACCACCTCGCCGGTGATGTGCCGCGCGAGGTCGGAACAGAGAAACGCAATGAGGTGCGCAACGTCTTCCGGCGTGGCGAAGCGCCCGACCACGGTCTCGTTCATTGCCTTGTTTTTGAACTCGGGGGGAATCTGCGCCATCATGTCGGTGAGCACCATCCCCGGCGCGACCACGTTGACGTTGACGTTGAAGCGCCCCAGCTCCTTGGCGAGCGTCTTGGAGAGGGCGATCTCGCCGCCCTTCGACGCCGCGTAGTTGGCCTGGCCCGCCTTGCCGCGCATCCCGTTGATCGACGAGACGTTGACGATCTTGCCGTAGCGGTGGTTCATGAAGTGGACCGCGGCGGCCTTGTTGTAGTTGAAGTACCCCTTGAGGTTCACGGCGATCACCTGGTCGAACTGCTGCTCGCTCATCTTCCAGATCATGCCGTCCCAGGTGATGCCGGCATTGCACACCAGGATGTCGAAGCGCCCGAAGGCCTCGACGACCTGCCGCACCATGTTCTCGGCGTCCTGGTAGCTGGACACGTCCGCCTTCACCGCCAGCCCGCGGCAGCCCAGCTCCTCGACGCCGGCGACGACCTGCTTCGCCTCGGTGTCGTGGCGGCGGTAGTTGATCGCCACGTTGCACCCCTCGCGCGCCAGGCCGAGCGCGATGGCCTGGCCGATGCCGAGACTTCCTCCGGTGACGATGGCTCCCTTCCCCTGCAAACCGAGATTCACGGTCGAGCCTCCTTGTCTTCTGCGGACGCGGAAAGGGACGCTATCAGAGACGGCGCGGGAGAAACCGCAAGGGTTTTTCCCGGCCGCTCCAGCGAGCTCGGGCGGCGCGCGCTCGAGCTTCTTCCCGCCCGGACAGACTGTGGACTCTCGCCGCGCCCGTCGCTAGAGTCCCTGGTCCATCTTTCTTTGCATCTCGGACCACACCCCGTGGCCCCGGCCTCTACCCGTCGACGCAAGACGAGGAGCTATAGCATGTTAGAGCGAAAGAAGGGGTACGATATCGTGACGGAGATCGGGGGCATTCGGACCGTCGAAGCAGCCTACGACCTCTTCGGCAAGCGCATGGACGAAGAGCACGTCCGCCGCATCAGGAAGATCGAGAACCCCGAGGTCTTGATCAAGATCGCGAACGCCATCGCCCTCTGCGATCCCAAGACCACCTTCGTCTTCACCGGATCGGAGAAGGACCGGGCCTTCGTGCGGCAGCTCGCCCTCGACCAGGGCGAGGAGAAGAAGCTGCCGATGAAGAACCACTCCATCCACTACGACTTGAAGGACGAGCAGGGGCGCATCATCGACCGCACCTTCTACATCATCAACGAGGGGGACAAGGTCAGCTCGCTCGGCCAGAAGATGCTGCGCGACCAGGCCATGAAGGAGGTCAAGGAGAAGATGGGCGGCATCATGAAGGGCCGCACCATGCTGATCGGCTTCTACATCCGCGGGCCGGCGGGCGCGCCCGTCTCCAATCCGGCGCTCGAGATCACCAGCTCCGCCTACGTGCTGCACAGCGCGAACATCCTCTACCGCAGCGCCTACGACGTGTTCGACAAGGAAGTCGAGCACTGCGGCCACTTCTTCGCCAACATCCACAGCGAGGGCCCGAACCGCCTCGAGGACCTGCCGAACGCGCGCGTCTTCATGGACCGCAGCTGGTGGACCACCTACGCCATGTTCTGCACCTACGCCGGCAACACCCTCCTCATGAAGAAGGGCAACCACCGCTTCGCGGTCGACAAGGCCGTCTACCTGAGCAACAACCAGAACCTCTCCGAGCACATGTTCATCACCGGCATCGACGGCCCCGGCGGCCGCACCACTTGGTGCTGCGGCGCGGCGCCGAGCGGCTGCGGCAAGACCACGACCGCCATGGCCGGCGACAAGTTCGTCGGTGACGACCTGGCGCAGATGTGGATCGCCGAGGACGGCGCCATCCGCGCCGTCAACCCCGAGTGCGGCATCTTTGGCATCGTCGAGGACGTCAACCGCGAGGGCGACCCGCACCTCATGGACCTCCTGCGCAAGGAGAAGACCGAGGTGATCTGGTCGAACGTGCTGGTCGACGAGAAGGGCGTGCCCCACTGGACCGGCAACGGCGAGACGCCGCTTCCGACCAAGGGCCGCAACTTCCAGGGCGAGTGGCACCAGGGCATGGTGGACGCCAAGGGCAAGCCGGTGCCGATGTCCCACCCGAACTCGCGCTGCACCGTGTCGGCCTCGGCGCTCGCCAACTATTCCAAGGAGAACGAGAACCCCAAGGGCGTCGTCGCGCGCATCTTCACCTACAGCGGCCGCGACAGCGACACCATGCCGCCGGTGTGGGTCGCGCGCAACTCGGACGAAGGCGTGGTGATCGGCGCCTGCATCGTGTCGGCCGCCACCGCGACCGAGGTCGGGGCGAGCGGCGTCAAGCGCGCTCCCTGGGCCAACGCGCCCTTCACGCCCGGCCCGCTCGGCGACTACATGGACGCGCAGTTCAAGTTCTACAGCCACCCGAAGATCGCCAAGAAGCACCAGCCGATCCTCGCCGGCCTGAACTACTTCCTCACGCACGAGGCGCGCGGCGGCACCGGCAAGAAGCTGCTCGGCGAGAAGAAGGACGTCAAGGCGTGGCTCGCCTGGCTCGAGCGCCGCGTGCACGGCGAGGTGGACGCGATCGAGACGCCCATCGGCTACCTGCCCAAGTACGAGGACCTCAAGAAGCTCTTCACCGGCATCGTCAAGAAGGACTACCCCAAGGACCTCTACGACAAGCAGTTCTCGCTCTACGTCGACAACATCGTCGCGCGCATCGACCTGCAGCTCGACGCCTACGGCAAGGAGCAGAGCGTGCCGCCGAAGTTCTTCGACATCATGAAGAAGCAGCGCGCCGACCTCCTGAAGCTGAAGGAGAAGTTCGGCGCGATCGTGGCCCCCGACAAGCTCGCCGGCTGAGCGACGCCTGCGGCCACGCAGCGAGAAGCCTCGCCGCGCGCGCGCGGCGGGGCTTCTTGCTTTTGCGCGGCCGGCGGCCGCGCCGCCTCCGGGTAGACTGGCGCGTTCTCGCCCGCCCCGCCCGCCGGGGCCGGGCGCACGACTGGAGCGCGAACCCATGGCCGCCACCTTCCACCACATCGGCGTCCCGACCGCGCGCGTCGGGCAGGGAGAGACCTACATCGCTGGAGGGAAGGTCCACGTCACCGACCCGGAGGCAAGCCCCTACCGCATCGAGTTCCTGCGCTTCGAGCCCGACACACCCATGCCCGAGATCCTGCGGAAGCAGTGCCACGCCGCCTTCGTGGTGGAGAGCATCGACGCGGCGCTCATCGGACAGGAGGTCGTGGTCGAGCCGTTCGCCGCCACCGCCGAGGTCCGCGTCGCCTTCCTCAAGGTGGGAGACGCGCTCATCGAGGTCATGGAGATGAAGAAGCAGCAGAGAGAGCGGCGGCCATGAAGAAGTTCCTGAACGATCCCGCGAACCTGGTTTCCGAGCTGCTCGAGGGGTTCGCCCTGGCGCACGCCGACAAGGTGCGCCTCACCGGGAGCAGGCTGGTGGCGCGCGCCCGGGTGAAGCCCGCGGACCGGGTCGCGCTCGTCACGCTCGGCGGCTCCGGCCACGAGCCGGCGCTCTCGGGCTACGTGGGCGAAGGCATGCTCGACGTCAGCGTCCCCGGGGAGATCTTCGCCGCGCCCGGGCCGCCGCGCGTGCTCGAGGCGCTGCGCCTGGCGAACCGCCCGGCGGGCGTGCTCCTCGTCGTCCTGAATCACGAGGGCGACGTGCTCTCGTCGAACGTCGCGCTGGAGCTGGCGCGCAAGGAAGGGCTGAAGGTGCGCTCGGTCCTCACGCGCGAGGACATCTCGGCCGGCACGCGCGCCGATCCGTCCGACCGCCGCGGCCTGGTGGGCTGCCTGCTGGTCTACAAGATGGCCGGCGCTGCCGCCGAGCAGGGCCGCTCGCTCGAGGAATGCCTGGCCGTGGCCGAGGGAGTGGAGCGCGACATGGCGACGCTCGCCGTGGCCTTGAGCCCGGCCACGCATCCGGCGACCGGCCAACCCATCTCCGCGCTCGCCGAGGACGAGATGGTCATCGGCATGGGCCAGCACGGCGAGGCCGGCGGCGGCTCGCGCCGCGTGCTCTCGGCCGACGAGACCGCGGACGTCATGGTCGAAGCGCTCGTCCAGGACCTTGATCTCACGTCCGGCGAGGAGGCGCTGGCCCTGGTCAACGGCGTCGGCGCCACGACGCTGATGGAGCAGTACATCGTGCTGCGCCGCGTGCGCAGGAACCTGGAGGAGCGCGGCATCAAGCTGGCACGCTCGCTCGCGGGCAGCTTCCTGACCGTCCAGGAGATGGGCGGCTTCCAGCTCTGCCTGTGCCGCATGAACCGCGAGCGGCTGGCGCTCTGGGACGCCCCCTGCCACACCCCGGCTCTTTCCATCAGGTGACGCGAAACGCGGAGCGACGCCATGCCGCAAGCGATCGGACGCGAGGAGGTGGCGCGCATGCTGCGCGCAGCGGCGCGCGAGGTGATTGAGCAGCGCGCGGAGCTGTCGCGCCTGGACTCGTTCGGCGGCGACGGCGACCACGGCACGACCATGGCGCGCGCCATGGAGAGCGTGCTCGCCGCGCTCGACGCGGCCCCTGCCGCCGGCATCAAGGACCTGCTGCAGCAAGCTGGCTCAGCGATCATGGGATGCGACGGCGGCGCGACCGGGCCGCTCTTCGGCTCGTTCTTCCTCGCGCTCGCCGAGGGCGCGGCGGGCGAGACGCTGGACGCGGCCGCGCTCGCCGGCGCCTGCGAGGCAGGCCTTGCCGGGGTGAAGAAGAACACGCGCGCGCGGCTCGGCGACAAGACGCTCATCGACGCCCTCGAACCCGCCGTCTCGGCGCTGCGCGCGGCGGCGAGCGCCGGCCTGGAGGTCCTCTCCGCGCTGGAGCACGCGGCCGGCGCGGCCGCGGAGGGAGCCCGCGCCAGCGCCCTGCTGCGCGCGCGCTTCGGCCGCGCCAAGAACCTGGGCGAGAGGAGCGTGGGGCACGAGGATCCGGGCGCCCTGTCCGTGGCGCTGATCTTCCGCGGTCTCCTGCTGGGAGGACGTTCTGATGGTTGACGCGAGCGGCGCGAGCGAGGCCGAGGGCAGGGGTTTCGCCGTGAACGTCCCGGTCGAGACGCGCGGCTTCTTCCTCAAGGGCTGCGCGCACCTCGGCTACGGCATGAAGAGCCGCCTGGCGCGCATCTTCGAGCCCTCGTCGGGCCGCACCGTGATGCTCGCCTTCGACCACGGCTACATCATGGGCCCGACCTCGGGGCTGGAGCGCCTGGACCTCGCCATCCCGCCGCTCATTCCGCACGCCGACTCCTTGATGTGCACGCGCGGCGCGCTCGCGGCCTGCGTGCCGCCGGAAGCCAGGAAGCCGGTCGTCTTGCGCTGCGGCAGCGGCGCCACCGTGCTGAAGGAGCTTTCGGACGAGGTGCTCGCCGTGGACCTCGAGGACGCCGTGCGCCTCGGCGCCGCGGCCGTGACCACGATGGTGTACGTGGGCGGCGTCCACGAGAAGGAGTCGCTCCACAACATGTCACGCCTGATCAACGCCGGGAACCGCTTCGGCATCCCGGCGCTCGCGGTCACGGCCGTCGGCAAGGACATGGCGCGCGACGCGCGCTACCTCGGCCTCGCCTGCCGCGTCGCGGCCGAGATCGGCGCCGCCTTCGTCAAGACCTACTTCTGCGAGCCCGGCTTCGACGAGGTCGTGGCCGGCTGTCCCGTTCCCGTGGTCATCGCGGGCGGCAAGAAGCTCCCCGAGGCCGAGGCGCTGGCCATGGCCTATCGCGCCGTGGATCAGGGGGCGGCAGGCGTGGACATGGGGCGCAACATCTTCCTGTCCGAGGACCCGGTGGCCATGATCCGGGCGGTGCGCGCCGTGGTGCATGATCTCGAGAAGCCGGAAGCGGCGCTCGAGCTGTTTCGGACGCTCAAGAACGAACGCAGAGCGCAAGGAGCGCGGCAATGAACCGCATCGACCGCAGGACGCTCTTGTTCAGCCTCGCTGGCGGAGCCGCTTCCCTGGCGCTGCTTCCCGGCTGCCGCTCGCTGAAGGAGACGAAACCCATGCTGGCCATACCGAGGAATGAGGACTTCTACCTGCCGGACGGCACGTTCCACGCCGCGGCCGCGAAGCGCGCCTACTACGCGCTCATGGAGCACCACGGCTATCCCATCTGCGACCGCCTGCGCGGCGAGGACTTCTGGACCCTCGACTTCGGCCTGGGGAAGTTCGCCGAGGTCGGCATGGCGGGCATCTTCTGGATCAACAACCATGAGCACGACTACCTCGGCCACGAGATCTACTTGCTGCCCGGGCAGATGATCCCGGAGCACTGGCACGAGGCCACGCGCGACGCGCGCGCCAAGGTCGAGGGCTGGCACCTGCGCCACGGCTCGGTCACGCTCTTCTCCGAGGGCGCGCCCAGCCCGGGCGTGGACGAGCGCATCCCGCCCCTGCACCGCGAGATCGCCGTGGCGCGGCGCGAGACCGTGCTCGCGCAAGGCGAAGTGGGCTACCTGGAGAAGCCGCTCGGCAAGCACTGGATGCTGGCCGGCCCGGCCGGGGCGATCGTGACCGAGTACGGCTGCTACCACGACATGGCCGGCCTGCGCTTCACCCATCCCGGCATCCGGCTCTGAGGCGCGGCGGAAAGCGTGTACCGAGGCAGCAGGCTATCCCTCGTCGCGGCGGCCCTCCTCGCTCTCCTCGCCGGCGCCGGCGCGGCGCGCGCGCAACAAGAGGACGCGGGTTCGCCCTTCTTCGTGCAGCGCGCCGCCTGGCCGGACGCCATGTCGGCCTCGCGCGCCCGCTTCCAGGAGCTAAAGGACCAGGCCGGCGGCGTGGCGCTCGGAGCCTGGCACGCCACGGCGCCCTTGCCCGCGCAGGGCTTCTCGGACGCGCTCTTTCCCGAACAAGGCGTGGACCTCGCCGCGCTCGACGCGGGCGGGGAGCCGCTCTGGCGCGAGCATCCCGAGTGGATTGACGGGCAGGTTCACGACCTGCCGCCCGGCGACGCCACGCACACGTATCTCTTTCGCACCATCTCGGCCGCGGCGCCCGCCGCGCTCGTTGCCGCCTTCGGCTCGGACGACGGGCTCGGGGTGTGGCTGAACGGCGTGAGCCTGCTTTCGCGCGACGTGCCGCGCGCCGCCGCGCCGGGCCAGGACTTCGCGACCCTGAGCCTCGCCGCGGGCGAGAACCGCCTGCTCATCAAGATCCACAACATCGCCGGCGGCTATGCCTTCTGCTTCGCGCTGGAGGACCCGATCGCCGGCCTCTGGCAGGACATGCGGCGCGCCTTCCCCGAACCGTGCCGGTGGCTGGAGGCGGACCTCTCGCGGGAGCGCTGCCTCGCCTGGCTGCGCGGAGAGGCTGATGCTGAACTGGGCGCCGCGCTGGTCGAGTCCGTGCTGGAGAAGGCGAGCGTGGGCGAAGGCGAGCTGCGCGAAGCGTGCGCGGAGCTTCGCAGGAGCGGCGCGGGCAGCGGCGACGTGCGCTGGCTCGCGCTCTACGAGCAGCTCTGCCGCGTGCGTGCGGCCCTGGCCGAGCTCGACGCCCTCGACTTCGCGGCCTGGAGACGGGCGGTCGAGGATCTCACGCGCTCCTTCCCCGGGCGCTACTCGCCGGCGCACGCCGAGCGCCTGCGGATCGCCGAGGAGGGCCTGCCCGCCCTGCGCGAGACGCTGCAGGCCGGCGACCTGTCGACTTTCGCGGCCGCCGCCGAGTCCGTGGCGGCGCTCGAGGAGCATCGCAGCGAGGACCTGCTCAGTAACCCGCTTCTCGACTTCGAGCACCTGCTGCTCATCCGGCGTCGCGCGGACAGCCCGAACCTCGGCCTGCCGCAGAACTGGCAAGGGAACTGCTCGCTGCCGCGGAGCGGCTTCGACGACGAGATCCGCGCGCTCGCCGTGTCGCGCCTCGCCGCAGGAACGGAGCTCGTCTTCCGGCCGGAGAGCCCGCGCATGCTCGCCGACATCGACCTGCACTTCGGCGGCGAACGCCTGCTCTTCTCCATGCCGGACGAGCGCGGCCGCTGGCAGATCTTCGAGCTGGGCCTCCTCGACGGCGCCCTGCGCCAGGTGACGCCAGGCGGCGGCGAGGACGTCGACAACTACGACGCCTGCTACCTGCCGGACGGGCGCATCGTCTTCGACTCGACGCGCGTCTTCCAGGGCATCCCCTGCGTGGGCGGCGCGGACGCGGTGGCCAACCTGTTCCTGCTCGACGAGCAGACGGGCGACCTCCGCCAGCTCTGCTTCGACCAGGACCACGACTGGTGCCCAACGGTGCTCGGCGACGGCCGCGTGCTGTTCACGCGCTGGGAGTACTCGGACACCCCCCACTACTTCTCGCGCCTGCTCATGGCCATGAACCCGGACGGCACCGGGCAGATGGAGTTCTACGGCAGCAACTCCTACTGGCCGAACTCGCTGTTCTACGCCCGGCCGATTCCCGGCCACCCGACCCGGGTGGCCGCCATCGTCTCGGGCCACCACGGCGTGCCGCGCATGGGCGAGCTCTTGATCCTCGATCCCGCGCTCGGACGGCACGAGGCGGACGGCGTGGTGCAGCGCATTCCCGGCTTCGGACAGGAGGTCGAGCCCATCATCGCCGACCAGCTCGTGGACCAGAGCTGGCCGAAGTTCCTGCACCCCTTCCCGCTCAGCGACCGGCACTTCCTGGTCGCGTGCCAGCCCGGGCCGGGGTCGCTCTGGGGCATCTACCTGGCCGACGTGTTCGACAACCTGATCCTCCTGGCCGAGGAGCCTGAGCATGCGCTCTTCGAGCCCGTGCCGGTGCAGAGGACCGCGCCGCCGCCGGTCATCCCGGACCGCGTCGACCTGGAGAAGAGCGAGGCGGCGGTGTTCCTCGCCGACGTCTATCACGGCCCGGGCCTGGCTGGAGTGCCGCGTGGCACGGTGAAGAAGCTGCGCGTCTACTCCTTCCACTACGGCTACAACGACATGGGCGGGCACATCAACGTCGGCGTGGAAGGGCCCTGGGACGTGCACCGCATCCTGGGCACGGTGCCGGTGTACGAGGACGGGTCCGCTTCCTTCCTCGTCCCTGCGAACGTGCCGCTCGCGGTGCAGCCGCTCGACGCAGAGGGGCGCGCCCTGCAGCTCATGAGAAGCTGGTTCGTGGGCATGCCCGGCGAGGTGGTCTCCTGCGCTGGCTGCCACGAGCGCCAGAACACGGCCAGCCCGGTCAAGCCCACGCTCGCGGCGCGGAACGAGCCCCTGCCCATCGAGCCGTGGCGCGGCCCGGAGAGGGGCTTCAGCTTCAAGCGCGAGGTGCAGCCCGTGCTCGACCGCTACTGCGCGGGCTGCCACGACGGCAGCGCGCGGCCGGACGGCAGGGTGCTCCCCGACTTGTCGCGCAAGAAAGAGAACGGCTGGGGCAACTTCACGCCCTCGTATCTCGCGCTCCACCCCTACGTGCGCCGGCCCGGGCCGGAGAGCGACTATCACTTGCTCTCGCCGCTCGAGTTCCACGCCAGCACGAGCGAGCTGATCCAGATGCTTGAGAAGGGGCACAACGGCGTAGCACTCGACGAGGAGGCCTTCGACCGGCTGGTCACCTGGATCGACTTGAACGTCCCGGATCACGGAACCTGGAGCGAGCACGCGCCGATCCCGCACGACGGCCGCGGGCGCCGCCAGGAGATGCTCGCGCGCAACGCCGGCGTGTTTACCGACCCGGAGGCCTACCCCGATCCACCGCCCGCGCCGCTCGCGTTCGCGGCGCCCGCGCCCGCGCCCGCGGAGGAGGCGGTGCCGCCGAGCGTGCCGGGCTGGCCCTTCGACGCGGAGGCGGCGCGCCAGCTCAGGGAACGCCTCGAGCTGCCGGCGCAGCTTCGCCTCGACCTGGGCGAGGGCGTGACGCTCGACCTTGTGCTCGTCCCGCCGGGATCGTTCGCCATGGGAGCGAGCGACGGCTTCCCGGACGAGGCGCCGCATCGCGCGGCGGCCGTGGAGCGCCCCTTCTACCTCGGCACGACCGAGGTGACGTGCGAGCAGTTCCAGCGCTTCCGCCAGGAGCACTTCAACGGCTACCACGACCAGCGGCACAAGGACCACACTACGCCCGGCTACCCCGCGCACGGGCCGAAGCGGCCGGCGATCCGCGTGTCGTGGGAGGAGGCCATGTTCTTCTGCGCCTGGCTCTCGGCTGAGACCGGATGCCGCGCCACCCTGCCCACCGAGGCCGAGTGGGAGTGGGCCTGCCGCGCGGGCGCGGACACGGCCTTCTCTTTCGGCGCGCTCGACGCGGATTTCGCGCCGTTCGCGAACCTGGGGGACGCCTCGCTCCGGCTCCTGGCGGTGACCGGCGTCAATCCGCAGCCCATCCCCAACCCGAACCAGTACGAGGACTTCCTGCCCAAGGAGGCGCGCTGCAATGACGGCCAGCGCCTCATGGCGGACGTCGCCCTCTACCAGCCCAATGCGTGGGGCCTGTTCGACATGCACGGGAACGTCTGCGAGTGGACGCTCAGCGACTATCGCCCCTATCCCTACCGGGCGGCCGACGGCCGCAATGACCCGACTTCGCGCCTGGACAAGGTCGTGCGCGGCGGCCCGTGGAGCGACCGCCCGCAGCGCGCGCGCTCGGCCTGGCGCCTCGGCTACCGGCCCTACCAGAAGGTCCACGACGTCGGCTTCCGCGTGGCGGTCCACCCATGAGGAAGGCCCTCGCTGCCGCGCTCCTGGCCGCGCCCTGCCTCGCGGCGCTCGCGTCCGCAGAGGAGCCGCTCCGGCCCTGCGCGCTGGCCGCCGATCCCGGCGGCCGCTTCCTCTACGTGGCGGAATCCGGCGGGCGGCGCGTGGCCGTCGTCGACCTCGCCTCCGGACGGATCGCGCGCGAGATCCCGCTCCCCGAGCCGCCGAGCGGCCTCGCGCTCGACGGCGGCCGCCTCTACGTGACAGGCGCGGCGCCGCAGGGCAGGCTGCATGTCGTCGACCTCGAGTCGGGAGGGATCGCGGCGAGCCTCCTCGCCGGCCACATGCCGGGTGCGCCAGTGCTTCTGCCCGGGGGAGGCGTCGCCTGCGTGCTCAACCGCTTCGCGAACGAGGCCGCCTTCCTCGACCTCGAAAGCGGCGAGGCGCTCGCGCGCGTGCCCCTGCCGCGCGAGCCGATCGCGGCCGCGCTCACGCCGGACGGCGGCACGCTGGTCGTCCTCAACCACTTGCCCGCGGGCGCGGCGAACGGCGACTTCATCGCCGCCGAGGTCTCGCTCGTCGACGTTGCGCGCCGCGCGCTCCGCGCCTCGATCCCCCTGCCGAACGGCGCGACTGCGGCGCTCGGCGTCTGCCTCTCGCAGGACGGCCGCTTCGCCTTCGTGACGCACGTGCTTGCGCGCTACCACAACCCCGCCACGCAGCTCGTGCGCGGCTGGATCAACACCAACGCGCTCAGCATCATCGACGTGCCGGGCGCGCGGCTCTTCGCCTGCGTGCTGCTCGACGACGTGGACCAGGGCGCAGCCAACCCGCACGGCGTGGCCGCGAGCGCGGGCGGCCGCCTGCTGGCGGTGGCGCACGCCGGCACGCACGAGATCAGCGTCATCGATTTGCCGGCGCTGCTCGGGAAGCTCGCCGCCCTCGACGAGACGGAACGTGCTGCCGCGCGCGACGAGCTGTCCTTCCTCGCTGGCCTGCGGCAGCGCGTGCCGCTGCCGGGGAACGGACCGCGCGCCGTGGCCTTCCGCGGCGACACGATCTGCGTGGCCGATTACTTCTCCGACTCGCTCGCCCTCGTGACGCTCGGCGAGGAGGGCCTCGAGCCGCTCGCGCTGCGCTCGCTGGCGCTCGGTCCGGCCGCGCCGGCCGCACCCGCGGAGCGCGGCGAGAGGTTCTTCCACGACGCGCTCTGCGGCTTCCAGGGCTGGCAGAGCTGCGCGAGCTGCCACCCGGACGGCCGCGCCGACGCCTTGAACTGGGACCTCCTGAACGACGGCCTGGGCAACCCGAAGAACACGCGCAGCCTGCTGCTCGCTCCTTTGAGCCCGCCGGCCATGAGCCTGGGCGTGCGCGCCGACGCCAGCGCGGCGGTGCACGCCGGCGTGAAGAACATCCTGTTCGCCACGCTGCCGGAAAAGGACATCTCCTGCCTCGAGGCCTATCTCGCGGCGCTCGCTCCGCTGCCGAGCCCGCGCCTCGTGGGAGGGCGCCTGAGCCCCGAAGCCGAGCGCGGGCGCGAGGCCTTCGTCAAGGCTGACTGCGCGTCCTGCCACGCCGGGGAGCGCTTCACCGACCTGAAGGCGTACGACCTCGGGCTGGGCCTGGGGCAGGACGAGGGGCGCGCCTTCGACACGCCGACCTTGGTCGAGGCGTGGCGCACCGCGCCCTACCTGCACGACGGCCGCGCCCCTGACCTGCGCTCCCTTCTCACCGTCCACGACAACGGCCGGCACGGCGGCGCCGCCCTGCTCAGCGAACCGGAGCTTCTCGACCTCTTGGAGTACGTGCGATCGCTCTGACGCAGGATCGGTTCAGCCCATGAAGCAGAGCGGCGGCTCGCCGGCTTCCCTGGAGCGCGCGGTCCAGCCCGGCCTGCACGCCGTCACGCTGGCGCGCGCCGGGCAGCAGGAGCTGTTCCTCACCGCCGTTCCTCTGCCAGAAGAAGGCGCGGATGCCGTGCTGGCGCGGGCCGGCCGCTTTCTCGAGGAGCGCGGCGCGCGCATCGTCGCGCTCGACGCCTTCGGCCTCGCCGTCCCCGGTGAGGCGCTCGCGCGCCACCTCGGTCCCGTGGCCTGGCCCGTGACCCGCATGCGCCTGGAGGGAGGCGGAGACGCCGCGCCCGGCGGGGTGCACGTCCAGGCCGTGATCGGTTGCCGGGTGGAGCCGGTCTTCCTCGCAGGACGCGCCGTGGGATCGCTCTGGAGCGACGAGAGGGCGCGCTGGTGCCGCCTCGGCGGCCTGAGCTGCCCGCGCGCGGCGTCGCCGGCGCGCGAGGCGCGGACGCACCTCCTGCTCATGGATGCGATCCTCGCGGGCGCGGGCCTGGACTTCGGCGACGTGGCGCGCACCTGGTTCTTCCTCGACTCGATCGAGGCGTGGTACGTCGAGTTCAACAAGACGCGCCAGACATTCCTCGCCCAGCGCAAGCTGCTGCGCCGCGCGCTTCCCGCCAGCACCGGCGTGGGCGGATCGAACCCCGAGGGCACCGCCCTCTCCTCCGGCCTGCTCGCCGTGCAAGGCAGGGAGACAGACGGCGTGCGGAAGAGCGACGTGCCCTCGCCCCTGCAGTGCCAGGCGAAGGACTACGGCAGCTTCTTCAGCCGCGCGATCGAGCTGTCCTTCCCCGACCACCGCCGGCTCCTCGTGTCCGGCACGGCCAGCATCGACGAGCACGGCCGTCCCGCCCACGCCGGGGACGCGCCCGCGCAGATCGAGAGGACGATGGCCGTGGTCCAGGCCATCCTCGAATCGCGCGGCATGGGACTTCGCGACGTGACCCGCGCCGTGGCCTACTTCCGGAACGGCCAGGACGCCGGCGCGTTCGCCAGCCTCCTGGCGCGCGCGGGCCTCCCGGACCTGCCCGTCATCCTCACGCGCGGAGAGATCTGCTTCGCCGACCTGCTCTTCGAGATCGAGGTCGACGCCATCGCCTGCGCGTAAGAGATACCGCGGGCGCCTCGGTCACTTCGCCGCGCTCAGGTCGATCGACACGCGCTCGCAGCGGCCGTCAGCGCCCACCGGCAGGCTCTGCTCACCCATCTCTCCGCAGGGGAACAGGACGAAATGCGCGGCCCCGCACGCTCCGAACCGCACCATGCTCGTCCCCGCCGGCAAGCACGTGCGCACGTCGTCGCGCGGCAAGGGCAGCTCCAGGATCCACGCCCCGAGCACCTCGCCCGCCGCGCCAACGAACTCCAGCGACAGCGCCCCCTGCGGCGCCGCGGCGCCTCCCACGACCTCCATCTCGATTGCCGCCGACTGCTCCCACCGACACGCGAGCGTCACCTTCTGCACGGGTCTCTCATCCACCACGATCGTCTGGCCCATCACCGGCCACGCGCGCACCTCGCTCTTGCCAAAGCCGGCTGCTCCGGTCGCGACCGCCCAGTAGCGGCCTGGAACGAGGTTCGGGAACACGCAATGACCGCCCTCCCCGACCGGCCGCAGCCACTGGACTCCCGCACCCTGCGCGTCTCCAGCCGCGATCAGCGCTATCATCACGTCGCCCGCGCCCGCCGCTTCCCAGCGGACGATTTCGCACTCCACGATCACGGTGCTCGGCACTTCGACGACAATGGACTTGTCCTGCCTCGCCGCCATGACGACACGCTGCCGCACGATGCCGAAGCCCTTCGGGGCGACCACCAGCTCGTATTGTCCTCCCGCCAGCCCGCGGATCACGGTCCTTCCCTTCTCGTCGGCCAACGCCCTGATCCAGCGTCCATCCCCTCGCGACAACAGCGTGATGCTGCCTACCGCCTCTCGCGAGGCCGACGCCACGACGTCCACGGTGAGCGACGCGAAGCCTGTCTCAAGCGCTTCCCGAGGCACCACCAGCCTGACCTCGCTGCCGTCCGCGGGAACCGGCGCCTGCGTCACGAACTCGCCGATGCGAAGCTCGACGGAGAGCCCTCCCGCGTCGTAGACCGCCACCGGCACGCTCACGGTGAAACTCCCGTCCATGGCCACTCGCGACTGCCCGATCGGCGCCTCCGCTCCCGCCTTCTTGACGGACAGCTCCATCTGCAGGTCATCGCCGGCCACTCCCAGCTCGCGCGGACTCATTGGCTTTCCCTGTGTGTCGCAGATCTGCCCGCGCACCTCTCGAAACCGCGGCGGTCGAGGCTCTGTCCGCTCCAGCGTGATGCAGAGTTCCGTCGCCCCGCACCCCTCCGCGAGCGTGAGATCCGCTCGACCTTGCAACTGAACCGAGCCGGACCGACAGCCGCACAGCAAGCTGTAGTCGCCCGGTGGCAGGTACAGCGACACGCTCGTGCCGGGCTTGAGCGTCTTCTCTTTCAAGTGTTTGCCGCCTTCTCGCCTGTAGACGACCAAGTTGGCGGGCTCGGGCAGGTCCTCGCCGTTCGCCAGACGGGCGCTGACCTTCACCTCCAGCCCGCGCAGCGCCTGCACCAGGACCACATCCGGCTCAGGCCCGTCCAGGACGACCATGGGCCACTCCCGCCACTGCAGCCACGGATCGCCGAGCAGGACCACCAGGGGCTCGCGCGTGCCCTCCACCGCGATCTCGAACGCCCCGGATGCGTCGGTCAGGGACTTCACGTCCATGCTGCCGTACCGCTCCTTGTCCACGAAGCGATTCGTGTACACGTTGGACGCCGGTGAAGCCGGCGCGCAGTACACCTCGGCGTTCGCGATCGGAGCCAGGGCAGCGCCGTTCAGGTTCACCTCCACGGCCCGGCCACGCACGATGGCAGGCAGGGCCTTCAACCGGATAGTCAACGCGTCCTGATCACCGTCAAGGGCGAGATCTGCGACGGCCTCGAGGCAGCCCGCGCCGTTCGCGTGAAGCCGGAGCGGGAACGCCGCGGCGGGCACCTGCAGCGCGAACCTCCCGTCCGGACCGCTCTCGGCCGTGCCGAGAACGTCCTGCAAGGCGGCAGGACCACGCGCCGCGAGCGCGGCCCCGCGAAACGGCTTCTTGTCCGGGCCGAGAACGACGCCCGCGAGCATGACATCCCCTTCGGACACGCCTTCCCTCGTGATCGGGCTGGGCTCCGCCATTGGATCGGCCGGCGCCTGGACCTCGGCGTCGCTCGCCTCACGCTGATTGGGCGAGGATGGCAGCGCCGGGCTTCGTCTGAGATACGCGAAGCACGCGATCGCCAGTCCGAGAACCGCCAGGGCCGCCAGAACGGCACGCGTCCGTGGAGTGAGCATTGGATCACCCGCCCTCATCTACCTCAGGTAGCGCTCGAAGAACGCAAGCGTTCGAGTCGTCACGTCGAGTCGATTCTCGCGGGACCATTCCTCGAGGACGTGCCCCTCGCCTTCGTAGAGGGCGAGCTGCGCGGTGTGCTCGAGCCGCTTGAGGGCGTTGAAGAGCTTCTCGGCCTCGCCGGGCGGGCAGTTCGTGTCCTCGCGGCCGTGAACGAGGAGCATCGGCGTGTGGATCTCGCCGGCGTGGAAGTACGGGGAGTTGTCGAGGTAGCGCTGCGGGTCGTCCCACAGCGGTTTGCCCATCCGACCCTGATGTTGTTCCAGCAGCGCCATGTTCATCGTGAGGCCGGATGTCTCGGGCTCGTCAGGTCGCTGTGTAGCATAGAGTCCGGCGAGGTCGTAACTTCCGCTGAACGCTATAGCCGCCTTGAACTCGCTCGTCCCGCATGCCAGACACGCCGCGCCGTACCCGCCATAGGAATGGCCGGCGACGCCGATCCGCTCGCTGTCCGAGTATCCGAGATCGACCGCCTTGCGGACCTGGGGGAGGGCCGCGGTCTGGATGTCGCGGAGCGGATTGGACGGCACGCCGAACGGCGCGAGGGGGACGTCGAGCACGAGCACCGCGTATCCGCGCGTGGTGAAGACCGCGGCCGGGATCGTCGACACCGCGCCGCCGCCGAACGAGCGCGCTTGCCGGCTCAGCTCCTGGCCCGGATAGAGCGTGACGATCGTCGGGAACCGATCGCCCCTCTTCCCGCCCGGGGGCAAGGCCACGACGGCGCACACCGTTCGTCGCTCGCCGTTGGATTCGATCTCGGTGGTGAAGCTCTCGACCGGCCCGACCGCCACCCCCTCGAGCAGCGGTTCGGCGCGGCTCAGGCGCTGCGTCGGCGTGAGGTCCGGGCCGAGCAGGAAGTAGTCGGGCGCGGTCGCGGAGTCCTCGACGAGCGCGACCGCCCGACCGCCCTCCGCGGCCGCGACCACGCGCAGCCGGCCGTCGGCTCGGCGGATCACCGTCGCCTGCGTTCCGTCCAGGGGCATGCGCGCGAAGACCGATTCGCCGGTCGCGGCGTCCGTTCCCGCGACGACGATCGCGTCCGGCGCGGGCTGCCACGCCGTGCGCCAGCTCGCGGAGATCGCACCGCGGAGCCTCACGCCGTCGGGAGGCAGCAGGTCACGGCGCACGCCGTCGCTCGTCGAAATCGCCAGGATGTGCGCGAGGAACGGATCCTCCACCGGGGAGTCCCCGGCCAGCACGCTCACGAGCAATGTCCTGCCGTCCGGTGTGAACCGAATGCGCTCGGCCCGCGCGGCGTCCGCTCCGAGGGGCAGTTCGCGCGCGATCGGCTGCGCGGCGGTGACGTCGACCACGATGAGCCTGCCGGCGCGCAGGTAGGCCAAGCGATCCTCGGTGGGATGCCACGCCATCGCGACCAGTGTCGGCGAGGTCGGGTCGATGTTCACGTCGAGCGAAATGCCCTCCGCCTGGTGGATCGTCGCTCCGTCGGCGCGGCGGACGAGCGCGAGATCGACGAGCACCGCCAGTCCGCCGTCGAACACCGCGCGCAGCGACCGCTCGCACGCGATGACCTTCCCGGACGGAGAGAGCTTCGCCGCCACGAACTCGGCCTGGTCGCCCGCCGGCAGGATCTGCGTGACGCTTCCGTCGACCGCGTTCACCTCGGCGAGCGCGGCCGGTGGGCCGGCGACGAGCGGCTGCACTGTGCTCGCCGGCGTCGCGTCGGCCGGCGTCGGGGCCGGATCCGGCTCCGCGGGCCGCTCGGCGCCCGTGGTTCGGACGACGACGGTCGGCCCCTTTCTTTCGGCAGGCGTCGGCTCCCGGTTCGCCGCGGCATCGGACGCGCATTCCGAGCCGCCGGTCGCGTCCCGTGCGACCGTCGGCACCAGAATCTGCGATCCGTCTGGAGTCCACTCGGGCCGCATGTGATGCGAGGCGCCGACCACGAACGTCCCGAGCCGGCTCGCTCCCGCGTCGCCGACTCGATGACTCCACAGGCCGACCTCGCCGCCCGCGTCGGAGTAGAACGCAACGGTCGTCCCGTCCGGCGACCAACTCGCTGCCCACGCGGTCGCCGTCTCGCTGCTCACCCAGTCGATCTCCCCGCTGGCAGTGCCGACGACGTAGAGCCGAAGCCCTCGGTACATGGGCGGCGCCCCGGTGTCGGGCGCGGGATCGCCCGTCGCCGGCCGCGCGACTTCGGCGATCGTGTAGGCGACGTACTTCCCGTCCCCGCTCATCGCCAGGCGGTCGGTCTGCGACGGACTTCGGATGCCGAGCGCGAGTTCGAGCGGGAAGGGCGCGGGGCTCGGAACTTGGGCGCGGCTCGCCAACGGAGCCGCGGCAAGGACGAAGCTCAGGACGAGGATCTTGCGCATGGTCAGTTCGAGGCTCCGGGATACGATCGAGTTCGTCGGACCGGTGCGTCCCGACCGACCTGAAACGCAGTGTATCAGGGAGCCCGGATGAGACCGCCCGCGTCGCCCTTCCCGCGGGTCATCAGCGAGTGGCAGCGCCCGGTGCAGCGTTTCGCGGCCTTGGGACGGCTGCGCCGCACTACGCCTCCCCACTGACCGGTTCGTCTCGGACGCCAGGTGGCTCGCCGTCCTGCGCACCGGCGCCGGCCACGACCGAATTGGCGCGGCCTGAGAAGCGCGATCGCGTCGCCCTTCTCTTCAGCCCGGCAGAGGAACTCTCGATCAACGACTACCGCCGTCCGCCCGTGTCCGGCACGGCGAGCCACGACCCGCAGGGCCAGACCCTCCACGCCGGAGACGCTGCGGCACAGATCGAGCGCATGCTCGTCGTGCTCGCGGCCCTCTTCGCGTCGCGCGGCCCGGACTTCTGCGACGTGGCCGGCGACGTGGCCTGCTTCCGGGACGCCGAGGACGCCGGCGCCTTCGCCAGCTTCCTGGCGCGCGCCGGGAGCCGGGCCCGAGAGACCTTGGTCAACGCAGGCCGTGGTCATCCGTCTTGTAGGCGTCCTCCAGTTGGCGTATGAGACCCGGACGGCAGAGATCACGCCGCAGGAGGATCCGGCCGCATGACCGACGTTCCCGACAGGACCCCGGACGAGCTATTCGAGCGCGTCGCCGACATCATCGAAGCGGCGCGCGGTCACGTCGCGCGATCCGTCAACACGGCCATGGTGAACGCCTATTGGCACATCGGCCGCGAGATCGTCGAGGTCGAGCAGCGTGGACAGGCGCGGGCCGGCTACGGGATTCGCGTGCTCGCCGACCTCGCCGCGCGCCTCGGGCGGCGCCTCGGCAAGGGCTTCAGTGAGCCGAACCTGCGGAACATGCGGCAGTTCTTCCTCGCGTACCCGGAAGGCTCGTGTGTGCCAGAGGAGCTTGGTGGACCGCCGAAACGCTTGGCACCGCCTATCGCTTCCGGCGTCGCCGAGATTCGCTCGGCAGTGCCTATCGCTTCCGGCGTCGCCGAGATTCGCTCGGCAGTGCCTAGCGGATCGCCCCATGGCCTCCTTTTTCCGGCGAACCTCGGGTGGACCCACTACGCAATCCTCATGAGGGTCGGCGACCCGCGGGCACGCGGCTTCTACGAGATCGAGGCCGTTCACGAGGGCTGGTCGACGCGCCAGCTCGAGCGCCAGATCGCATCGCTCCTCTTCGAGCGGCTCTCGATGAACAAGAACCAGGACGAGATCCTGGCGCTGGCCCGAGGTGGCCAAGAGGTCGCGGTCCCGTCGGACGTGATCAAGGACCCCTTCGTCCTCGAGTTCCTCGACCTTAGGGAGAAGCCCACGGCGCAGGAGCGCGACCTCGAGCAGGCGATCATCGACCGCCTCGAGGAGTTCCTCTTGGAGATCGGCAAGGGCTTCTGCTTCGTCGCGCGCCAGAAGCGGATCACGCTCGATGGCGACCACTTCTACGTGGACCTCGTCTTCTACAACCGCCTGCTCCGCGCGTTCGTCCTCGTGGACCTGAAGCTCGGCAAGCTCACGCACCAGGACCTCGGGCAGATGCAGATGTACGTGAACTTCTTCGACCGCCACCAGCGGGTCGAGGGCGAGGCGCCCACGGTGGGCATCGTGCTCTGCTCCGAGAAGAACGACGCCATGGTCCGCATCACGCTACCCGAGGACAACGATCAGATCCACGCGAGCCGCTACCAGCTCTACCTGCCGACCG
>JACQZJ010000210.1 GCA_016213895.1 Planctomycetota bacterium | reverse complement strand
GAGATCGCCCGCCAGCTCGGCCGCGAGGACGGCCGGCGCGTGGCCGGCGAGCCCGATTGCTGGCTGGAGACCTTCCTGGCGATCCACGACGCGGGCCGCATGCTGCTCTCTTCCACGCTCCTGGCCGAGGACGCGCTGCAGGCGCTCGGCGCGGCCGCCGCCTACGTGGACCTGGTGCGCGCGGGCGCGAGCGCGGGCCGGCCGCTCGTGCCGCGCGGCGAGAGCGTGGACGCGCTCGCCGTGCGCCTGGCCGCGGCCGGCTTCACGCGCGGCGCCGAGAGCCTGCGGGAGACGCGCGCGCTCGCCGGGGTGGTGGCCGCGCGCAGCCGGGCGGGCGTGAGGGGGGGCGATCTCGACGGCGACGTCGTGCTCGTCGGCACGACTGTGCACGCGGAGCTGCTTGCCTGGGCGATCGTCGCGCTCGGCGCCAGCCTCCTGGCCCTGCCCGTCGCGCTCCGCGCCCGCCGGCGCGCGCTGCCCGCGCCCTCCTCGCCCGGGGTCCACGTCGCCGCGGCGCTCACGCCCTTCGCCTTGCTCCTCTACCTCGGGATCCGAGGCGTCCTTCCCGGCGCTCCGCCCGAGGCCGGGCGCGGCTGGATCGACGCGCTCGCGCAACCGGGCCTGTTCGTCCACCTCCTGCCGCTTTCCGCCCTCGCCGTGCTCGCGCTGCCGCACCTTTTCGTGCGGCGGCTGCGCTCGGCGTGGTCCTTCGGGCGGGGCGCGGCGCGCTTCTTCGCCGGCTACGCCGTGCTGCTGCTGCTCGCGTTCGCCGCGAGCGCGCCGCTCATCAGCCGCGAGCGCGAGGCGCGCGCGCGCACGCTTGCTACTCTGCTCGTCGACCTGCAGGGCGGCCCGGCGTGGCCGGCACTCGGAACCGGGAGCTGAGGCCGATGGCGCGGCTGCTCTTGTTGCGGCACGGCGAGACCAGGGGCGAGTCGAGCGTCCGTTACTGGGGGCGGACCGACGTGCCGCTGTCCCGGCGCGGGCGGGAGATGGCGCGCGCCGCCGGACGGCTGCTTCTGGCCGAGCCCATCGGACGCCTGATCACCAGCCGCCTGTCGCGCAGCAGGGAGTGCGGCCAGCTCGCGCTCTCCGGCCGGCGGGTTCCGGGGGCGGCGGTGCCCGAGTTCGACGAGATCGACTTCGGCCGCTGGGAGGGCCTGACGCGCGCGCAGATCGCGGCGCAGGACGCCGCGCGCTTCGCCGAGTGGGAGCAGGCCCAAGGCGACTTCGCCTTTCCAGGCGGTGAGTCGCGCGCGCAATTCGAGGCGCGCGTGCGGCGCGGCTTCGAGCAGCTCGACCCGGGCTGGCTCGAGGGCTGCGCGCTCTTCGCCCTGCACCGCGGCGTGATCCGGAACCTCCTGCACCTGCTGCTCGGCGAGGAGGACGGCCGGGGAAGCTTCGACGTGGACCTTGGCGCCCTGACCATCCTGGAGAAAGCGGAAGGCGCAAGCTGGAGTCTCGAGGTCCTGAACCGCACCGACTTCTTCTGACAGGGCGCGCGGCCGCGCGCTTCGCTTCCGTCAGTTGCTGATGCCCCAGGCTGCGTTCGAGAGGGTGAAGCCCGTGCCCATGACCGCGGTCGGGTCGGCCACGGCCCACTGGATGTAGATCGGCGTCTGGGCCGGGATGGATGCCGGGCAGGGGAAGGTCAAGGTGATCGTCCCGCGGCGTCGGTGTTGACCGGGATCAGGACCGTGAGCACGGGCCAGAGCATGCCCTGGCCGACCGGGTACGCCTGCCAATCGTCCGAGGCGAGGAGCAGGGTCAGGGTAGAGGCCGGAGCGTTGTCCAGGTCGAAGGTCACGGACGAGCCGAACTGCAGGGTCCCGGAAGCGGAGAGAATCGGTTTGCCGAGAGAGCCGAGGGTCCCGCCGCCGAGATGGGTCCACGTGCCGCTCGGCGGGTGGAGGAGGGTCTCGTGGAGGAAGATGTCGGCAGTCCCGTTCGTATCCCCCGGGACGAGGTTGGTGGCATACGAATAGAACGCAACGACGCGGCCGTCGGCGGAGAGGGATGGGACATGCGAGTTCCCGTTCCCCTGCACCCCGGCGGAGTCGACGCTGCCGCGGGAGGTGGCGCCGGTGAGCGTGTCGTGGAGGAAGACATCGGCCCTCCCGTTCGTATCCCCCAGGACGAGGTTGGTGGCATACGAATAGAACGCGACGAAGCGGCCCTCGCCGGAGAGGAAGGGATACCTCGATTCGCCGTTCCCTTGGACCCCGGCAGAGCTGACGCTGACGCGGGATGTGGCGCCGAAGAGGGCGTCGTGCAGGAACACGTCGTAGGTCGCGTTCGTGTCCCCCTGGACGAGGTTGGTGGCCAGAGAGCCGAATGCGACGAAGCGGCCGTCCGCGGAGAGAGCCAGATAGAGGTCGGAACTCCCGTTCGCCTGAACCCCGCCGAGCTCACGCTCACCCTCGTCGTCTGCCCGTGGAGCCGCGCCAGGCAGCTTCCCTCGGCAAAGGCGCGCATGTCGGCCGCGGACTGCGCGTGGAAGTAGGTCGTGATGTTCGCGACGGCTCCGGGGCAGGCGTGGCAGTAGCTCATCAGGGTCCCGCTGCTCGTGCACACCTGCTGCGTCTGGCAGGGGCCGAAGGAGCCTGGCGGCGCGCACTCGTCGAGCGGAGTGGGGCAGTACTCGTGCGTGTGGATCGCGTCGAAGTTGTGGCCGATCTCGTGCGCGGCCACGTAGAAGTCCCAGTTGGCCGCGCCTCCCGGCACGATGGGGATCGGTGTCAGGGCGTTGATGCCGGTCGACACGCCGAAGGACCAGTCGGCGTTGCACACCGTGCCGAGGTAGGCCACACCGCCGTCCGAGAAGCCCGAGCAGAGGAAGTGGTGGAGGTCGGCGACCGCGGGCGCCGCGCCCTGGTCCCAGGCCTGGCGGAACTCATTGAGCAGCATGGTGGTCGTGGCCCCGGGCGTTTCCGGCGTGGTCCACGGGTCGTTCGCGTTGTCGTGCAGGCCGACGTAGACCGGCAGAAGCACGATGCCTGCCTGCTCCTCGTACCTGAGGCTTGCGGCGCCGAGCAGGGTGAGCACGTAGTGCCGCGCCGCGTCGAGGTCGTTGAAGGGCGAGTAGAACTGCCAGTCGGTCTCGACAGCGAGTCGGGCCTGGATGAGCGGCAAGAAGCCGCGGCCGCTTGTGGCGAAGGACGGCGACGTGCGCGGCGCCTTGCCAAGCGCCGGCCGCGGGCTCGGAGGCGGCGGCGTGGCGCAGCCCATGGGCGGCGTAGCACCGAGGTCTCGGAAGTCCTGGTCGCGGATCAGGAGCTGGCCAGGGTTCTTCCACCTGCCGGTGTCGCCCGGGCGGGCCAGGAGATGCACGAGCTCGCCGCCAGAGCGCACCCAGCCCCGCGTGCCGGACGCTGAAAACGCCAGGAACACGTCGCTCGCCGCGTCTCCCGGCACGGATCCGGACCAGAAGGTCATGCCCGCGGCAAGCGCTTGTCCCAACTTGAGCGACCCGTTCACCGCGAGAAGCCCCGAGGTCTCGGGCCAGTCGAAGCGCTCGAGGCGCAGATCGACCGCGCGCCCGCCGGGCAGGGGAACATTGGCCAGCACCACGCGGTTCTCTCCCGCGAGCCGGCCGAGAAGATCCGGCGCGAGCGCGACCTCGAGGCCGAGGAGGCCCCGATCCTCGATAGCGACGACCGCCTGCTCGAGCCGCACCGGCGCCTTCTGTCCCGCGGCAAGCGGGACGAGCCCCAGAAGCGCGAGAAACAGGATCGCGCCGGCCGGGACCGGGCGAGGCAGGGTGAAGCGCATGGAGTATTCCTCCCAGGCGAAGCTCCCAATGTCTTCAGGACCGATGCTACTGCGATACGGCACTTTCGCGCAAGCGCCCGCTTCCCGCGGCCTTGCCGCGCACCCAGATGGGGCTCGACCACGCGCGCGAGGGATTGCCGTGCTCGTCCAGGTCGGCCTGCGTGACGCGGACGTAGTAGCAGCTCGCGCCCGCGAAGGTCTCGTCCACGAAGGCGAGGCGCGCCCGTTCCGTGGCCGGATGAACGGCGCGCAGGATCGCGCCGTCCCGGACGATCGCGATCTCGTCGATGCGGTCCGTGCCGCGCACGGCGACAGCAATCTCCGGCTTCCCCTCGATCTCGGTGTCTTCTCCCATGACGTGGCCGTCGATCCGGAAGTCCAACCCGATGCGGGCGTGGCTCACCGCGTAGCAGCGCCGCTGGCGCAGAGCCTCGAACACGGCTTCGCGCGTCAGCTCTCGCGCCAAGACCGCGGTGCGCGCCGCCGGCTTGCCTTCGTGCGTGTCCGTGCCCCGCACGAATCCGGTCCGCCCGCCGCGATCCAGGAAGGCGCGCACGGCGCTCTCCGTGCCAGGCTCGTACTGCTTTCCCTCGTGCCACAGCACGTCCGGCCCGATCTCGCTGTTGGCGATGACGAGAGCGCTCGCGGCGCTGTAGTCCCACTGGTCGGCGCCCTCTGGTCCGGGCGAGGGATGGCAGTTGTGGGCCAGCCCTCCTACCTCCCAGAGCGCGGCGGCGAGCTGGTCGGGACTCGCGTAGCGCGCGTCCTTCGCGTTGTAGAGGTAGGGCACGCGCCCCGGGAAGTAGGCGTTCTTGTGGTTGTAGAAGCGCGGGGCGTCCGCCCAGTGCTTGGGCTGCGAGGTCCACTCGTAGCCCGAGATCGCGACGAACTTCCCATCGACCGTGAAAGCGTCGGCCGCGTCCTGGGTGTGAAGCCAGACTTCCGCCGGCATGCGCCAGGGCGGCGCGTTGCCGAAGTCGTGATCCGTGACGATGACGAAGTCGAGGCCGGCCGCGTCCCGGGCGTGCGCGAGGTACTCCTCGACGGTCCCCTTGCCGTCGGAGCACGCCGTGTGCCCGTGGACGTCACCCCAGTAGATGCGCTCGCGCGCGCACGCGCAGAGAAAGGACGCCGAGGGCCGCAAGCAGGGCAGTAGCGCGTCCTGTTCGGCTCAATTGGGCCTCCCGGGCCGCAGGCTAACGCCTGCGCGACCAGAGCAGCGGCAGGAGGACGACGACCGCCTGGATGGCGAGGTGCAGGAACGCCATCGCCTGGACCACGGACACGCAGTCCGCGGCGCTCTTGCCGCGCTCGATCAGCAGGGTGCACTCGATCACCAGCACCACCGGCGGCAGGAGCGCGAGCGAGACGCGGCCGAGCGCGATGCCGAAGAGGAGGACCATCTCGGTCAGGCCGTACACGGCCGCGGCCAGCGCGTAGCGCGCGTAGAGGCGCTCGAGGCCGCCGTACTTGGCGTCGTCGAGCACGAAGCCGAGGACCCAGCCGCCCAGCTCGTTGATCAAGAGCACGCACAGACCGAGCGCGCAGAACGCGAGCGCGAGCTTGGAAAGCAGCTCCGGCAGAGGCGCCTCGCGCCGCCGCATGCGGCCGCGCGCGGCCGCCATGGTGAGCAGCGCCAGAGGAAAGGGCAGGAGCACGAGGAAGCGGCTCGCGACCGCGATCGCGGCAAAGCGCGCCGCTTCGAGCGGCGTGAGCACCAAGCGCACGAGCGCCGCGTCCAAGAAGACGAGCAGGCCAAAGCTCGCGAGAGCGGCAAGCGCCGGCGGCGCGGCCAGCGGCGTGCGCGCACGGCGCCGGCGCGGCGCGTCCTCGCTGGCCTCTTGCGCTTCTGCAGGCAGCCAGGCGCGCGCCAGCGCGGTCGTGGCCGCGCTCGCGCAGAGGATGGAAACGAGCGGGCCGAGCCCTTCGGCGCCGAGCCCGAGGGTGGCGCACACGGCCGCGAGCAGGCAGCGCAGGATGGGATCGAGGACGATGAGCACGGCGAAGGCGCGGTCCTCTCCGGCGCCGAGCAGGGCGCCGGTGGCGTGGCCGAAGAGGAGCCCCGAACCGGCGAGGAGCGGGGCCATCGCGGCCAGCCAGGGAGAGGGCAGGTCGAACCAGGCCGAGAAGGGCAGGAAGCGCAGGAGCAAGGAGAGCAAGGAGGCGCTCGCGCCGACCTTGACGGCCAGGGCGTCGAAGGAGGCCCGGGCGCGCAAGTCGACGCACCTGCCGCCGCCCGCGACCGCCTCGGCCGCGTTCTTCGCCTGCAGGGCCATGGCCACGAACGTCACCGCGAGCAGCAGCGTGACGCCCGCCGCCACGGCGCCGAAAGCCTCGATGGCGAGAAACAGGGCGAGCCCCTTCAGGAACGCCAGCGTCGCGAGCGCGGCCCCGACGTAGGCGAGGGCCACGCTCCACGACGCGGCGGCGCCCGCGGCGAGTCCGTTCGAGTCGTTGCTGTTGGAGGGCGATCGGTTCAGCAAGGCGCTCCGCGACGCGGCCGTTCGAGTCTACTCGCCGCTCTCCTCGCCCGTCCCCTCCTCCCGGTCGCTGCGCGCCGCCTCCAGGAACTCGGGCACCACCAGACCGTCGAGCGTGGCGCCGGGATGACCCGCGGCGCGCGCGACCTCGAGCACGCGCTCGAGTTCCTCCTGCGGGATGCCGGTGTCGAAGCGCACCGCCTCCAGGCTCTTGAGCCAGACTGCCTCGGGCGGCGCAACCTGGCGCGCTCTCGCGAGCAGCACGATGGCGCGGCCGACCGACAGGTCCGCCTGCGTGTTCACCACGTAGGCGGACAGCTCGTGCGCGCGCACCAGCAGGCCGACCAGGTCGCGCTGCTCCTCCAAGAAGGGGGCGGCCACCACCAGCACCGCGCCTGCGGCGAGGCGCCCGCCTTCGATCTCGCCAGGGTCGATGACCTGCGAGCCGGAGAGCACGGCCGCCTCGGAGGCGAGCGGCTCGGGCAGCACGGCGAGATCCACCTCGCGCGACACGAGGCTGCGGGGCAGGGCGCCGGCCGCGGTCAGAACCACGGTCGGCTGGTCCGGCGAGCCGAGCCGGAGCGTGGCGCGCAGCTCCATGGAAGGCGCCTCGAGCATGCCCACGCGCACCGGCGCGAGGTTGGCGAAGGCGGGCCTGTCCACGCCCTCGGGCAGGACGTATCTCTCGTCGCCGAGCGCGGCGCCGGCAACGATGCGCGGCGCGGCCGCGCCGTGCTCGACGTGCAGGGCGACGGCATCGCGGATGGGCAGCGTGGCGACGTCGATGCCGCCCTCCAGCAGAGCGCGCGCCAGGCCCGAGGAGCGATCGAACACCACGGTCTCGATCCAGCCGTCCTCGATCGCGTCTCGCACGGCCACGGCGTAGAGGTTCATCTCCAGGCCGGAGAGGGCGACGAGGTGCGCGGTGCGGCAAAGGACGCCGAAGCGGACGGCCGGCGGGCCGGAGGGGTGCAGCTCGCCGCCGCCCGCGGCGCCCGGGTCGCCGCCGCTCTCCGCGGTCTGGTCCGTGGCGGAGCGCTGCCATGGAATGGTGAAGTCGGACTTCTGGAACGCGAGCACCGCGACCACGATCAGGCAGATCCCCCAGATCGCGAGGCGCGTGCGCGACGGCCGAAAGCTCCAGGTGCGGCGGGCGGCGTTCATCATGACCTCGTCAACGGTGCAGCATACGCTGCGGTTCGCAATCTCCCGCGCGCCGGCCGCGGCTCACGAGGCCGGCTCCAGCTCGGGCCCGGGCTCGGCCAGCTCGCGGCGCAGGACCTCGATCCGCTCCCAGTGCGTTCCCCGCCAGAGGAGGCGCCCGCAGCGCCGGCAGCGCTGGAAGCTCTCGACCACGGCGAAGGTGCGCGGCGGCGCCTCGAGGCGCACGCTCTCCTTGTCCACGGCCGCGACCTCGCCGCCGCAGCCCATGCAGCGCGCCGGCCGGAGCAGGAGGCGAAGCTCCGCCAGGGTGCGGCGCGCCTGCTCGCGCGGCGGCAGCTCGTTCGGGACGTAGAGAGCGCGCGGCCGGCCCTGCTTCACCGCGCGCCGCGCCATGATGCCCGCGTCCGCGGTCAGCACGATACGATACTCGCGGGCGGCGAACTCGAGCAGCACGTCGTCGTCGATGCCGTAGACCCAAGTCGCGTCGTAGCCGCAGGCGCGCAACCAGCGCGCCAGGCCCTTCATCATCGCGTCGCAGGCGAACGCGGGAGCGGGATCGGGCGCCATGCCACCGTCCTACCAGAGCGCGCTTGTCTTGACCACGACGCGCGCAGTAGCATTCCCGCGAGCGAGGAGCGCCGTCATGCTGCGCGAGTTCGAGATCACCTGTCCGGGCTGTCAAGGGTGGATCATCATCGATCTCGAGACCGGGGAGGTCCTGCGCCACGGCAAGAAGAAGGAGAGCCGCAAGAAGAAGGAAAAGGTCGATCCCAAGAAGTTCCAGCAGGCCATGGACAAGCTGCGCGCGCGCGAGGACGGCGGCGACGAGACTTTCGCGGACGCGGTGCGCTCGGTCGAGGAGGCGAAGCGCAAGCTCGAGGACGCCTTCGAGCAGGCCAAGAAGAGGGCGGCCGAGAACCCGGACGAGCGGCCGCCGAACCCGCTGGACGACCTGTTCGCCTAGCAGCCCGTTGAAAGAGTCATCCTGCCTGCGGCGGCGCCTCTCGGCCGATCTCTGCGTCGCGAGATCCTCGGCGAATCCCCCGATTCGCCTGCGGTCTCGCTCCTTGATCTCGGCCGCGATGCGCTCGCCTCGGCGACGGAGCACTTTTTCAACGGCCTGCTAGCGGCTCGCGCCGCTCCCCGGCTGCGCGCAGGCGGCTTCCCGCTTGACCGCGGGCTGCGCCGTGCTACGGATGAGGCTTTCCTCCGCACCCGCGAGGGCGCTGCACTCACTCGAGGAGCTTGCAATGAAACGAACGATTCTCTTGGCAGCCTGTGTTCTGTTCGCTGTCGCCGCGCTGGCCGGCTCGGTGGCGTGGGCGCTGCAGCAGCAGGGTGGCGAGGGCCGGGAAGGCGGCGGCATGGACCCGGCGATGATGGCGAAGTGGACGGAGTTCATGACTCCCGGCCCCGCGCACGAGGTCCTGAACCAGAAGATCGGCAAGTGGTCCATGGTCGTGAAGGCGTTCGAGCCGGGCGCGGCGGAGCCCACGGAATCGACCGCGACGACCGAGGCGAAGTGGATCCTGGGCGGTCGCTACGTCGAGGACCACACCGAGGGCTCGTTCATGGGCATGCCCTTCCGCGGCATGGGCCTGACGGGCTACGACAACCTGAAGAAGAAGTACGTGGGGATGTGGATCGACAACATGGGCACGGGCCTCCTGCTCGCCGAGGGCGACTATGACGCCGCCACCAAGACGTTCACCTACGCGAGCCAGGGGCCGGACGTCATGGCAGGCGAGTACGTGCCCATGCGCTCGGTGGAGAAGATCATCAGCGCCGATCACTGGATCATGCAGATGTTCCAGCCCGGCCCGGACGGGGAGGAGTACATGAGCATGGAGATGCACTACACGCGGCAGAAGTGACGCGCGGAGGGCGCGCGCGGGCGGCCGCTTGCTTCAGAACAGGAAGCCGCTCGAGGCGCCGGGCTCGGCCTTGACGATCTTGTCCAGCCGGAAGGTGCGGAGCTGGCCCTCCTCCGGGCAGAAGGCCTCGAGGTAGCCCACGCCGCTCCACTCGTAGCAGACGCGCGGCAGGACCACGCGCTGCGCCTTGCGCGCGCCGGCCCCGTCGAGGTGCACGCTTGCCTTGGTGCCGGCGCGGCAGGCTTCCTCGAGGTACTGGAGGGCGGGCGGCAGGCGCGGCGCGGGCAGCAGGTACTTGTCCAGGGAGTCGACCGGGCCGGCGTGCTCGACCAGGGCCGCGAGCGGCCGCTCGTCCCCGCCGAGCGACTCGACCATGCGGCGCACGAGGTGGCGCACCAGCTCGGCGTCGCCGAAGGCGCGGTGGCGCGCGTCCGGCTGCGGCAGGCCGACCAGGCCGATGAGCGCGTCGAGCGAGTGGGCGCCGCCCGGGTAGATGCGGCGCGCCGCCTTGAGCGAGTCCAGGATCGGGTTCTGCGGCGCCGGCAAGCGCAGGCGCGTCAGCTCGAGCCCGACCATGCCGGCGTCGAACGGCGCGTTGTGCGCCACCAGGATCGTTCCGGCGGCGAAGGCGAAGAAGCGGCCGAGCACGTCTGCGGCCTTGGGCCGGCCCTTGACCATGTCCGTGGTGATCTGGTGGATGCTGCTCGATTCGCGCGGGACCGGCATCTCCGGGTCGATCAGCTCCTCGAAGCGGCCGAGGAACTCGTGCGCCCGGGCCCGTGCCCGTGGTCTCGGTGTAGCCGACGGCGAAGGTGCACTGTCCCTGAGGAGTCTGCGCTTCGAGCATGGTGCGCACGTTAGCGGCCCGCGCGCGCGCTTTCCACGCAGCGCCGCGGCCGCTTCTGCAGGTTCTGGGCGATCGGTTTCGCATGCGCTGTGCATGACGTGTGCACAACCCGTGGGTTACGTGTCGACCGCCCGTGAGAAGATCGTGGATGATCCGCGCGGCGCCTGGCCGGAAACGCGGTAGCATCGCGCAGCAAGACCGGCCGGGCCGGGAGCGGAGGCGGACATGAGGCGGCGCATCCACCTGCACCAGGGCGACCTGACGGACTTTCGCGGGGACGCCATCGTGAACGCGGCCAACAACCGCCTGATCCTCGGCTCCGGCGTGGCCGGGGCGATCCGCAGGAAGGGCGGGCCGGCGATCCAGGAAGAGTGCGACGCCATCGGCCGCATCGAGGTCGGCGAGGCGGCGATCACCGGCGCGGGCAAGCTCCCGTGCCGGCGCGTGATCCACGCGGCGGCCATGGGGGACGAGCCGGTCAGCGAAGACACGCTGCGCGCGGCCACGCGCAACTCCCTGCTGCGCGCCGAGGAGAACGGCTGCCGCACTCTCGCGTTCCCGGCCATCGGCACGGGCGTGGGCGGCTACTCGGTGCGGCGCTGCGCCGAGGTGATGCTCGCCGAGGTGTCGGCCTACCTGAAGAAGGCGCGCGGCGTGGTGGAGGAGGTCCATTTCTTTCTCTTCGCGCAGCGGGATCACGAGGTGTTCGCGGAGGTCCTCGCCGAGCTGCGCGCCTGAGCGGCCGGCGCCACTTCCTGGCGCGGGCTTTGCCCGCCGCGTTTTGGCTCGCGGACGACCGGGGTTCTGTCGGGATTCGATCGACCCGTGTTTCGTGGCACGCTGACCCGCTGGCTGGCCTGCGCGCGGTGCATTCATTCCGGGGCGGAGCGGGCTCCTGCCCGCGAGCGCCGACCTCAAGTGACTTGAAACGGAGCGGCCCGCCTCGACCGCGAGCACCGGGTAGGCGCCCGTGGGGAGCGGAGGGGCGCTTCCCCGGCGCAGGGGCCGGCAGCGACGACGTACCACGTCACCCGGCGCACCTTCACCACGACGTGCCGCCTGTTGCGCCTACGCCTCGAAGAGGCGCTCGACGTTCGTCG
>JACQZJ010000060.1 GCA_016213895.1 Planctomycetota bacterium | reverse complement strand
CCTATCCGCCGCCTGCGGCGCGGTCGTGGGCGCGGCCTACACCATGGGCTTCGCCGCCGCCGCCGGCCGGCCGCGAGCCGCGGGGCTGCTCTTCGCCGCCGACGCTCTCGGCGCCTGCCTCGGCGCCGTGGTGCTCGGCGGCCTGCTCCTGCCGCTCCTCGGCGTGCACGCGATCGCCCTTTTCGGCGCGCTCTCCTGCCTGGCGCTCGCCTGCTGCAGGGCGCGCGCCCGCTGAAGGCGCTGCGCCGGCTTTGATCCTCGTTGACCGCGGCAGCAAGGCGCTGCATACTGGCGCGCCCCGCCGCGGGGGATTCTGCGGCATCCTCGGCAGCGAGGACCTTCCGGCCACCATCAAGAGCACAGGATCTGGACCATGACGCTAGCGAAGTCGTTCATCCCCTACGGTTCGTACTGGAGCACTCCATTCTGCCGCTGGCAGGGGAGCCTGGGCGGGATCAACGCCGTCGAGCTCGCGGCCAGGACCGCGGCCGGCTTCCTCGCGGGCAGGAAGATCGCGCCCGAGACCTTCGACGGACTGGTGCTGGGATTGACCGTGCCGCAGCGCCACAGCTTCTACGGCGCGCCCTGGCTGGCGGGCATGATCGGCGCCGGGCAGCTCACCGGACCGACGGTCTCGCAGGCCTGTGCCACCTCGGCGCGCGCGCTCTTCACGGCCGCGAGCGAGATCGAGCTGGGAATGCGCAGGAACGTGCTCGTGGTGGCGTGCGACCGCACGTCGAACGGGCCGCACGTCTACTACCCGAACCCTTCCGCCCCCGGCGGCCGCGGGGACACCGAGGAGTGGGTCTGGGACAACTTCAACAAGGACCCGTACGCCAAGGGAGCGATGATCTCCACGGCTGAAGCCGTGGCGAAGAAGTTCGGCATCACCAAGGAGGAGCAAGACGAGATCACGCTCCTGCGCCACGGGCAGTACCAGGCGGCGCTGGCGAACGACCGCGCCTTCCAGAAGCGCTACATGTTCCCGGTGCAGATCCCCAAGGGGAAGAAGGAGGTCAAGACCATCGACGCCGACGAGGGCGTCTTCCCCACGACCAAGGAAGGGCTGGCGGGCCTCAAGCCGGCGACCGAGGGCGGCACGGTCAGCTTCGGCACGCAGACCTTCCCGGCCGACGGCAATGCCGGGATCGTGGTGTGCACCAAGGAGGAGGCGGCGCGGCTCTCCAAGGACGCGAGCCTGACCATCCGCATCGTTGGCTTCGGCGAGGCGCGCGTGGAGAAGGGACACATGCCCATGGCCGTGGTGCCGGCGGCGCGCGCGGCGCTGGAGAGCGCCGGGATCGACCTGAACGCCTGCCAGGCGATCAAGACGCACAACCCCTTCGCGGTGAACGACGCGTTCTTCTGCCGCGAGACCGGCGTGGCCAAGGACCGGTTGAACCAGTTCGGCTCGCCGCTCGTCTACGGCCACCCGCAGGGGCCGACCGGGCTGCGCGTGATCATGGAGCTGATCGAGGAGCTGGTGCAGGCGGGCGGCGGCTACGGCCTCTTCTCCGGCTGCGCCGCGGGCGACACGGCCATGGCCGTGGTGGTCAAGGTCGGCTGAGCACCGCGGCGGAGCAGCAAGGCCGGCGCCGCTTTCCCGGGAAGCAAGCGGCGCCGGCGCACGTCCAACGGCACGGCTGCCGCAGTCCCGCAGCAAGAGGTCCCGCCGTGTCGCCGAGAAACCGTGCCGCCTGCTCCGTGATCGCGTTCGCCACGCTCCTTTTCCCCTGGTTCGGCCTGTTCGTCGCGTTCTTCCTCGCGCCCGCGTGGGTCGCGTGGCGGGAAGGAAGCGGCGCGCCCCTGGGCGCGGCCGCAGGCGCGGTCCTCGTGGTCTGCCGGCTCCTGGTCTCGGAGCCCGCGCAGTTCCTGCTTCCGGCCCTCACCGCGGCCAGCGCCTACTGGTGCTGGCGCGCGCTGCGGCCGCTCTCCGCGCCTCTGCGGCTCAAGGCCGCGAGCGTTCTCACCACGCTCGCGCTCGCTGCCACGGCCGTGCTCTGGGCCGCCGTGCTCGCGGCGCTCTTCCTCGTGCCTGCGTGGCTCGACCCCGCGCCTCGGCCCCTCGACGGCTTCCCGCTCCTCCTCGAGCGCGCCGGCTGGGTCCTCGCCTCAGGGTGGACGATCTCAGCCCTGGCCTGCGCCACCGGGCTCGCCGCGTGGCGCTCGGCTCGCACGTTCCGGCTCCTCGCCGGCCACCTCAGCGCTTCAAGCGCATGAGGACCAGGATCGCGTAGATCTCGAGGCGGCCCATGAGCATGACCAACGACAGCAGGAGCTTGCCCACTGCCGGCAGGTCGGCGTAGTTGCCGGCCGGGCCGAGCACTCCCAGCGCCGGGCCGACGCAGCAGATGCAGGCGGCCGTGCCGGAGGCCGCCTCGATCAGGGGAACGCCGAGCAGGAGCAGCACGAGCGCGCTCACGCCCGTGATCAGCACGAAGAGCGCGAAGGTCATGGCCGCCGCGAGCAGGGTCTCCGCGGGCACGTTGCTGCCGCCGAGGCGCACCGCCACGATGCGGTTCGGGCTGAGCAGCGTCGCGACCTGGCGGCGGGCGGAGCGCAGGATGAGCAGGTAGCGGAAGACCTTCACGCCGCCGGCCGTCGATGCCGAGCAGCCGCCGATGAACATGAGCGCGACCAGCAGCAGGCGCACGAAGTCCGGCCAGCGTTCGTAGTCGGCGGTGACGAACCCCGTGGTCGTCATGATCGATGTCACCTGGAAGGCCGCGTGCCGCAGCGCGGTCAGGAAGCTGCCGTAGTCGTGGCTCGCCGGGTCGAGGGGCGACACACCCGCGGTCGCCGCCGCGCCCGGCTCGTGGGTCGCCATCGTCGCGATCGTGGTCAGTGCGGTCGCGACCAGCAGGATGCCCGCGTAGAGGCGGAACTCGTCGGAGCGCAGGTAGGCGCGCCCGTCCCCCTGGACGGCCTTGGCGTGCAGCAGGAAGGAAGCGCCGCCGATGAACATGAAGGCGATGACCACCCACTGCGCCGCCGGGCTGAACGCCCCCAGGCTCTGGTCCCGGGTGGAGAAGCCGCCGGTGGAGATCGTGGCCATGGAGTGGCAGAGCGCGTCGAAGAACGGCACGCCGCAGCAGAGCAACGCGCCGCACTCCGCCAGGCAGAGCCCGGCGTACACGTACCACAGCACCTTCGCCGTGTCCTGGATGCGCGGCCGCAGGCGCTCCTCGAGCAGAGCGGGCGCGACCTCGGAGCGCAGGAGCACGACGCCGCCTGCGCCGAGCGCCGGCAGCACCGCGACGAACAGCGCGATGATGCCCAGGCCGCCGATGAAGTGCGTCAGGGCACGCCACAAGAGGATCGCGCGCGGCAGGCGCTCCACCGAGGCAAAGACGGTGGCCCCGGTCGTGGTGAAGCCGCTCATGGACTCGAAGAACGCGTCGACCAGGCCGTCGAGCGCCCCCGAGATCCAGAAGGGCAGGGCCCCGATCGCCGCGAACAGGAGCCAGCCCAGGCCCACGCACAGGAAGCCCTGCTGCGGCGTGCTGAGCTCGGGCTGCTCGCCGCGTACGCCCAGGCGCGCGGCCGCGTACAGGGCGAAGCAGAGCGCCGCCGGCAGAGCGAAGCCCAGGACGCCGCGCCCGCTCGCTGCGCCGCCGGCGACCTCGAGCGCGAGCGGAGCGAGCAGCAGCAGCCCGGCCAGCCCGGCGAGACGCGCGAGCACCAACAGGACCGGCAGCAGGCCGTTCATCGCCGCCCTCCCGTTCAGGCCGACTCGAAGCGGATCATCTTCGAGCCGGCGAACAGGCGCTCCACGTGCTCGCGCACGTCGTCGAGCACGAAGGCGACGATGTCGTCCCCCACCTCGAGGACCGTGTCGCCGGTCGGCAGGAAGGCCGAGCCGTCGCGCGACACCGCGCCGACGATCGCTCCCTCGGGCAGCTTGAGCTCGCGCAGCGACTTCTCGGCCGCCTTCGCTCCCTTGCGCACGATCAGCTCGATCGCCTCGGCGCCTCCCTCGCCGATCTTCTGCACCGAGAGCACCTTGCCGGGCCGGACGAAGCGCGAGATCTCCGAGACGGCGAGCAGGCGCGCGTTGATCACCGCGTCGAACTGCAGCGCCTGCAGCAAGGGCACGATGTCCGGCTCGCGGGCGAGCACCATGGTGCGCTCTGCCCCGCGCTGCTTGGCGTAGAGCGCCGCCACCAGGTTCATGCGGTCGTCCTCGCCCGCGGCCACGAAGCAGTCCGTGGCCGCGAAGTCCACCTCGCGCCCGATCTCGTCCGAGCTGACCCAGCCGTGCAGCACGAGCACGCCCGGCAGCGCTTCGGCGGCGCGCTCCGCGCGCGCGCGGCTCTCGTCGACGAGCACCCGCTGCGGCACGCTCTCCAGGCGCCGCAGGACCTTCATCCCGATCGAGGTGGCCCCGTAGACCACGATGCGCCCCGGCTCGGCGTCTTCCGGGCGGATGAGGTCCTTGAAGCGATCCTCCGAACCCTTGAGCATCAGCAGGTAGACGACGTCGCCCACCTTGAGGACGTCCCGGCCCCTGGGCACCGTGAACTCGCCGCTCCGCTCCACGGCCGCCACCAGGAACGGCCGGTCCGGGAAGCGCTGAGCCAGGTCGGAGAGCGGCCAGTCGTGCAGCTCGTCCGCCTCGCGCAGGCGGTAGGCGCGCAGCAGGACCTCCCCCTCGGCGAAGTCGGCGCGAAAGCGCAGGCCCGGACTCTTGATCAGGCGCACCGCGGTCTCGGCGGCGATCGTGTCGGGGTTGACGATGCGGTTGATGTGGAACTCGCGCTTGTCGACCAGCGGCTCCTTGCCGGACAGATGGGGATTCCTCACCCGGGCGATGCGGCGCTTGGCCTGCAGCGCGTGCGCCAGGACGCAGGCGACGATGTTGACCTCGTCCGAGTTGGTGACGGCGACGAAGATGTCGGCCTGATCGACGTGCGCGCTCTGCAGCACCTCCACGTCCGTGCAGCTGCCGGAAACGGCCTGGACGTCGACCTTCTCCTGCACGGCGCGGATCAGCGCCGCGTCCGCCTCGATGATGCAGATGTCGTGCTTGTCCTCGGAGAGGTCGCGCGCCAGGTTCAGGCCGACCGCGCCGGCTCCGGCGATGACGATTCTCATCCGTCGTCCCCGGTTCCGCCCGGACTGCCGCCGCCCGCGCCCGCCTGCCCGCCCTCCGGCCGCGGCGCCGCCTTGGCGGCCTCCGCGATCCGTTGGCGCAGCGCGCGCAGCCGCTCGCGCGCGCCCGCGCTCGCGCCCGCCGGGACGGCCGCGCCGGCCTGCAGCACGCGCTCCGCCCCAACCGCGTCGCCCTGTTCCAGCAGCAGCTCGGCCAGATCGAGGCGCGCGCCGAACTCGGCCGCGGCATTCTCGCCCGGAAAGCGCGCCAGGTAGTCGCGCAGGCACGCGGCCGCCTCCCGGCCGCTCTGCGCCTCCTTGAGGCAGCTCGCCAGCAGCAGGAGCTGCTCCCCGGAAAGCACCTCCTCGGCGCCGAGGATGGCGATCGCCCGCTCCAGGTTGCCGGCGGCGCGATGCTCCGCGGCCGCGAGCGTGACGATCTCCTCGCGGCCCGCGCCCACCAGCCCGCCCAGCGTGATGGCCTGCTCGAGCGACGCGGCAGCGGCGCCGTGCTCGCCCTTCTCGCGCAGCGCCCGCCCGCGCAGAGCCGCCAGCTCCGAGCGCGGCCCGAACCCGCTCACGCCCTCCGCCTCGGCCAGCCCTTCGGCCGCGACGCGCTCCACCGCGTCGAAATCCCCGGCCGCAAAGGCCGCGCCGGCCAGCGCGAGCCGCGCCTCGAGGATCGTCTCCAGCGGCGCGCGGGCCGCGACCAGGGTTCTGAGCTGCTCCGCCAGGGCGAACTGCTCGAGGTCGCGGCGCCCGCTGCCGGCGAACCTCGCCACGACCGTGCCCCAGCGCGCCGGATCGTCCCCCGCCACCTGCTGCAGCGCCTTCTGCGCCGCCAGCTGCAGCGCCAGCACGGCCGGATCGACCCCCGGCCCGTTCGCGGCCGCCGCGTCCCGGGCGAGGGCGACGGCGCACAGCGCGTCGAGCGCCTGCGGGAAGCCCAGGCTCCCCAGGGCGCGTACGATGGCGGTGCGGACGGTGACCTCTTTCTCTTTCTCGAGCCGCGCCACCAGTGCGACGGCCGCCTGCTCCCCGTCCAGGCCGGAAAGCGCGGCGGCCACCTCGGCGCGCACCTCGATGCGCGGGTCCTCGAGGCCGCGCAGCAAGTGCTCCACCGCCGCGGTGCCGGCCACCGCCGCCAGCTCGGACGCCGCCTTCCTGCGCACCCGCCAGTCGCTGTCCTCGCGCAGCGCCCGCGCCAGGTACTCGGCGGTGTCGGGCATGCGGAACGAACCGAGCGCCCCCACCGCCGCCAGGCGCACGTCGCCCGACTCGTCGTTGCTGAGCAGCGCGACGAGCTGGTCGCGCGCCTCGCGCAGGTTCAGCTTGCCGCCGCAGGCCTTGACCAGGATGGAGCGCGCCGCGGGCGTCAACGGCCGGCGCGACAGCTCGCGGACGGCGTCCAGGATCGCCGTGCGCACCTGATCGACCGGGAACTGCTCGGCCGCCTCGACCGCGGCGACCACGACCTCCGGCGACGGCGAGGAGAAGAAGGAGACGATGAGCGCGTCGCGCCGCACGTCCGGGCCGGAGGCCTCGGCTTGGGCGTCGATGGCGCACAGCAGCTTGAGGAAGGCCACGATCACGTCGCTCGGTTCGGAGCCTGACTCGAGACGCCCGAGGATCACGGGCCGCGCCCCGGACACGTCCCAGTCCTCGCTGCCGCGCGCCAGCGCCTCGGCCGCGAAGCGCCGTACGTCGCGCAGCTCGTGCTGCAGGTCGGCGAGCAGAGCATCCCGGTCGCCGACGTCGATCTCGCGCTTGAGGCGGATGATCTCGCGGTCCTTGCGCTCCACGACGCCGGCGTGGTTCACGCGCTCCGCGGCCAGCACCTCCTCCAAGATCTGCTCGCGCGTCTTGCCGGCGCAGCCTTGCCAGAACACGTTCCACTTGGCCGCGTCGGCGCCGAACGAGGTGCCGAGGATGCCGGCGAGGGCCGCAGCCGCCGCCTCGGCGAGCGGGCCCGCGCCGCCGGTCTGCGCCAGCAGGTCGAGGAGCGGCGGCACCGCCTTCAGGTCGCGCGTCAAGGCGAGCACGCGGATGGCCGCCTCCGCCAGGGCCGCGTCCTCGCCGCGCAGGGCGGCCACGAGGCGCGGGCGCGTCTGCTCCGGATAGGCGGCGTCGAGGATGCGCAGCGTGCGCAGCGCCTTGCCGCCGATCTCCCCGCCAACCCCCGGTATGAGCGCCAGCACCTCGGTCACCATCTCGGCGCTGCGCGGTTCGCTCGGCCCGCGGATCGCGAGCGCATCCAGGATCGCGCTCAAGACCTCAGGGCCCGCGGGCGCGCCGAGCCGCGCGGCGAGGAAGGCGGGATCGCTGCCGAGAAGATCGATGGCCGCGCCGACCCGCGCCGGCTGCTCCGAGCCGTGGTCGACGAGAGCCTGCCTGCGCGCCTCGAGCTGCGCCGCGGCACCCTGGTCCGCGCCCTGCGCCTGCGCCGTGGTCGCGTCACCCTGCTCCTGGAGCAGGGGCCTGGCGACCTGCAGCGCCAGCAGGGCGAGCAAGACGGCTGCGGAAGCGACGACCGACACCATGTTCTCCCGTACGCAGGACGCCTGCCCTCGCCAGTTTAGCCACGAGGCCGCGCGCCTGCCACGGCGCGGCGGCGCCGCAACCAAACTCATTGCCGGCGCCGCCGCGAGCCGGAAGCTCGAGGTCGGAAGTGGGAAGCGGGGAGCCCCTGCGACCGTCCTTGCCGCAGGCAACGCACAAGTCGCCCTTCTCCTCAAGGCCGCGCAGGACCCTCGCCGCGCGGGGGGCTGGGGAATCCTGGCCGACTACGGCGCCTGGGGCGGGACCGCGCGCGCCCGCTCGAGCCCCGATCCGCGGCGCACAGGCGCCGGTAGGCCGCGGCCGCGCGCCTGGCCAGCTCCGCCGGCCGCGCCGTCCCGCAGCGCAGCACGGCGCGAGCCGCCGCCCGATAAAGCGGTCCCCGGCGCCGCAGCAAGGCCCCCGCCTCGGCCACGGGCGCGCGCCCGGTGAGCGAGGGACGGCGCCGGCCGCGCCCGAGCCTCCTCTCCAGCTCGGCGCGCGAGACCTGCAGCCACACGGCGATGCCCTCTTCCCGCAGCAGCCCGCGGCAGGCGGCGCGCTCCACGATTCCCCCGCCCGTCGCGACCACGTGCGGCGGTTCGCCGCAGAGTTCGCGCAGGGCGCGCTCCTCCAGGCGCCGAAACTGCGCCTCGCCCAGGCGCGCGAAGATCTCGCGCACGGACATCCGTGCCGCGTGCTCCACGGCGCGGTCGAGGTCCAGGAACGGCAGGCGGAGGCGCCGCGCCGCGGCGCGCCCCACCGCGCTCTTGCCGGCGCCGCGGAAGCCGATGAGGAAGAGATGGCGCGCGCCCTTCACCGCTCCCCTGGGCCGGCCGTCCACTCGGCGACCACGCGATTGGTGGCGTCCAGCACGGAGCGCACGTAGCGGCGCTTCTCGAGGTACGGGCCCGGGTAGAAGGAGCGCTTGAAGGCGTAGATCAGGATGTCGCGCAAGGCCTTGAGCGAGAGGTCGAAGGCCTTGACCGCGAGCATCACCTCGCGCGTCATGTTCGTGTCCGAGACCAGCCGGTTGTCGGTGCAGAGAGCCGTCGAGATGCGTTTGCGCATCATCTCGCCGAAGGGATGCCTGGCCAGGTCGCCCGCCAGCTCCGGCACGGTCTGCTGGTTGGAGGTCAGGCAGACCTCGACCGTGATGCGATGGTCGGCCACGTACTGCGCGAGCAGGTCCACGTACTTCTGCGGGTTCTCGATGCGCGGATCGGTCACCCGGCTCGGCTCGAGCAGCCAAGTGCCGTGGCCGAGGCGGTCGGCGTGCAGGTCGCCGATCGCCTGGAAGATCGACTCCGGGCCGTAGTCCTCGCCCGCGTGCACGGTCTTGCCGAGGAACCCCTCGTGCGCCACCTGGTAGGCCATGCGGTGCGCCTCGGCCGGGTAGCCCTTCTCCTGCCCGGCCAGGTCGAAGCCGGTCACGGGCAGACCCTCCTCGTTGCGCAGGTGCACGGCCGCCCGGGCCAAGTCGACGCTCGCCCGGGCGAAGACCTCCTCGGGCGGCGAGTAGGCGCAGGCGTCGAAGTAGCCGCGGTAGCTCTTGCTGTAGGCCGGCTCGAAGAAGCGCAGGGCGCAGAAGATGATCGCCGCGCGCAGGGGCGGCCGCGCCCGCTCCTTGACCGCCGGCTGGGCGTCGACCTCGTCCTCGGCGCGCTTCAACCCGCGCGCGACCGCGCGCACCACGTCAGGCACGCGCAGGCGCGAATGCACGTGGAGCTGGGGCGCGAAGCGCACTTCGAAGTAGCACACGCCCTCGTTCCAACAGTCCACGGCCAGCTCGTAGGCCACGCGCTCCAGGGCCTCGGCGCTCTGCAGCACCGCGACCGTGTAGCGGAATCCCTGGAGGTAATCCGCGAGGCTGGCGTAGCGCGGCTTGAACACCAGCTCGCGCAGGCCCGCGGCGGAGAAGGACGGCAGCTCGACCCCCTGCTCCCGGGCCAGGTCGATCAGGGTCTCGAGCCGGAGCGAGCCGTCCAGGTGGACGTGCAGATCGGACTTGGGCAGGGCTCGGATCAGCGGTTCGAGGTTCGCGTGCTGCGCCAGGTCCATCGCGGGGATCCGCCGGGGGGAGAAAGCGGCCGGAAACGTACAAGCAAGGGTAGCAGCCCTTGCGGCAGAAGCCCACCTGGATCCGCTCGGGCCCGGCGGCGCGTCGACGCGGCACGCCGCGTGACTGGTCCCGCATCGAGGTCGTGCGCCTCAACCCCGAACGTCGGCACGCCGGGGAGGAGGCCGCGTGATGTCTCCCGCCCGGCCGACAACTATCCTGACACCTACCAATCCGTGCGGCGGCGGTTTTGTCGGCCACATGGACGAAGCTGGCCACCTCTCGGTCGAAAGCCCCGGTGTGTCGGGCACGACCGTGAGCCCACGGCACCGACTCCACCATCCGGCTGTGCTTGGGGCAGCAGCCCTCCCGGATGTCGGCAACCAGATAGCAGCGAACGCCAACCACGTCGAAGCGCCGCCCCCGGCGTTCAGGGGAAGTCGACGGCGGTGTCGGCCCCGGGCATGACGGTGACGTCGCGTTCAACCGTGACGGTTGGGAGGTCGCCGGAAGTGAGCCGCATCCGGTATTGGCCGGGCTTGATCCCGCGCAGCACGTACGAGCCGTCCGCGCCGGTGCGGGCGAACGCGGCGGGCGTGCGCAGCCCGCGCAACTGGTGCAGACCGAAGGGCGTGTTCCCGGCGTCTCCGCCGGCGGGCAGGAGGAGCACCAGGAGACCTCGAGCCGGCGCGCCGGACGCATCCCGCACGACTCCGGTCACGCGGTTCGCACGCTCGAGCGCGAGTCGCACAATCCCGGCGCCGCCGTACCCGACCGGCGCAT
>JACQZJ010000059.1 GCA_016213895.1 Planctomycetota bacterium | reverse complement strand
GGTCAAGGCGGCGGCCGCCGCGGCGGCCGCGCGGCCCGCGTCCCGCGTCTTTGCGGCGGCCTCCTCTGCCGCGGCGGCGGTGCCGGCGTCCTCCTCGGCCGCGCCAGCCTGCTGCTCCAGTTGCGCGGCGAGGTCCTCGGCGGCCGCGCTCACTTCCTCCTCGGCGGCCGCACCGCCCGGCGGCAGCGCGCGCTCGTCGCCGTTGACCAGGCGCGCCAGGGCCGCGCGCGCGTTCTCGAGCGCGGCGAGCGCTCGCTCCGTCTCGAGACCGGCCGCCGCCGCGTCGCCGCGCTCCGCCGCCTCCGCGGCCGCGCCCGCGGCCGCCCGCGCCCGCGACACGTCCGGGCCGATGCGCTCCTCGAGCGCGCCGCGCGCCTCCTCGCCCAGCTCCTCCGCGAGCAGCCGGTCGAGCGTCTCCCTGGCCCGCGCCTGATCGTCGAGGAAGCCCGCGCGCTGGCTCTCGCTCAGCTCGGCCGGCCGCGCGGCCTCGACATCGGCGCCGGCCGCGGCAGGCTGCGCGTCGAGCCGCTCGCGCGCCGAACGCTCGGCGCGCAGGGCCTCGTCCAGGCGCTGCGCGGCCTTGCCCACGACCGATTCGACTGCCTCCTCGGCGCGGAGAAGCTCACCGGCCTGCCTTGCCGCCAGCTCGTCCAGCGCCTCCTTCAACTCGCTGAGCCGCAGGCGCGACTCGCCCGCGGCCGCGTCCGTCTCGCTCGCCAGCTGCTCCTGCTCGCCGATCAGCTCGCTCACCTCGGAGCGCGCGCGCGAGAGAAGCGCCTGCGCGTCCTCCGCCAGGGACTGCGTCTCGCGGATGAGGCGCTGCTCCTCGGCGCGCAGATCCTCGATCCTCTTCAGTCCCGCCCGGACCTGCTCGATCCGCTTCTCGAGCTTCTCGAGATCGCTGCGGTCGAGGAGCAAGGCATAGATCGACTCGAGCACGCGCAGGATCTCCTCCTGGCGCTCGATGGACGAGAAGCGGCTGGCGGAGATGTCCGGGATCACCTCGTCGATGCGGTCGCCGAGGCGCTGCGCGCCGGTCTCGGCCAGCGCCTTCCTCAGCAGCGCGGCGTTGCGCGTCTTGCCTTCCGCGACCAGCTTGTCCGCCAGGCGCTCCATCTTGGTCTGGATCTTCTCCAGGCGCGCCTTGATGGTGCGCTGATCGCGCACCAGGCGCTCCGGGTCGCCGGTCGCGTCGTCCTGCGCCGCGAGCCGCCCGCAGAGCGAGAGGACCAGGCCGGCCGCCACGATCATCGCGCGCGTGTTCATCGAGGCCCTCCTCGTCAGCGCCCGTCTTCCGACCTGAGAGCAGCGCGCGCGCGCGCGTTCAGGTCGCGTTGATCTTCGACGAGATCCCGGAAGAGCGTCAGGATCTCCTGGAAGTCCTCCCACTCGTCCAGCTTCTCGAGCAGCAGGTCGAGGCGCGCGAGCGCCTCCTCCTCGGCGGCGAGCGCCGCCCGCAGGGCCTCCGGCCGCGCGCGCGCCTCGGAGGCGAGGCGCGCGTCCGCGAGCGCCTGCGCCGCGCGCGGGGCCAGGTCGCCGCTCACGTCGAGGATGCACGAGAGCATCTCGAGCAGGCGGCCGAGCACGTCGAGCTGGCCGTAGGCGCCGGCGTGGAAGGCGTCCACGATCGGCCGGTAGACGCCGAAGTCGAAGCCGTCCACCTGCAGCGAGGCGCGCTTCTGCTCCACCAGCAGCGGTATGAGCCGCTCCGCCGCGGCGGAGTGGTCCAGGCGGTTGAGCAGGTACTCCTCGAACAGGTCGGCGAAGTCGCGGCAGCTGCGCAGCGCGCGGTTCGTCACCTGGTTCTGGCCGATCTCCAGGGCGGAGAGGCGCTCCGCGTCCGGCTCCCGGTCTCCCTCGCTCGCCTCGAGGTCGGCGAGGACCTCGAGCAGCCGCTCGCGCTTCTCGCCCTGCAGCTCGCGCAGCGCGCGCACCTCGTCCTTGTGGCGGATCTGGCGCTCGGTGAGCAGCCGCATCTTCTCGTTGACCGAGACCACGTCCACGCCCCGGTCGGTGAGCGCGGCGCGGTGCGGGCCCCCCGCGCCGGCGCAGTTGTCCTCGGCGCTGACGCGGTAGACGTAGGTGTCCCCCACCTGCGAGGCGCGCGCCCCGTCCGCGTGCAGGAACGCGGTCTCGGCCAGGTCGAGCAGGGAGTAGACCAGGCGCCGGCCACTCTCGAGGGGAGCGGGCGCGCCGGCCGCGCCCGGAGCGAAGAGGACGAACTCGCGCTCCTCCTCCGCGCCCAAGGAGCGCACGGCGAGGAGCAGGGAGGCGACGGCGTAGTCGTCGTCGGCGGCCACGCGGAACGGCAGCGCTCCAGCGGGCGTCACGTCGACGTTCGCCATGGCCGGCTCGAGCAGCCGCACCGTGGGCGGGCGGTCGAGCACTGCGATCACGGCGTACGCGGCCGGATCGAGGTTGCTGAAGCCGTTCGCGCCGAGCAGGTGCACGGAGTAGGAGCACGACTCGCTCACCACGAAGGAGGTGATCCAGGCGGCGCCGGCCTGCGCCGGCGCGGCGAGCGTCCCTTCCCGGCCTCCCGGGTCGAACACGATGCTGCCGCCCTGCACCTCGCCCGCGACGGACACCTCCAGGTCGACGCGCGTCCCGACCGGGGCCTCGATGTCGCCGCGCGGCTCGCTCCGCGGCGCCAGGCCGGTGTACTCCGGGAAGGTCAGCCGGCTCGTCACGGCCGCCACCGCGGGCGCCGCGAACACTTCGACCGCGACCTCGCGGCTGTCGTCGTCGGCGTCGCCGTCGTGCGCGTGGAAGGCGAACGACTCGCGCACGCCGCGGAAGCGGCCCACCCACTCGCCGCCGGCCGTGGGGGCGAGCGGCAGCGCTGGAGCGCGCCCGAACGTCGTCCCGTCCCTCGTCCTGAGCTCGACGAAACGCGGCTCTTCGCCCACGGCGCGCACCGTCACCGGCAGGCTGGCGCCGCGCGCCAGGCGCACCTTGGCCGGGTGCGCGCCGTCGTACTCGACGGTGAAGTGCTCCGCCGTCTCGGGGAACTCGACCGCGAGGAACACCTGCTGCGGCCAGCGCGCGCCGCCGCCCAGCAGGCGGCTGAAGAAGATCGCGGCCAGCTGCGGCCGCGCCGCGCCGAAGCCCGCGTCCAGGACGAGGAGCGCCAGCGCCAGGGCCGCCAGGCGCCGGATGCCGCGGTAGTCGAAGATCCCGGCGAAGCGGACGCCGCGGCGCAGGGCGCCCGTCTCCGCGCGCAGGAGCTCCACCAGCGCGAGCGAGACGTTGCGGTCGGGCGCGAGCGCCTCTCCGTCCAGCTCCAGCGTGGAGAGGAGGCGGCCGTCGAACTCCGGGAAGCGTTGCTCGACGGCGCAGGCCACGTCCTCGGCGCGGATGCGCCGGCGCAGCGGGGCGACGATGCCGCCGAGCGCCAGCCAGGCCGCGCCGGCCAGCGCGCCGAGCAGCAGGAACACGCGCACCGCGGCCGGCAGCGACAAGGAGCGGTCGAGCGCGTAGAGGAGGGCGAGAGCGGCGCCGACCGCGGCGGCGAGGCGCAGCGATCCGTGGAGGGCGAAGAGGCCGCGCAGGCGCCGGCGCAGCCGCTCCAGATCCGCTCTCAACTCCTTCGGTTCCATGGCCTCTCAACGCTGCAGGATGGGGAGGTAGGCGTACGGCACCTGCAGGATGATGGCCGCCACCGCGGTGCCGAACGCGTCTCCGGGTCCGATGTCGTTCTCCCAGTTGCCGTCGCGGTGCTGAGCGGCCAGCAGGTCCCGGCGGATCCTCTCATAGTAGCGGCTCCACCACGGATCGCCCGCCACGTACATCGCCTGCACCGCGTAGTAGTGCCCGTACCAGTAGAAGTAATGCGTGCTCCTGCGGCTCATGCGGTCGTAAGTCTGCTCCAGGATCTCGAGCGAGTCGCGCAGCCGGTCGTCGGAGTACACGCCGGCGTTGTAGAGCGAGGCGATCCCGGCCGCGGTGAGCGCGAACGAGGAGCGCGTGTCCTCTTGCTTCTGGTACTTGAACGAGCCGCGCAGCAGGAAGTAGTAGTCGTCGCGCATCAGGAAGAAGTCGTACTCGTCGCTCGCGACGTACGATCCCCGCACGTAGTTCACGGCGCGGTCGATGGTCGTGCGCGGCACCTTGATGCCGATGTTGCGCGCCGCGCGCAGGGCCATGAGCTGGCAGACGGTGATCGACATGTCGGACTCGACGGCGAACGGCTCGTAGCGCCACGAGCCGTACTGGTTCTGCGACTTGACGATCAGGTCCACGGCGCGCTGCAGCTTGCCGCGCACGTCGGCGCGCTGGCTCATCCCCGCCACCTCGGCCAGGTAGAGCGTGGCGAAGGCGTGGCTGTACATGCGCGTGCCGTTCCTGGCGATGAAGCCGGAAGTCTCGTCCACGCAGCCGGTGATGAACTCGGTGGCCCGCTCGATGTTCTCGCCGTAGGCGCCGCGGCCCGGCAGGTGACCGCCGGCCAGGAAGGCGATGCCCGCGAGCGCGGTGACGCCGACGTGCGGCTTGTCGACACTCTCGATCTTGTAGTCCTTGTTGAGCTTGAAGCCGATGGCGCCGCTCCAGGAGCCGTCCTTGTTCTGGCGGTCGGCCAGCCAGCGCAAGCCGCGCTCGACGGCGCGCAGCGTCTCCAGGTCCGCGGCCGCGGCCGCGCCGGGAGCTTCGCCCGCGGCCGCCGGAGCCCGCGCCGCGGCCGCGAGCAGCAAGACGCCAAGCGCCGCCAGTGACTTCGTCGCGCCCGCGCGCCTCGTCATCGCGATCCCTCCTCGGCCGGGAAGACGAACAGGCAATCGTCCTTGAGCAGCACCAGCGCGCGCGGCGTGGCCAGCGCGCTCGACACGTAGGCGTCGCGCTGCGCCGGCACGCGCGCCAGGCGGGCCGTGCCGGCGCCCGGGTCGAGGGCGAAGACGTACGTCCTGTTGCTCGCCGCGACCACGGTCGGCTTGACGTCGATCTTGCCGGCAAGACCGCCCGCGGCCGTCTCGAACACGGCGAACTCGGCGCGCTCCTGGGGCAGCCCCGCCAGCACGACCGGCTGGCGCTCGCCGCTCTCCAGGTCGATGACGAAGAGCCGCTGGGTCGCGGCCCTGCCGCGCGCCCCCGGCCCGGGCTCGAGCATCACCAGGTGGCCGCCAAAGACGAGCGGCCCCTCCTCGAAGGCGGTGAGCCGCGCCAGGCCGGCGATCTCGCGGCGCAGGGCGCCCGAGCGCGGCTCGAGCACGCGGATGGTGTGCACGCCCGTGGCGTTCTTGGAATCGGTGCTGCTGCTGCCCTCGAGCAGCAGGAGCGCGTCCTTGGCGGCGTGCACCCACCTGACGCCGAACTTGGGCGGCAGTTTCGTCAAGGACCAGAGCTCGCGCCCGTCCTGCAGGTCGAAGGCCTTGAGGCACGGGCGGCTCTCGCCGGACGCGTACCCGACGACCAGGAGCAGGTCGAAGCGCTCGAAGACGACGGCGCGCGTGGAACGGGAGATCTCCAGCAGCGAGAGCACGTAGCGCGTGGCGCCGGTCAAGGCGTCCAGCGCCTCGAGCACGGCGTCCGAGCGCACGACCAGCACCAACCCCCCGCCGCCCAGCAGGTCGGCGGTCCGGCCGGGGAACTCGCGCCGCCAGAAGAAGCCGCCGGATGAGGGTTCGATGGCGGCGAGGCTGAAGCCGCCCTCCGGCCGGTCCCAGCGCGTGAAGTACAGGCCGGGGCCAGGATCCTCGAGCAGGGGTCGGGTCGGGAGGGTGGGCAGGTCGCGCTCGAACAGCAGCACGCCGCTGGCCGGATCGAAGCCGCGCAGCGTGCTGCGCTGCCGCACGATCAGGCTGCCGCCGACCACGGTCGCCGCCGGGTCGTTCGCGCCGTAGTAGTCGTCTACGGGCGCGCGCCAGACCTCGCGCAGCTCCGCGACGTCGATCAGCCGCAGCCACGCGCCGTCGGATTCGGCGCCCGCGCCGGGCTCGAAGAGCAGCACGGCGTCCGCATGCACGGGCAGGGCGCCGCCGGCGATCGGCACGAGTTTGGTGTAGCGGTCCGGCCGCAGGGCAAGTTCGCGCGGCTCGAGGGCCAGCGTGCCGAGAAGCCTGGCCGCCGCCGCGGTACGCGCGCCCGGCGGGCGCAGCCGTTCGAGAGCGCGCGCCGCCACGGTGGCATAGGACTCGCCCTCGCCGCCGAGCACGGCGACCTCGCCGCCGCACTGGCGCAGCCGTTCCAGGAGGGCCGCCGCCAGCGTGCCGTCGCCCGCGGACTCGGCGGCCAGGGCGACCACGTGCAGGGCCTGGGCGCGCTGCGGCAGCTCCAGCTCCTGGCCGAGGAGCGGCGCCGCCACGCGGAACACGCCCGCCGCGTCGCCGGCCTCGAGGTGCAGGCAGGCCAGGTCGAGGCGCTGGCAGAGCGCGCTCTCCGAGTTTGGATAGAGCTCGATGAGCGCGGCCAGCGCCGAGCAGTCGTGCGCCGCGAGAGCGGCCGCGTGCATGTCGCGCGCCCGCTCCTCGAAGGCCGCGTACACCTCGCGGCCGTGCGCCGCGATCGCCTCGGCGATCCGCTCCTGCGCGTGGCTGCCGGCCGACGTCTTCTGGAACGGCTCGTTCCGGTAGCGCAGGATCATCTCCTGCCAGGCCGCGACCGCGTCCTCCGGCCGGCCCCGCGCCAGGGCCACGGCCGCGCGCTGCTCCAGGGTGAAGACGCCGGCGCGCAGCGGCGCTGGGCGCTTCTGCACCGCGAAGGCGTACTCGGCGTCGGCGCAGCGCTCGTCGATCCAGTCGAGGGTGGCGAGGTATCCGTCCAGGTCGTGCGCCTGGTCGTAGAGCGCGAGGAGCAGCTCCGCGGTGGCCAGGAACGCGCGCGCATCGGCCGCATGGCGCGCCTCCTCGGTGCGGTGGCGCAGGGTCGCGGCGAGGTCGCCGGCCGCGGCCATCTCATCGGCCAGGCGGCGATGGGCGCGGAACAGCCCGTCCCGCACCCGGCGCCCGCCGTCCTCGTCGATGTCGGGACGCGCGAGCGCTTGATCGAGGACCGCGACCGCCGCCCCGCAGTCGCCGAGCAGGTACTCGAGCTCGCCGAGCAGGATGAGGTCCTCCAGGGAGGGGCTTCCTTCCACGACGCGGCGCCGCGTCTCGGCGGCCAGCCGCTCGGCGTCGAAGAACACGGACAGCGCCTCCTGTCCGATCGTGACCTGGAAGTCCGGACAGACCACCAGGTTCCCGGTCTGGTCCCGCGGCCAGGCGACCTCGCTGGCCGGCTCGCTGATCTGGAACGGGCGCGCCGACCAGCAGAGGACCAGGAGACGGTCGTTCAGCGGCTGATAGACCACGCCCGGCCCGAGGCAGCCGCGGCCGCCGGGGTAGAGGTTCCTGCCGTAGGCTCGGCCGCCGAGGCGCGCGCCGCTCTGGATGTCGTGGAAGCCGATGCCGGTCTCGCCCGCGAGCACGGCCACGCCGTTCTCGGCGCCGAGCAGGAAGCGGTAACGGAAGGAGCTGGTCTCCTCGGCGTCGAAGCTGCGCGACCAGAGCGGCTTGCCGGTGGCGAGGTCCAGGGCGTGGAACGTCCGGGCATCGTGGGGAGTGAAGAGCGCCACGCCGTCCGCGATGAGCGGAGCGTCGTTGTTGGAGATCGTGGCGCGCTCGCGCACCAGCGTGTAGTGCTGCGCCCCGCGGATGGGGATCGAGTCGTAGCGCGTCACCCAGCGGATGTCGCCGCTCAGCGTGTCCAGGCAGGCGACCAGCCCGAGGTTGGTGCACACCACCACCGAGCCGTCCCGCTCCGCGGGCGGCTGCGTGGTCGGCTCCTTGAAGGTCTTGTTGAACATCGTCAGCTCCTGCTGGCCGACGACGAGCGGTGTCCTCCACAGGAGCGAGCCGTCCTTGAGCGACAGGCACACCACGTGGTAGTTGATCGCGCCCTCCAGGACGTAGCCGGCGGCGATGACGCGTTCGCCCACGACGATGGGCGGCGCGTTGATCGACAGGCGGTTGATGAAGGCGTGCTCCGGCAGCTCCGGGCGGCGCTGGCGCCAGAGCAGTCTGCCGGAGTCCAGGTCGATGGCGTGCAGGCTGCGTTCGGGGATGGGCGGCGTGATCTCGGTGGAGTCGTAGAGGATGCGTTGAGCGCGCGGGCGCACCTCGAGGAGCGGCGCCAGCACGATGCGGTTCGCGATGGTCGGCATGAGCGCGAGCTTGCGCGCCAGGGAGCCGAGCGGACCGTAGGTTCCGCGGTCCTGCACGTAGTCCGTGAGGAGGTAGAACTCGCCGTCCTCCCGCGCGCTGGCGAGCGGGCCCGCGAAGACCCAGCGCGGCTCCTTGGTGAAGGGCGTGAACGCGCGGACCTCGAGGCCGTCGGTGGCCACGATGGTGTCGCCGGAGACGGCGGCGTGGAAGGGACACTCCTCGTAGCCGGGAGGCGCCGGGGAGGCGTAGGGATTGCTGCTCGGCTCGAGGAACGCCGGCGTCCACCAGCTGCGGCCGGCGCGCGGCACGGTCGCGTCCGCGGGCACGAGGCCGGCGTGGTCGGCCGCGCCCCCGAACATCGGCCACTCGCGGCGCCTCCTGCCGGCGTCCGGCTCGAGCCCGCGGAACGCCTCGAGCACGTCCCGCGCCTCTCCCGCCACCGTGCTCTTCCTGCCCGCGAACGGCGCGAGCAGCTCCAGGCCCCGCGCCCCTTCGCCCTGCAGGGCGAGAGCCGCCGCCGTGCGCAGCGCGATGCCCGCGCTGTCCTCGGCCGGCGGAACGGCGAAGAGCATGAGCCGCCGGTAGCAGCGCTCGGCCAGCGCCTGGTCGCCCCGCTCCCAGGCGCGGTCGCCGAGCATGCGCAGGGCCTGCCAACCCGGGGGCGTCAGCACCCACTGGTGAGCCAGCATCTCGAGCAGCGCCTCGTCCCCCTTGGCTCTCGCCTCGTCGAAGCGCGGCTCGACCCTGAGGGACGCCCAGGCGGCGTACTCCTCCCTGCCCTCGGGCGGGAACGTGCCCAGCAGCCAGCGGGCGTACTCGCCGGCGCCCACCCAGCGCGGCGGGCGCTCTCCGACCTGGATGACGTGGTTGGGGAAGAGGTTGATGACCTCCTGCAGAAGTTCCGCCGCGCGCCGGAAGCCGCCGAGGCGCATGAGCTCCTCGGCGTCCCGGAACCTGTGCCGCACCTCGGCGGACACCGGCAGCGCGAAGGTGGCCACTTCCGTGGCGTCCGGGTCGTGGACGAAGCCTTCCTCTACGATCTCGTTCCAGCCGGCGAACGCACCCTCCTGCGCGCTCGCCCCTTTTCCGCACGCGCCGGCCGCGAGGAGGATCCCCAGGAGGACGGACGGCGCCCGTGCTCGGTGCGGCGGCGCGAGGCGCAGGCCGCGGCCAGTCCGGCTCACCGGCTTGCCCCCGCGGCCCGCGGCCCCGGCCCCATCCGAACCGGGCCGGCCGGCCTGGGACCGCCCGCAGGCACCTCCGCATCGAGACGATCCCATCCTCGCTCCAGGCATGGACTTCCGGACTTCTTGCCGGCGGGCGCAAGGCAGCGAGCTTCGCGGCCGGCAACAGGCGCGAGGCCGCTTCTCACGGCGGACCTGCGCCAGAACTCCCTATTGAGTAGCCGCATGCACTGCCGGCTTCCTGTATCGAACCGGAAACTCCTGCAACCGCGAGGATTCCACACGCTTCGGACCAGGCACTCTGGCTCGCATCCGCTCCGAGCCATCAGCCGGCGGGCGCTCCGCCGGCGGCATCGCCACAGCAACGCACCCGACCAATTGTACGCTCCAGCGCGCAGACGTTTGCGGCCGCGCTCGGTTTCAGCGCCGCCGCGCTCAGATCAGGTTGTACTTCTTCCGCAGGATCCACTCCGCCGCCAGCAGGGCCAGGAAGACGAGGAGGGCCGGGAACGAGGACCACAACTCGGCCCGTGACGGTTCGCCTCTCGGCCGTTCGCGCACCTGCCCCTTGACCGCGGCCAGGGCCTCCTCGACCTCGTCCAGCCCGAAGTACTCCCCCTGCGTGGCGCCGGCGATCGCCTCCAGCGTGTCTCGCGCCAGCACCGGGTTCTCCCATTCCTGGCGCGGCACCTGCACGCGGAACGACTTGGGGGAAAGCCGGCCCGGCTCCCGTCCCGCGGGGTCCTCGAGCCAGACCTGGTAGGTCCCCGGCAGGCCGGTGCGGATCGTGCCCTCGAAGAGCCCCTCCTCGGGGTCGACGTTGGCGAGGTCGATGGGCGTGACGCGCCCGTCCTCGTCCGCGAGCTGCACCGTCTGTTTCGGGTAGCTGACAGGCTGGAAGTCCACGTCGCGCACGCGCGCGCTGATCTGGATGGCCTCGTGGATGTCGTAGAGCGACTTGTCCGTCACCAGCTCGAAGCGCTTGTTGGTGCGGCGCAGCTTGTTCAGCGCCACGTGGCGGATGGCCGCGCGCCAGAAGCGCTCGGTGTAGCGGTCGCCGTAGAACTTGCGCCACAACCAGGTCGAGTCGAAGGCCACGAACATGGTGCGGCCGGTCGGATAGAAGGTCGAGGCCAGGAGCACGTGGTTGCCGAACTGGTTGCCGTTCTGCGGGTGGCGCAGCATCACCTCGGCGCCGCCCTTGGCCTTGTGCACCGGGTAGTACCACTCCTGCGGCGGCAGGCCGACCTCGGGGTCCTCCCAGAGCTGGCGGTTCTTCTGCAGGTCCGGCTCCAGACGCACCACCTCGTGCGGATCGACCGGGTTCTCGAGCCGCGGCCGGAAGGGCGCGTGCACGTCCTCCCCGGCCAGGCGCCGCTCCTCGTCCGCGTCGCCCAGCACCACCGGCAGCACGTCCTCGATGGGCGTGCCGGCGTAGGCGCGCGGCGCGTCCAGGACGCCGGCGATCATGATCAGGCCGCCGCCCAGCTCGACGAACTCCTTCAAGCTGCGCAGCGCGCGCTCGGAGTCCTCGACCGTGGAGGCGATGCGGTACGGGGGCACGTCCCCGAGGATGACGACGTCGTACTCGAAGAGGTCGCGCTTCTCGGGCGGGAAGCCGAGGAGCGCCGGCACGCCCTCGGAGGACTCCTGGATGAAGTCCTTGTCCGCGTCGAGCAGGAGGCACTGCGCCCGCACGTTCTTGGCGCGCAGCAGCGTGCTCTTGAGGAAGCGGTACTCCCAGCGGGCGTACCCCTCCACGTAGAGCACGCGGATCTCCTCGGGGTCGACGCGCAGGTGGTGCGCGCGCACGTTGTCGTCCAGAAACTGCTCGCCGCCGAGCCGCGCGACCGAGATCTCCAGGTCGTACTCGCCCTCGCGCTCGGGCCGCCAGAAGACGATCTCGGTCAGCTCGCGCCCGTCCTTGGGCAGCACCACCTCGCGGCTGGCGAGGACCTCGGCGGCGCCCCGCTGCCGCAGGAGCAGGCTGCTGGTCCGCCCCTCGTAGCCCTTGGAGGAGATCGCCACCTCGAAGGCGACATCGTCGTTCACCAGGGCGACGTCCGGCGCGCGCACCGACTCGATCGCGACGTTCTGCGGCTCGTTCGGGTCGCCCACGCCCACGGCGAGGATGCGCACGCCGTCCAGCGCCGCGCGCTCCGCCGCCTCCAGCGGGTCGAGGCCGGAGTTGCTGCGGCCGTCGGAGAAAACGAGCAGGTCGCTCAGCGGTTTGCCGCGGCTGCCGTACTCCGCCAGCACCTCGGCGATGGCGCTCCCCAGCCTGGTGTGCTGGCCCTCGGCCCTGAGGTCGCCGGGCGTGGCGAGCGACCTGAGCTCGTCGCCGAACGAGTAGAGCTTGACCTCGCCGCGGTCGCCGAGCACGACGCTCGGATCCGTCGCCGGACGGCCGAGGATCGCCTGCACCAGGTCCGCGCGGCTCGTGCCGGCCACGGCCTCGATCCCCGGCAGGCCGGAAAGCGCCGCCAGGCGCTCCCCGGCGTCGCCGCCGGCATAGGCGTCCGAACGCTGCATGGACGACGAGCCGTCCAGCAGGATCGGCACGACCGACTTCTCGATCTCCACCTCGTGCGTCTCGCGCACCGGCCGGAAGAGGAAGAGGAAGAGCGTGGCGAAGGCGAGGGCGCGCAGCGCGCCGCACAGGAGCCGCGCCCGGGGCGGCGCCGTCTGCCCCTCGCGCCGATAGACCAAGGCGACGAGCAGCACGATCGCCGGGACGATGACCAGCGCCACGACCCAGCCGGGCGGAGCCTCGAGGAAGCGCAGCGCCGTCACCTCCCGCGTCTCGGCCTGGGCGCGCGCCAGCGCCGCGCCGGCCGGGCACGAGCACAGGGCGGCGAGCAGGGCCTGCTTCGTCCAGCTGCTCATGCGCCCCCTCCCCGGAACTGGCGGCCGAACCACCAGGCCAGCGCCATCTCCGCCGCCAGCAGGCCGACCAGGGCCCAGAGCATGGCGCGCCACAGCTCGCCCGCGCGCGCCTCGGCCTGCTCCACCTGCCGCGCGTCGATCTCCGTGGCGAACGCGACCTCCACGCCGGGGTAGAGGGTGCGGAAGGCCGGCTCCTCGACGCGCGCCAGGTCGCTCTCGGCCACGTCCACGTTCACGGCGAAGTGCTCCACCTCCCGGCGGCCGGCGTCGCTGCCGGCGCCCGACAGCGGATAGGTCAGCTCCAGGCCGTACAGCCCCGGGACGCCTGTGGCGCGGTAGGCGGGCAGCACGAACTCGCCGTACTCCATCTCGCGCGGCGTGTCGCGGATCGGGTCGCGCGACGCGTCCGGCCGCAGCACGCAGACTTCGGCGGGGATGCTCTCGGTGGTGCGGCGCAGCGCGTCGCCCACTTTCAGGTTGAACAGGGAGAGATCGGGGAGGGTGAGGTAGTACGCGGTCTCCTGCATGAGCGGCAGGTAGGTCTCGATGTTGTCCAGCCAGCCGGCCCAGGCCGAGTCGGCCGTGGTGGTGAAGAGCACCACCCGGCCCCGCCCCGCCGGCTTCTCCAGCAAGAGCGCTCCCGGAGCGGCCGGATCGTCGTTCAGCTTCATGATCACGGCCGTGGCCTGGTCCTTGGAGCTCACCTCGGTGCGGAAGAACCTGCGAATGGGGACGCTCGTCGGGTTCTGCCGCAGCTCCGGATCGGAGAAGACGCGCAGCAGCGGATGCTGGAAGTCGTCGACCAGCGGGAAGAAGACGGCGTCGCTCCCCTCGCGCACGTCGCCGCGCGCCTCGAGCAGGCGCGCCGGCAGGAGGCCGGCGCCGTCCGCGCGGTGCAGGCGCTCGTTGTAGGAGCGCGCGTCCACCAGGTCGCCCAGGAAGACGAGCAGCCCGCGGCCGGCGCGCACCGCGTCGTCCAGGCGGCGCGCCGCCTCCGCGTCGATGCGCGCCACGTTGGCCAGCACGATCAGGTCGTAGTCGGCCGGATCCTCGGCGCGCCCGTTGAAGCGCCGGTCGTCGACGACGCGCAGCCGGAACACGGTGCCGCCCGTCTCCGGGTCGAGGCTCGGATTGAGCATGTCGCAGAGCAGCGCCGTCTCGCGCAGCTCGGGCTCCGGCGCGAAGTCGCCGTCCACGAGCAGCACGGACACGGCCTGGTGCACCGGGAAGGCGAGGAAGCGGCGGTCGTCCGCCGGCAGGTCGTCCTCCTCGAGCAGGAACTCGACCGTGTGGTTGGCGCGCGCCGCGTCGGAGGCGCGGAAGATGGTCGAGCACTCCACCACCGCTACCCCGCCGGCGGGCGCGTCGAAGGTCACGCGCCTGCCCTGCTCGCGCTGCCCGTCGATGACGAACGTCGCCGGCACGGCGCGCAGGTCGCGCGGCGTGCGGTTGCGAACCGTGGCGGTGAAGCTCACCACCTCGCCGGCGACGACGTTCTCCGGCCGCGGCAGGAGCTCCTCGACGGCCAGGTTGTGCGCCTCGGCCTCTTCGCCCACGTCCACCAGGGTGAAGCGGCAGTCGTGCTCGGCGGCGACGCGCCAGGCCGAGGCCGGGGTCGCGGCCGCCTCAGCCGCCGCCGCGGACTCCGGCGCGGCGCTCGCCCCGGGATGGAAGGTCTCGCGCTGCAGGTCGGTCAGCACGTAGACCTCCTTGTGCGCGTCGCCGAGCACGTTCTCGGTCAGGTAGTCCAGGGTGCGCACCAGGTCGGCCCCGCGCCAGTCGGGCGCGAGCCGCTCCACGGCCTCGCGCGCGCGCGCGACGTCCGTGGTGACGCTGTGCAGCAGGCGCGGCGGATCGGCCAGGGCCACGACCGTGACCTGGTCGCCGCGCTCGCTCGACAGCCCGTCCAGGACGCGCCCGGCCTGCGCCTTGGCGCGCTCGAGCAGCGCCTCGCCCCCGGCCGCGCGCCGCCCCATCGAGTACGACGTGTCGATGACCAGCACCACGTCGCGCTGTGCCGGCGAGAAGAGCGAGAGCGGGCTCGAGGAGGGCACGAAGGGCTGCGCCAGGGCCAGGGCCAAGAGGACCACCAGCAGGCAGCGCAAGAGCAGGAGCAGCAGGGACTCGAGCGTGAGCCGGCGGCGCGTCCTCTTGAACGCCTCCAGCAGGAACTCCTGCGCCGCCCAGCGCACCACGCGGTAGCGCCGGCGGTTCAAGAGGTGGATGAGGAGCGGCACCACCAGGAGCAGCACGCCCCAGAGGAGGGCGCCGTTGCCGAAGGAGAGGCTCATCGCCGCGCCCCGCGCTTGGCCCGCAGCGACAGATAAGAAGTCAGCGCGACGTCGAGCGGCGTGTCGGTCGGCAGCACCTGGAAGTCGACGCCGTGCCGGAGGCAGCCCTTGCGGATCAGCTCCTGGTGGGCCTCGAAGGCGCGCAGATACGCCAGGCGCAGCGCCTTGGCGTCGGCGACCAGCGGCGCGAGCCCCTCCAGCCCCTCGAAGCGCGTCATGCGGTCGAAGGGGAACTCGATCTCGTCGCGGTCGAGGACGTGGAAGACGATGACGTCCTGGCGCCGCGTGCGCAGCTCGCGCACGCCCGCGAGAATGCGGTCCGGGGCCGCGAACAGGTCGGAGATCACGGCCACCACGCTGCGCGGCGGCAGCTTGGCGGACAGCTCCTTCAGCACCAGGCCGGGATCCGTGCGCCGCACCAGCTCGGCCTTGTCGATGGCGCGCGTGATCGCCAAGAGGTGCGACGGCTTGGTGGCGGGCGGCACCCACTGCTCCACGCCCACGTCGGTGAGGGCGAGCGCCGCGGCGTCGCGGTTCTTCAGCACGAGGTAGGCGAGCGTGGCGGCGACCATCGCCCCGTAGCGGAACTTGCTCACTTGCCCCGGGCCGGCGTAGGACATCGACTCCGACGCGTCGAGCACGAGGCTGAGCGTCAGGTTCGTCTCCTCCTCGTAGCGCTTGATGTAGAAGCGGTCGGTGCGGCCGAAGATGCGCCAGTCGAGGTGGCGCAGGTCGTCGCCCGGCACGTACTCGCGGTGCTCGGCGAACTCGACCGAGACGCCGCGGTGCGGGGAGCGGTGCAGGCCGGCCATGAAGCCCTCGACAGCGGTGCGCGCCTTCAGCTCGAGGCGCCCCAGCTTGTCGAGGACCCTAGGATCCAAGTACCGGCGGTAGCTTTCCATCGGCGAGGGCATCGGACTCCGCGCGCGGCACGATCGCGACGATTCGCGCGACGAGGTCGTCGGAGGAGACGCCCTCCGCCTCGGCGCTGAAGTTCGGCAGGATGCGGTGGCGCAGCACCGGGTGGGCGATGGCGCGCACGTCCGCGCCGGTCACCGCCGGCCGGCCGTCGAGCAGGGCGCGGGCCTTGGCGCCGAGCACCAGGAACTGCGAGGCGCGCGGGCCGGCGCCCCAGGCCACGGACTCGTTGATGAATCCGGGGGCCTCCTTGGCGCCGGGGCGGGAAAAGCGCGCCAGGCTCATGGCGTAGCGGATGACGCTGTCGCCGACCGGCACGCGCCGCACCAGCTGCTGCAGCGCCAAGATGTCCTCGGCCGAGAGCACGGAGCACGGCTCCTCTTGGTCGCGCGCCGTGGTGCGGCGCACGATCTCCAGCTCATCGTCAGCGGAGGGGTAGTCGATCTTGACGTTGAACATGAAGCGGTCGAGCTGCGCCTCCGGCAGGGGATAGGTCCCCTCCTGCTCGATGGGGTTCTGCGTGGCGAGCACGTAGAACGGCAGGGAGAGGCTGTGCTTCTTGCCCGCGACCGTGACCTGGTACTCCTGCATGGACTCGAGCAGCGCGGCCTGGGTCTTGGGCGGCGTGCGGTTGATCTCGTCCGCGAGGATGACGTTGGCGAAGAGCGGCCCGGGAATGAAGCGCAGCTCGCGCTCGCCGGTGGTCTTGTTCTCCTGGATGACCTCCGTGCCGGTGATGTCCGAGGGCATGAGGTCGGGCGTGAACTGCACGCGCTTGAAGGACAGGGAGAGCGTCTTCGACAGCGTGGAGATGAGGAGCGTCTTGGCCAGGCCCGGCACGCCGGTGAGGATGCAGTGCCCGCGCGAGAAGAGCGCGATGAGGAGCTGGTCGACGACCTGCTCCTGGCCCACGATCACCTTCCGGATCTCGGTCTTGAGCTGGTCGCGGGCCGAGCGGATGCGCTCCACCGCTTCCAGGTCATTCTGCTCGGGCATGGTTCGCTCTCCGCGCCGGCCGGCACACAAACGGACAGGGCATGATACGCGGCCCGAGGGCGGCCGAGTGCCAGATTCCCCTAGCCCGGGTGTCCCTCCTCCGGTGCGCGAGCGTCGACCCAGACCGTGAGATGCACAGCAGGTGTAGACGGACGGACGGGGCGCGGCGACGAGCAACGACGAGATGGGCGACGAGGGCCGGCCAGGCGCGGACCTATGGGGGGATACTCGGGCTGGCTCGGCGCATCGCGGGCTAGCGCCCGCAACCCAACTTCACGACGGACGCCGTGCCCAGGTCCTCATCCCGTCACGCCGACGGAGTCCCTGGTCTTCCGAGTCCAAGCAATCCGCCTGAGAATCGTGAATTCCAGATGAGCCTCTCCTGCGGAGAGGCTCAGCGCGCCGCGCAAACGCGCAGCACGTACGCCGGCGACACGGACACGAGCGCGTCGCCGAGCAGGAAGACGTTGCCGAAGACCTGTTCCTCGCCGAGGCGCGCCAGGGGCTCGGGGACGGGCAGGTGGTCCTTGATCAGCAGGTCCTGATCGAGGGCGATGCGGTAGAGCGCCTTGTTCGTCGGCAGGAAAAGCGTGCGCTCGAGCAGGAGCGGCTTGCCGCTCATGCGCTCCTCGGTCTCGAAGGCTGGAGTCTTCCGGACCCTGCTCCCCGCGAGGTCGCTGGCGCAGATCTCCAGGCAGCCAAGCGTCGGGCCCAGGCCGCTCTCGCCGCCGAAGACCAGGAGGCCTTGCTCGGGCTCGACGCCGAGCAGGGCGCGGCGGCCCTCCTTGAAGCTCGGGCGCAGGAGCAGGTGCCCTTCGGGCGAGGGGCGGCGCGCCAGCACGTAGAGGAAGCGGGAGTCCTCCGGCGCCGCGACCACCTGGTCGCCGACCACGTACGGCGGGGAACGGAACCAGCCGCCGGTGTCGTAGTAGCTCTCGCGGCGATAGGCGTCGAGATCCACGGAGCGGACGCGGTTGTACTTGAACAACCAGACGATCGACCCGGAGAGGACGTCGACCGCGGCCACGATCCCGAGGTTGGTCACGCAGTAGGCCACGCCGCCGGCCACGGCGAGCGGCGAGGGCGCCACGCGCTCCTCCGCGACCATGCGCAAGCGCGAATCGTAGCGGCTCACCTTGGAGGCGCTGGCCAGGAAGCGCGACCAGACCAGCCTGCCGCTCGCGCGCTCGAAGGCGAAGAGCGCGCACTCGGTGCTGGCTCTGAGGCGCGAGCCCGCCACGAGCAGCAGGTCGCCGCACGGGACCGGCGGCCCTTCGAACACGAAGTCCTTGAACTCCTCGGGCGTGCCCTGCATCTGCGCGCGCAACAGCAGCGCGCAGCGCCCGTCCTCCGCGGCGTCGATCCCGATGAGCTGGCTGACCTCGTCCGGGGGCGTGCGGAAGGTCAGGCTCGACTCGTTCAGGGCGAAGTAGAGGTTGCGCCCGTCGTTCGCCGGCTCGAGCGAACGGCTGTTGATCTCGGCGTAGTTCGGATCGTGGCCGAACTCCCGCTCGTAGAGGACGAGCGGCGCGTCGCCGCCCGTCGTTCCGTCGAAGCGGTAGAGCCCGAGCAGGCCGAGCACCCAGACCCGGCCCGCGGCCGCCGCGGCCGCGTGCGGCGGGAACGACAGCTGCGGCGCGTCGAGCGGATCGTGGTCGCGGCTCGGCATGCGCGCGCGCTCCTCGAACGGCAGGCGGGCGAGAACCTCGACGCGGAGCTTCTCCTGGCAGAGCCTGCGCCGCTCCTCGCCGGCGGCGTGCGCGCCAAGGCGCGCCTCGAGCTCGTCGAGGAGCGCGCCGAGCGGGCGCTCCACGCCGCCGCTTCTGAGCGGCTCCGCGAGCAGGGCGGTGGCGCGCGCGCGCAGCTCCGCCAGGCCGCGGCGGTCGCCCAGGTCGGCAAGCGCGCCCGCCAGGCGGCCCACGTCCGCCGCGCGCGCCCAGCCGCGATCGAGCAACAGGCCGGCGGCCGCCGCCGCGCGCGCGCTCGCGCCGCTCTCGCAAGCCAGCGCGCAGGCCTCTTCCAGCGCGCGGCGCGCCGCGCCGGTGAAGGGGTAGCGCGCGGCGACGCGCAGCAGCAGCGCGGCGTCGAACTGGCAGAGGGCCTGGCGCCGGGCCGCCTCCGCCCTGGCGCCGAACAGCCCCTCGTAGGCCGAGAGCGCCTCCGCGGGCAGCTCTCCCAGCCGCCGCCGCGCCGCTTCCGCCGCGGACAAGTAGACGCGCGGCCCGAACTCCACCACCGCGTCGTCTTCGCGGTCGAGGATCCGCTGGTAGGCGTTGACCGCCGCGGCCCAGGACTGCTCCTCGGTCCTGGCGCGCGCGAGGAACAGCTCGGCGTTGACCTCGTCGGACACGCGCACGAAGGCGGAGTTGCTGAAGTCCTGGTCTTCCTCGACGTAGACCTGGGCCCGGGCCGCGCCCGGCCAGGCGGCGGCGAGGAAGGCGGCGCAGAGGGAAGCGCGCCTCACCGCGCGGCGCCGCCCGGCTGCCCGTGCTGCAAACGCGCGCGCACCACGCGCTCCAGCAGAGCCGGGTCATCCTGCTCGATGGCCTCGACCTGCTGCCGCACGCGCTCCGCCTCATCGCGCAGGCGCGCGAGCTCGGAGAGCGCCGCCCCCTCCAGCTCGGTCAGGCGGCGGTTGCGCTCCTTGGCCGGCCGCGTCATGGTGAAGAAGACCAAGAGGACCGCGGCCAGGACCACGACCAGGAACAGGTTCCTCTTCACGACCACGGGCACGGCGCGCCTCCGGCAAGTGCGAGGAGCGGTATTGAACCCGCGCGCAAGCACAACGTCAACCGCGGTCCGGGTTTCCGGGCCCGGAACACGGCCCGCGAGAGGGGGGGCGCCGCCCGCGCGGAACGCGGCGCCCGCTCCTCAGGCGCGCTTCCTCCCGGCCGCGGCGCTCTTCTTCCCGCTCCCGGCCCCGGGCTGGCCGCGCCAGCGCCGCAGGAACGCGGGGCCGGCGTAGGTGGCGGCGGGCCCCAGCTCCTCCTCGATCCTGAGGAGCTGGTTGTACTTGCACACGCGGTCGGTGCGGCAGAGCGAGCCGGTCTTGATCTGGCCGGAGCCCGTGGCCACCGCGAGATCGGCGATGGTCGTGTCCTCGGTCTCGCCGGAGCGGTGCGACACCACGCACGAGAAGCGCGCGCCGGCCGCCACGCGCATGGTCTCCAGGGTCTCGGAGAGCGTGCCGATCTGGTTCAGCTTGATCAGGATCGAGTTCGCCATGCCGGTCTCGATGCCGAGCGCGAGGCGCTGCACGCTGGTCACGAACAGGTCGTCGCCCACGATCTGCACCTTGGCGCCGAGCGCGGCGGTGAGGTTCCTCCAGCCCTCGAAATCGTCCTCCTGCAGGCCGTCCTCGATGGAGAGGATCGGGTAGTCGTTCACCCAGCGCGCGTACATCTCGACCATGTCGTCCGAGGTCCTGGGCTTCCCTTCGATGATGTACTTGCCCTTGTCGAAGAACTCGTTGGCCGCCGGGTCGAGCGCCAGGGTGACGTCCCTGCCCGGCTTCAGGCCCGCGGCCTCGATGGCCTTGAGCACCACCTCCACGGCCTGCTGGTTCGAGTCCAAGTCCGGCGCGAAGCCGCCCTCGTCCCCCACCGACGTGCTCAGGTTCTTCTGCTTGAGCAGCTTCTTCAGGGCCTGGAAGACCTCCACGCCCATGCGCAGCCCCTCGGCGAAGGAGTCGGCGCCGACCGGCTGGATCATGAACTCCTGCAGGTCGACGTTGTTGTCGGCGTGCTTGCCGCCGTTCAGGATGTTCATCATCGGCAAGGGCAGGATGCGCGCCCCCGCGCCGCCGAGATAGCGGTAGAGCGGCAGGCCGCACGAGACCGCGGCCGCGTGCGCCACGGCCGTCGAGGCCGCGAGCGTGGCGTTGGCGCCGAGCTTGCCCTTGTTCGGCGTGCCGTCCAGGGCGACGAGGATCTGGTCGATCTCCACCTGGTCGCGCGCCTCCAGGCCGGTCAAGGCGCGCGCGATCGGGCCGTTCACGTTCTTGACCGCCTTGGTCACGCCCTTGCCCAGGTAGCAGGTCGCCACGCCGTCTCTCAGCTCCACGGCCTCGTGGCTGCCGGTGGACGCGCCGGACGGCACTGCCGCGCGTCCGAGCGCGCCGTCCTCGAGCAGCACCTCGGCCTCGAGCGTGGGCGTGCCGCGCGAATCCAGTATCTGACGGGCATGGATGCTCTCGATGATCGGCATGGTTCTCCTCCAGCAGCGCTGGCCCGGTTTCGGGATGCGCCGGCAGACATTAGCAGCGCGCGAGGCGCCGCGGCAGCGCGAAATGGACGCGCCCTTTGGGTCAGGTCCGGTCGCGCAGGAACGGCAGGAGCCCGCCGAGATCGGCGGCGTCGCCCTCTTCCTCGATCAGGTCGCTCCACCACAGGCCGAACCAGAGCGCGCGCACGAACAGGAAGGAGAAGAAGCCCGCGGCGCCGAGGCCGAGCCTGAGCGAATCCTGGACGTCGGCGAGCCCGGGCCCCTGGACGATGAGCAGGGCCGCCAGGCGAACCGCGAGGTCGACGCCGAAGCGCAGCCCCTCGAAGGGTGCGCGCACCAGGCCGAACAGCCCCCAGGTCAGAAGCTCGGCGCACAGGACGCCCGCGACCAGAGAGCGCACGCCCTCGCTTCCGGCGCGCGCCAGCACGGCGATCCCGCCGTAGAAGAAGAGGATCGAGAGGGCGCGCAGGAGCGGGGCACCGCCGGGCGCCCGCAGCGCCGGGCGCGGGTCCTTCAGGGGTCGCGCCGCGAGCGTCCGGGCGCAGGCCAGGCAGACCCTGGCCCAGACCAGGCGGCGCATCCTCGGGACCGGGAACTCGCGGCCGCACGATTCACAACGGGCCTGCCTCATGCGCATCTTCTTTCCCGAACGGAAGCTGGGCCGGTCCCGGCCGTCCAGGGGCCCCAGGGCTCATCGGAATCGGGCTCCAATCCCTTGAGTCCCGCGCCTGGAAACCGGCCGCGGGCCTTGAAAACGCCCTCCGGCCGGTCGATTCAGGCAGAGACGGAGATGTAAGGCGGGCGAGCCGGTGCCCCTCCTCGTCGGATCGCTCGTCGCTGCGGCGGGAGAGCCCTTCCTCGCCCGCCGCAGCCTTCTCCCCCTCGAGGGACGCGGCTTCGCCGCGAGTTGGAAGTCCGAAGTCGGGTGTCTGAAGTGGGGAGTGCCGTGCCACCCGCCCGATCGTCCCTGCTACGCTGCTTGGCCACTCGGGAGCACGACACGTGGCGCGAAGCCCCCTGGCCGCCCTGCGGCCTCTCCTCCTCGCCTCGCTTCTGGGCTGCGCCCAGGCCGCAGCCCCGGTCTGGTACGTTCCGGCGCGGCTGGGGCTCTCCCTTGGGCAGGGGGATCAGACCGTGGCGCAGGCGCTCGCCGATCTCGGCTACGAGATCCTCGGTTTCGACGAGCCGACCGGCACCTACGTCACCGGCTGGCGCAACACGCGGAGCGTCCTCGGCCCCACGCGCTTCCGCGCCCTGGTGCGCATCGAGTCGCGCGATCCCTTTGGCGTGGCGGTCGCCGTCCCCGAGGAGCTTTTCGACGGCCGGAGCTGGACCGCGTCCGGCGAGGACGAGCTGCGCCGCAAGGAGCTGGTGGCCACGCTCGCGGCGCGGCTGCAAGAGCCGGGCTCCTGAACCAGCCAGCCGCACTGCGCCGGCGCCGCAGCACGTCGATAATGGTCACGGCCTCGATCTCCTCGAAACCCGGAGCTAGAAGTATCAGTGCTTTCTTCATCACGGCGCTCCGGAATCGAGCCACTCCAGGGCATTCTGTCGTAGCATAGGCTCTTCCATCCTCCTCACCGGGACCCACACTTGACCTTCGAACGCTTTCAACTCGACCCGACCCTCCTGCTCGGCGTGCGCGACATGGGCTACAGCGAGCCCACCACCATCCAGGAGCGCACCATTCCCGCCGTGATGCGCGGCACGGACGTCATCGGCGTGGCCCAGACCGGCACGGGCAAGACCGCCGCCTTCCTCCTGCCGATCCTGCACCGCCTGCTGCAGGGGCCGCCGCACACCACGCGCGCGCTCATCATCTCCCCGACGCGGGAGCTGGCCATCCAGATCGACGAGATGCGGCTCGGCCTCGCCTATCACACGCAGCTCTCCGGCTGCGTGGTGTACGGCGGCGCGGACATCCTGCCCCAGGTGCGTGCGCTCAAGGGCGGCGCCGACATCGTGACCGCCACGCCCGGCCGCCTCCTCGACCATCTGTGGCACGGCCTGCCGAAGCTGGAGAGGATCGAGGTGCTGGTCCTGGACGAGGCCGACCGGCTGCTCGACATGGGTTTCCTGCCCGACGTGGAGATGATCCTGCGCCGCCTGCCGGAGCAGCGCCAGAACCTGCTCTTCTCCGCCACCATGCCGCCCGAGATCGAGCGTCTCGCGCAGCACATGATGCACGATCCCGAGACCATCGCCGTGGGCCCGCGCTCGCGGCCGGTGGACACGGTGCGGCAGGAGCTGTTCCAGGTCGAGGCGCAGGACAAGACGCGCCTGCTGCTGCGCCTCCTGTCGGGCGACGAGATGCGCTCGGTGCTGGTGTTCTCGGGCACCAAGGCGGGCGCGGACCGGGTGCACGCCGACCTGCAGAGGAAGGGGATCGAGTGCTGCGTGATCCACAGCAACCGTTCCCAGCAGGAGCGCTTCACCTCCCTGCAGGCGTTCCGCCAGGGGAAGGCGCGCGTCCTGGTCGCGACCGACGTGGCCGCCCGCGGCCTGGACATCGACGGCATCTCGCACGTGATCAACTTCGACGTGCCGCGCGCGGCCGAGGACTACGTGCACCGCATCGGGCGCACGGCCCGCGCCGGCGAGAAGGGACACGCCATCACCCTGGCCACGCCCCGGGAAGCGCGCGCAATCGCGGCGATCGAGCAGCTCATCAAGACGCGCATTCCGCGCGGCAGCGCACCCGGCAGCCGGGCCGACTCGCAGCAGCACGGCGCGTCCCACCCCGCCGCGCGCCGCGGCGCGCAGGATAGAGGCAAGACCGCCGCGCACGGCCAACGCCAG
>JACQZJ010000058.1 GCA_016213895.1 Planctomycetota bacterium | reverse complement strand
CCACCCGCCCGAATCCTCCAGCCGTGGCCGAGCCAACGCCTGCGCGTTACTTGACCCGAGGCAAGAGCCCGGTGCGGTAGCGCCGCACGCCGGGATCTGTGCGGGGGGTGCGGGGCAACCCGCATCCCTACCGCGACCGGGGCTGTTCCTTGGGCCGAAGAGCGAGGAGGGCGTGCGCGGACGAGAGTCCGCGCGCGCCGCCCATGGGCGCGCCGGAGACGGCGCGGGCGGAGGAGCGCCAGCGTCAACCGCGGCGATAGCGCTCGAGCTGCTTGAGGAGCAGTTCGAAGTCGCGCGCCAGGGGCGCGGCCACGGCCTCGCGCCGGCCGGTCGCGGGCGAGTCGAACTCGACGAGGCGGCAGTGCAGCGCCTGGCGCTCGAGCAGCGGCTTCTCCGCGCGGCCGGGCTTCGAGCGATAGCCGGGCTTGATGTCGGAGAGGAGGAGCCGCGGCCGTCCGCCGTAGAGAGCGTCGCCCAGGACCGGGAAGCCTGTGTACGCGAGGTGCACGCGGATCTGGTGGGTCCGGCCGGTCACGGGCTCGGCGCGCAGCAGCGTGTAGCCGTCGAAGCGGCGCTCGACGAAGAGGCGCGTGACGGCCTCCTTGCCGCGCGCCGCGTCCACGCGCATGCGCAGGGCGTGGCGGCGGTCCGCGCCGATCGGCGCATCGATCTCCTGCTCGTCCTCGCTCACGGCGCCGCGCACGAGCGCGAGGTACTCCTTGCGGATCCTGCGCTCGACGAAGGCCTGGGTGAGAACCTGCTTGGCCGCGCGGCTGCGCGCCAGGAGGAGCGCGCCGCTGGTGTGCTTGTCCAGGCGGTGCACCACCCTGGGCCGTACGCCGGTCACCGGATCCGCGGCGACCGCGGCCGGGAGCACGTCGATCACCGTCTCCCGGTCGCGGCGCCGCTCGGAAACGACCGCGAGTCCGGCCGGCTTGTCGACCACGAGCACGGCCTCGTCCTGGTAGAGCAAGGCCACGGCGAGATCGCGCGGCCGGCCCGCCGCGCGCTGGATGAGCGTGGCGGAGAGCGCGATCTCGACGAACGCGCCGGGCCGCAGCGGGCGGTTCAGGGCGTCGCCGCTGCCGTCGACCGTGACCTGGCCATCGATGAGCGCCTGCTTCAGCAGCGCGGGATGCACGTGCGCGAGCACCCGGCACAGGAAGCGATACGGGCTCAGGTTCTTGTGTTCGGGCTGAACCACCCAGGATTGGCGGCGCGTCACGGAGACCTCCAGCCGCGGATTCTACCGCCGCTTCCCTCAGACCAGGCCGCCGCGCGCGGAACGTCGCGGAGCCGGCCGAATGCGCGCCCTCCGCCCGCCCGGCGTGCTAGCATGAGTCTTCTGGCCGCGGCGGAGATCCACGACACACGACATGCGCATCGAGCTGGCGAAGCACGCGGGATACTGCTTTGGCGTGCGCGAGGCGGTGAACCTGGCCTTGGAGAGCGCCGAGCAACACGGCGCGGTGCACATGCTCGGCGACATCGTGCACAACGAGGTCGTGGTGGCGCAGCTCGCGGCCGCGGGGGTGAAGGTCGTGCGGAGCCTGGAGGAAGCAGCGGGCGCGCCCGTGCTCTTTCGCGCCCACGGCACGCCGGCCGACACCTGGGAGGCGGCGCGCGCCCAGAGCCTGGAGATCCTGGACGGCACCTGCCCGCTGGTCTCGAAGATCCATGCCGAGGTGCGCGAGCTGGCGCACGAGGGGCGCACGATCGTCATCATCGGCGACCACGGCCACGACGAGGTGGTGGGCATCGCCAGCCAGGTGGAGCAGCCGCACGTGGTGAGCAGCCCGGCCGAGGCCGAGGAGCTGCCGCGCATGCGCCGCGTGGGGGTTGTCTCCCAGTCGACGCAGATGCTGGAAAACGTCGCCGCGATCCTGAACGTCCTGTGCCGCAAGGTCGTCGACCTGAGGTTCGTCAACACCATCTGCTTCCCGACGCGGCGCAACCAGGAGGAGATCCGGGAGCTGGCCGAGAGGAACGACGTGGTGGTCATCGTCGGGTCCTTCACCAGCGCCAACACCAAGCGCCTGGCGAGCATCGGCGCGACCATCAACGAGAGGACGCACCAGGTGGCGACTGCGGCCGATCTCAGGCCGGAGTGGTTTGCGGAAGCCGAGTCGGTCGGGGTTTCTGCTGGGGCGTCGACGCCGGACGAGTTGATTGCGGCGGTGGTGGAGCGCATCCGGGTGTTGGCAGCGGGTTGAGGGGCGGGAAAGGGGTGGGAGGAGGGGAGAGGGGGAGCGTCGCAGCCGTTTCCCTGGCTCCGGGGACGGGTGCGCGACTCCCGGTGCATTCCGTGCGCGAGAAACGGGGAGTGGCTCGCTGCGGGCGGAGGCGGTGCTTCCGGCGGGCGTGGATGAGGCACGGTGGGCGCGAGGGTGACGCCGTCGCGGCCGTGCGGCATGCGTAAGCGTTCACGCGAGCCGTGCCGCAGAGAGCGCCCGAGCTGGCGGTGCGGCCGCTGTTGTTGCACGAGTACGCGGCCTGAGCGCCGCCGTGCCGCCACCACTACTCGGGCAACGGCTGGCCGGTGGGCGACTCGCCGAGCTATGCGGCGCTTCTGGAATAGGAACTGCTGGCGCTGTGGGTGTGAACCTGGCTCGCGCGGTGCCGGCGGGCCACGTCGAGTGTTCACCCGGCGGCTTTCCCGATGTCCCCTCCTCGGGAAGCCGCCAATAGCTGCGACGGGGACTCGCCTTGGGACATTGACGCACCCTTGTCCTACCCTCTCGCCAGCCTACGGCGACTCGGTTACTCTTCTTCAATGCAATGCCTCGGGTCGCCCTGGTCCTGATTCTCGTCCTGTTCTCGCTGTCCGGAGTCAGCGGCCTGATCTACCAGCTGGTCTGGATCCGGGCCCTCTCCTACCTCATCGGCGGGACCACGTTCGCCATCAGCACGGTGCTGGCGGCATTCATGGGGGGGCTCGCGTTCGGGAGCCGCTTCTTCGGGGGCCGGACCGACCGCGTGCGTGATCCGCTCCTTCTCTACGGGCTCCTCGAGCTCGGCATCGGACTGCTCGGCGCGTTCGTGCTCGTCCTGCTGCCACTCCTGAAACCGATCTACGTGAGTCTGGTCCAATGGGCGCCGGCAGGCGCTCCCGCGTGGAAGATCCTGGTGGCGTTCGTCGCCGTCTTTCCGCCGACGTTTCTCATGGGCGGCACGCTGCCGGCCCTCAGCCGGTTCCTCGTGCGCCGCATGGATCGGCTCGGCCGGGGGCTCGGCCTGCTGTACGCCCTGAACACGGCCGGAGCCGTTGCCGGCGCGTTCCTCGCCGGTTTCGTGCTCATCGGGTGGCTGGGTCTCGCGCGCTGCACCGCGCTGGCCGTCGCGCTCAACCTGGCGATCGGCCTCGCCGTGCTGGCGCTGCGCCAGGTTCGGCCGTCCTCGCTCACGGATCCCGCGCCCGCGGCCGCCGCGCCTGCCCCGGTGGACGGCCCGTGCGCCTCGCCGAGCGAGATCGCGGGTTCGCTGCTCGCGACGATCTTCGCTGCGAGCGGCTTCGCCGCGCTCGGTCTCGAGATCCACTGGACGCGGGCCCTTCAGCAGTTCCTGGGCAACTCCACGTACGCGCATGGAGCGATGCTCACGACGTTCCTGATCGGGCTGTCGGCCGGGGGGTGGGTCGGAGGTCGTCTCGCCGATCGCGTCGTCTCGCCGGGACGGCTGCTCGGGTGGGTGCAGCTTTGCATCGGGCTGTTCGTGCTGGCCACCGTCCCCGTGATCTGGGACGTCCTGCCGCGCCTGAGGGAAGGGGCGTTCCTCTCTCCCGCGCAGTGCGGGCTGGCCACGTACGTGAGCCGGCGCTTCCTGGTCGCGTTCGGGGTCATGGCGTTGCCCACGTTCCTGTTCGGCATGACGCTCCCGATCGTCACGCGGATCGGGATCCGCCGCATCGATGGCGTCGGCGAGGGCGTCGGGCGGCTGTACTTCGCGAACACCATCGGATCGATACTGGGAGCCCTGGCCGCCGGTTTCGTCATCCTGCCCGCCCTCGGGGTGAAGGGAGCGATCCTCGCCAGCTCGGTCTGGAGCGCGGGGCTGGGGGTCGTCGCTCAGATCGGGACCCGGCCGCGCCGCGCCCTCTCGGTCGCGGTTTCCGCCGCGGTCGCGGTCGCGATCGCGGTCGCGGCGCCGGCCGCGCTGCGCTCCGGGGGGGCGATTCTCGCCGACTCGCAGTCGCCCAGGGACCGCGTGCTGTTCGAGCGCGAGGACTCGGTCGCCGAGACCCGCGTCTACGAGAAGCGCAGCGGAGACCGCGAGATGGCGATCGACGGGCACGAGATCGGCGGCACGAACCGGACCATCCTCCAGAAGGAGAAGATCCTCGCCCACCTGCCGATGGTGCTCGTTCCGCAGGCGGAGTCGGTCCTGGTGATCGGCCTCGGTTCCGGGATCACGCTGGGGAGTCTCGCCCAGTACGACGAGATCCGGCAGTTGACCTGCGTCGAGATCGTTCCCGGCGTGGTCGAGGGAGCCCGGTTCTTCTCGGTCTTCCACGACAACGTACTCCAGGACCCGCGGGTCACTCTCCACGTCGGGGACGGTATCCAGCACCTTCTGACCTCGCGGGAGCGGTACGACGTCATCAGCTGCGACTCGAAGCTCAACCCGGCCTGCTCGGGCAACGCCCGGCTGCTCTCGCGCGACTACTACCAGCTCTGTCGCGAGCGACTGACCGACCGCGGCGTCATGGTGCAGTGGATCGTCCTGCACACGCCGCCGGCGGAGCTCCAGATGATCGTACGCAGCTTCACCGAGGCCTTCACCTACGCGGGCCTGTTCTGGCACAGCCCGATGAACCTCGTGTTCGCCGGCAGTCGGTCCCCGCTCGTGCTCGACCTGGAGCGCGCGCGTCGTTTCGCGCTCGGCCTGCGCACCTTTGCGGACTACCGGCTGCTCGACATCGGCGATCCATACGTGCTGGCCTCCATGTATGTTGCCGGGAACGAGCAGCTGCGCGCAGCGGCGGGGCCGGGGCCGGTCAACACATGGGAGCGGCCCCGACTCGAGTTCTCCATCATCGCCGCGATGATGGGGATCGCCTCCCCGGGCCAGCTCGAGCGCCAGAACCTCGCGTGGATGATTCGCTCGCTCGATCCGCGAGGGCTGGGGCTGCGCGGCGACCACGATCCCGAGACCCTCGCCCGCTTCCAGCTCTCGGAGACCTACCTGCTTCGCGGTTACGCCGCGGGCGCCGGGATCCGTGACTTGAGGTCGGGTCTCGAGATCTTCCGGGAGGGCTCCCGCGTCAATCCTTGCGATCGCCGGCTCCTGAACTTGGTGCAACACGCCGGCCGGTGACTTTCGCGGCCGAGAGTCCGCGCGAGCCGCCGATGGACGCTCCGGGCACGGCGCTGCAGCGTCGCGCGCCGGACACGTCACGCCTGCAGCACGACCTCGTACGCGTCGGTCATCGCGCCCACGCCGTTCGGCCCGGCCGTGTCGCTCACGAACCACTGGCTGTTGAGATGCAGGCCGATGTAGGCCGGATTGGGCGGCAAGGGCAGGGAGAGCAGGGCATCGCCCTGGCCGTCGGTGTACAGGGTGAAGAGGCCGTACATGCTGGCCAGCGAGACATGCAGGCAGGCGCCCGGAACGTAGGGGTCGAGCGGATAGCCGTAGGGCGGCGAGAGGCGCGCCTGGCCCAGGACCAGGACCGTCAGGGAGTTCGGCTTGCCGTACAGCTCGCGCAGACCGAAGCCGCCGTCGCCGATGGAGATGCCGCCCGTGATGCCGGCGCGCGGCGTCAGGTTGTGGTCCCCGGGGTAGCCGGCGCCGTAGCGCGTGCCGCCGCAGCTCTCCAGCAGGCAATCGGTGAACACCGGGTAGTGATCCGAGGCCAGCGAGCAGGTGTTCGACGCCAGGGGCGAGCCCCATTTGTACAAGTAGTTCCCGAGCGGCGCCTCGTCTGCGCCGTTGTCCACGGGCGAGGCGTAGACCTCGTCGCCGAGCAGCGTCGTGCTGAAGCGCTTCCAGACGTAGTCGAGCCGCCGGCCCGAGCTGGGACGCGTGGCGTAGCAGGTCGCGCAGTCCTCCTGCGTGGCGTCGACCGCCAGCAGGCCGAGGCCGCCGATCGACGAGATCGTGGTGAACGGGTCGTACACGACCGGAAAGGAGACGTCGTTTCCCAGGTCGTACGTGGGCGGCAGGCCGCCCGGCAGGCTGGTGAAGGTCTGGCCGAAGGGGCCGTCGGCCAGGTCCTCGTTCGCGTCCCCGCCGAGGAAGAACGTGGCGGAGGGGTGGGAGGCGGCGTAGCTCTCGACCACCTCCTTCAGGCGCAGGATCTCCACCGCGCGGCGGAAGTCGTCGGTCGTGGTCGAACCGGACTTCAGGTGGAAGGTGAAGACCGCGACCGGAGCGCACGCCTCGGCCGCGTCGATCTCGACCTGCAGGATGTCGCGGCAGATGTCGTTGGCTTGCGGATCGCCGCTGATGGCGGCCGCCGACCAAGAGACCGCCTGGGCTATGGGGTGGCGCGACAGCACCGCGCAGCGCAAGTCGCCGCTCAGCGTGCCGCTGACGCTTGCCACCTGGTAGTGCGCGTAGCCCGCGGCGTTGGCGAGCGTGGCGGCGAGCGCCACCTCGGAGGTCTTGACCTCCTGGAGCAGCACGACGTCCGCATCGACCCGCTTCAGGATGCTGACCAGCGCGGTGAAGCCGGAGGTGCCGTAGTTCAGCTCCTCGACGTTGTAGGTCGCGACCCGGAGCGCGCCGGTGGCGGCAAGCGGCGGCGCGACGGCGAAAAGTGCGGCGATGACGAGGGCGGCACGCGGCAGGCGCATGGCGTTTCGCTCCGGCGGCTCAGGGCTGGATGGCCAGCTCGTAGGCGTCCGTCATCGCGCCGACGCCGTTCGGACCGTTGACGTCGGAGATGAACCACTGCGTGTTCACCATCTGGCCGATGAAGGCCGGGTCGTTCGGCAGGGGCACGTTGAGGATCACCTCGCCGGCCGCGTCCGTGAAGAGCGTGAACAGGCCGATCATGCCCGCGAGCTGGACGTGCAGGTAGGCGCCGGGCACGTAGGGATCGAGGGGATAGCCCGTGGGCGGCAGCATGCGCGCCCTGCCGAGCACCAGCACACACGGGGCGTTCGGCGCGGCGTACAGGCCGCGCAGGCCGAAGAGGGCGTCGCCGATGCTGCCCGTGCCGGCGATCCCCGCGCGCGGCATGAGCATGTGGTCGCCCGGGTAGCCGCCGCCGTAGCGCACGCCGGTGCAGCTCTCCAGCAGGAAGTCGGCGTACACCGAGTAGTGATCCGACGCCAGTGCGCTCGCGCCGGACGCGAGGGGCGCGCCGCCCTTCCTCAGGAAGTAGCCGAGGGGCGCGTCGTCCAGGCCGTTGTCCTGGGGCGAGGCATACACCTCGTCTCCCAGCGCCAGCACGCTCGCGCGCTGGAACACGTAGTCGAGCCGCCGGCCCGAGGCGGCCCGCGTCGCATACGCGAGGCTGTCCTCCTGGGTCGCGTCCACCGGCAGCAGGCCGAGGCCGCCGATCGTCGTCACGTAGTTGAACGGGTCGTACAGCACCGGGAACGAGATGTCGCTGCCGAGCTGGTACGAGGCCGGCAGCCCGCCGGGCAGGCTGGTGAAGGTCTGGCCGAAGGGCCCGTCGCCGATGTCCTCGTTCATGTCCCCGCCGAAGACGACACAGGCGCTCGGGTGGGCCAGGAGGTAGGCCTCGATGACTTGGCGCACCCGGATCAGCTCCACGGCCCGCCGGAACTTATCCGTGCTCGAGCTTGAGGCCTTGAGGTGCACCGTGAACACCGCGAGCGGCTCGCACGCTTCCGGGACCGCGATCTCCGCCTGCAGGATGTCCCGGCAGATGTCGTTGGCCGCCGGGTCGCCGCTGGCCATGGCCGCGGACCAGGAGACCGAGGAGGTGATCGGGTACCTGGAGAGCACCGCGTTCTTGAGGGCGCCGCTCAGGGTCCCGCTGGTGTTGGCGACCACGTACCACGGGTAGCCGCAGGCGCTCGCCAGCGGGCCGACCTGCGCGGTCTCGTTCGACTGCACCTCCTGCAGCAGCACCACGTCGGCCGCCATCCGGTTGATGACGCTGGTCAGGGCGGTCAGCTCGGTGCCTGAGCCGACCGACTGGATGTTGTAGGTGGCGACGCGAACCGTCTCGGTGGCCAGGGCGGCGCCGGAGAGGGCGGCGAGAACGAGCGCGGATGCGAAGAGCAGGGTGTGGCGGGACATTCGGGTGTGCGCCTCCGTTGCGGTGCTGGGTGTGCGCCAGTGTAACACCCGCACGGTGGAAGCGCGCGCGCTGCCGTCAGGGATCCCGCGCCGGGCCGTCGCAACGTCCGCGAAGCGAAACGCGACGTCGCGTCAAGCTCTTGTTAAGGGCCGGTTTACTTCGCCTGGCCGGGCCTTTCGGCGGCGCCCGCGACGGTCCGCGCGGCCAACGTGCGACCGTGCCGTCGCGACTCGGGCGGCTCGGTCGAATCCGTGTGCGGGATTTCGACTGCCTGGTACGATTGCGCGCACGAAGCCGGAACACGGCTGGAGCGGTCCGCGTCCAACGTCCGGATCGAACTCCGGCTTACCCGGAAGGCGGCGGGGTGGCTGCCTGGCGGCTTGCACTCCCCGAGAACCTGGCGGCATGGCTCCTGCACACCCTGGAGGGATCAGCGTGAAGACATCTCGCGTCATCCTCGCAACCGGCATCCTGTGCGCGCTCGCGACCGCGGCGCGCGCCGACATCGTCGTTCCCGGACCCGATGGGATCATCTACGTGGCCAACGGCACGGCCCTCACCTCGTCCGGGTCGAGCGGGACCGCGCTCGGCACCTGCGGCCCGACTGACGTGGTGCACTTCCAGCCCGTGTTCACCTTCTCCGCGGAGAAGATCCTGACGAACGCCACGATCAACGTGCTGCTCGGCGACCACGACGGCGACGGCGACCACTTCGAGAACATCCTGGGCGGCATCGACGCGATCGACCTGCTGCGCGTGCCCGTGCAGCCGAGCGTGACGCGCACCGTCTACGAGTACGTCTACTCGGCGAGCGACCCCTTCGCCGGCGTGGCGAACGGCTCGATCTTCCGCTTCGTGCCCGGCTTCGCCGCGGGCGACTTCATCGAAGTCGTGCTCTCCGAGGCGCAGATCCTGGCGGCGATCGGGCAGGGCCTCGGCGACGCAGCCAACACCGACGCGTTCACCCAGGACGACAACGGCAACGTCTACCTGTCGTTCGCCGATGACGAGCTGGTGAACACCGTCCTGGTGGGGGACGGCGGCGTGGTCATGATCCCGGGCAGCGCGCTGACCTACTCGCCTGCGGGCGTGGTGACGGCGGTCGTTTCCGGCTCCGCGGTGCTTCTGCTCAACGAGGCGGACGTGGACGCGATGATCGTGACCGCCGGCCTGCTGACCGCCTCGGCGGTCGGCGACCTGAGCTGCCTGGCGATCGACACCGTGGGCAAGACCTTCATCGGCCTCGACGGGCAGGCCCACCCGAACCTCTTCTTCTCCGGCGAGAGCCTCGGTCCGGTGGTGTTCACCACCGACGCGGGCGGCGCCTTCGGCGTGACCAGCTTCGGCGCTCCTCTCGGCGCACCCACGCCCGATCTCTTCCAGTACGGCCTGGCATCCATGAGCGGCGGCATTGGCGCGCTCACCGTGCTCGGCGACACCGGGCGTCCGCTGGCCATGGACGTGCCGGACGGCGAGATCGCGTATCCGGGCGAGACGCTCGTCGAGTGGGACGTCGGCAACTGCGTGCCGAACTCGGTCGTTCTCTTCCTGGTGAAGGTCTTCCCCGGAACGCCCGGCAATCAGCCCACCGCGCTGCAGGTCTGGGGCAAGATCTACCCCGAGATCTTCACCTACCCGGTGGGGTGGAACCTGGTCTTCTTCCTGCCGACCGACTTCAACGGCGTCGCGGTCCTGCAGGGCACGCTGACCCACAGCATCTCGCCCTACGTGCTGGTCGGGCAGGCCTATGACCCGGGGAACGCGCTCTTCCCCATCCCGGAGCAGCTCGGCGCGCCGGGCGCCATCTGGTTCCCGTAGCAGGAGCGCGCAGTCCGACCCGATCGAGCGGGGGTCCGGCCCTGGGCCGGCCCCCCGTTTTGTCTCAGTCTCTTGGAATCGAATCCAACCTGGCAAGTAGGATAGCTGGCCTGGCGGAGTTCAGAGGCCCGAGGCGGGCGGTCCAGGCCGGGCAGACGCCCTCTCGTGTTGGTTCGAGCGGAGGGATCCAACAAGCCATGGAAACGCTCTACTTCTACTGCGCCGTGATCGGCGGGAGCCTCCTGGTGCTCCAGGTGATCCTGCTGCTGATCGGCGGCGCGGACAGCGGCGCGGACGCCGATGTGGACGCCAGCGCCGACGTCCACCTCGACGCGGACATGGACGCGCACGCCGGCGCCAGCGACGCGTTCTTCAAGGTGCTGTCGCTCAAGACGCTGGTGGCGTTCCTCACCTTCTTCGGCCTCGCCGGCCTGGCGAGCCTGAAGGGCGGGCTCGGGAAGACGCCGACCGTGGTGATCTCCGTGGCGGCCGGCTGCGCCGCCCTCTACATCGTCGCCTGGATGATGGCCGGCCTCTCGCGCCTGCAGTCCTCGGGCAACATCGACCTGAGGAACGCGATCGGCTCGGCCGCCAAGGTGTACCTGACCATTCCGGCCCGGAACTCAGGCCGCGGCAAGGTGACCGTGGCGATCCAGGGGCGGACGTTGGAAGTCAAAGCTATGACGGCCGGGGCGGAGCTCCCGACCGGGAAGATCGTGAAGGTCATGGCGCTGCCCGCCGAAGACACGTTCGAGGTCGCCGCGCTCGAGGAGGAGGAGTAAGAAATGCCGACCGGGAATCCCTATCTGCTGTTCCTGTTCCTCGCGGTCATCCTGATCGCGTTCCTGTTCCTGATGATGGTGGTCAAGCGCTACCGGCGCTGCCCCAGCAACCGCATCCTCGTGATCTACGGCAAGGTGCGGGCCGGGCAATCCTCCAAGTGCCTGCACGGCGGCGGCGCCTTCGTCTGGCCGTTGATCCAGGACTACGCCTACCTGAGCCTCGATCCCATACAGATCGAGATCCCGCTCAAGGGCGCCCTCTCCATCGAGAACATCCGCGTCAACGTGCCCAGCGTGTTCACCGTGGCCATCGGCACCACCGGCGGCGCGATGGAGAACGCCGCGGTGCGCCTCCTCGGCCTGGGCACGAAGGAGATCATGAAGCAGGCCGAGGACATCATCTTCGGCCAGCTGCGCCAGGTCATCGCGTCGATGAAGATCGACGACATCAACCGCGACCGCGAGAAGTTCCTGGAGAGCATCCAGCGCTCCCTCGAGCCCGAGCTGGAGAAGATCGGCCTGGTGCTGATCAACGTCAACATCACCGACATCACCGACGAGTCGGGCTACATCGACGCGATCGGCCGCAAGGCGGCGTCCGAGGCCGTGCAGCAGGCCGAGATCGACGTGGCGCAGCAGGTGCGGAAGGGCGCCATCGGCGTGGCCGAGGCCGAGCGCGAGAAGGAGATCCAGGTCGCCAACGCCCAGAAGTTCCAGAACATCGGCACCAAGGAGGCAGAGCGCGAGCGGGCGGTCAAGATTGCCGTCCTGGAGAAGGAGAAGATGGTCGGCGAGGAGACCGCGCGCTTCGAGCGCGAGGCGATGGTCAGGAACGCCGAGCGCGAGATGCGCGTGCAGGTGGCGGACTTCAACGCCAAGGCCGTGGCCGGCGAGAACGAGGCCAAGGCGCGCATCGCGGACGCCAACGCCACGCTCAAGGTGAAGGAGGCGGAGGCCTACCAGCTCGGCGAGACGCGCAAGCGCGTGGCCGACGCCGCCGTCCTCGAGGCGCAGTACGTCGCCCAGGCCAAGGCCGCGCTCGCGCTCGCCGCGAGAGCGGAGGCCGAGAAGCGCGCCGAGCTCGAGGCCGTGGCCAAGGCGGAGAAGGCCAAGCAGATCGTCGACGCCGAGGCGGAGGCGCAGAAGCGGCGCATCGAGGCGGAGGGCGAGGCGGCCGCGATCTTCGCGTGCCTCGAGGCGCGGGCCAAGGGCGAGTACGAGATCCTGGCGCGCAAGGGCATGGGCTTGAGGGAGATCGTCCAGGCGTGCGGCGGCTCGCACGAGGCGTTCCAGATGCTCATGCTCGAGCACATGGAGCACCTGTCGGAGACCGCGGCCAAGGCGATCTCGAACATCAAGTTCGACAAGGTCGTGGTCTGGGACGGTGGCAACGGCAAGGGCGGGACCGCGGGCTTCCTGCAGAGCCTGGGCAGCGCCATCCCGCCGATGCTGCAGATCATGCGCGACGTGGGAGGAGTCGAGATGCCGGAGTTCTTCGGCCGGCTCGTGAACCCGGAGCCGGGCGAGAGCGCGAAGCAGGGCGGCGGCGAGCCGTCTGACGGGGGCGCGAAGAAAGGCGGCGCCGCGGGAACGAAGGGCAGGGAGCCGCCCGAGACGGATTGACGAGAAGCCCGCGGGTGGCGGCGATCGCCGCAAGGTCCGCACCGTGCCGAGCAGGCGGGGTCGCGCGTGACGCGCTGCCCCGCCTGCTGCATGCAAGCGCGAGACGAAGAAGACCGAGAACCGGGGGAGGGGAAAGGTGAGCCAGGGGGTCTCTTTGGAATTAGGGATTAGGGAAAGGGAGAGAAGAGAAGCTGCCCTTGCGGGCAGACCCCTGGCTCACGTTTTCTGGTGGGGGAATCTGGGAGCTGCCTCCCAAATGTCCCCCGTGACATTTTTAGCACACGCGCTCACTGTCAAAAGCGCAATCCCGCCATCTGCCGAAAAACTCAGCAGAATTTCTTGGGTCCGTGTGGGAACCATTTCCCACTCATCGCGCCGCGCGGGCCGCGCTTGTCTGGTCCCTGCGGCTCGCTGTGGACGCAGAACGGACGCGCTCGCTACGGTGCCTTTACGCCCGGAGCGCGCGCCCTGCGCCAGAGTGGGGCGCGCGCGGCATCGGAGCTGCCGCCCGCATCCCGGGTCGCGCGGCTCAGGCAGGACCGGAGACCGTCATGCGCATCCTGGTCGTCGAGGACGACGCCGCGATCCGTCAGGGAGTCGTCGACCTCCTTGAATCCGAGGGCTACGAAACGCACGAGGCCGCGGACGGGGACGACGGCCTCGAGGCCGCGGTCCTGGGCGCGTTCGACCTCGTGCTGCTCGACCTGATCCTGCCCGGGAAGAGCGGCTTCGCCGTGCTCGAGGGCGTGCGCGCCGCGCGGCCGACCCTGCCCGTCATCTGCCTGACCGCGCGCGGCGAGGAGGACGACCGCGTGCGCGGCCTGAAGCTCGGGGCGGACGACTACATCGTGAAGCCCTTCTCTGCGCGCGAGCTGCTCGCCCGCGTGGAGGCCGTGCTCAGGCGCTCGGCCGAGCGGCCGGCGGACGTCGCGCGCGTCGAGGTGGCCGGCGCGATCGTCGACTTGAACCGCTGCGAGGTGCTCCTGCCGGACGGCGGGCGCGTCGACCTCTCCGAGCGCGAGCGCGAGCTCCTGCGCTACCTGGTGCAGAACGCCGGACGCGCCATCTCGCGCGACGAGCTTCTGAGCAACGTCTGGCGCGTCGATCCGCGCGGCGTGGAGACGCGCACCATCGACATGCACGTGGCGCGCCTGCGCGAGAAGCTCAGGGACGACAAGGCCGCGCCGCGCGTGATCGTCACCGTGCGCGGCAAGGGTTACATGTTCGCCAGGCCCGGCAGCAAGCGGGGGAAAGGCGGATGAAGCCCTGGCGGGTGTGGCTCGTCTTCGCCGTGAGCCTCGGCCTGCTCCTCTGGGCCGCGCGCTGGATCCACGCCACGATCCTCGAGCTGGACCAGGCGCAGGCGGAGCTGCGGCGCCAGGAGCGCGTCCAGGAGCTGGCGCTGCAGGCCTTGTGGCGCATGGAGTACGCCGTCGAGCAGCTCATCGTCCAGGAGGCCGCGCGTCCCGCCTACCACTACTACGCGCTCTACGCCGCGGAGCGCGGCTTCACCGACCTGTCGCGCAGCGACGCGGGCCGCGCGCAGGTCGAGGCCTCGCCGCTGCTCACGCACTTCGTGCCGTACACGATCATGCACTTCTCGATCTTGCCGGACAGCGCGCTCTCCTCGCCGCACGTGCCGAAGAGCCTCGAGCTGCGCGCCCTGGCCGAGAGCCGCTTCGGCGCAGGCGAGGTCATCGCCGAGGGCGAACGCCGCCTGGAGAAGCTGCGCGCGCTCTTCAAGCAGGAGTCGCTCTCGCGCGTCATCGTCAAGGAGGAGCTGAGCCTCGCCGGGGAGACGGGACCGGCCGCGGGCACGGGCCTGACCAGCGCTCCTGCCTCCACGCTCTTCTTCAACCTGCGCGAGTTCCAGAGCCGCCGCCGCCACGTGCGCGACGCGCAGCTCGCCGCGCGCTGGGACCGCGTGGCGAGCCAGCAGCTCGAAGGCGCGGGCCTGCCGGCCGTGGCGGCCGAGGAGGGGATGATCCGCCCGTACTGGTGCGGTTCGGGCCTGTTCCTGGCGCGGCCCGTGATGATCGGCGGCGAACCCACGGTGCAGGGGTGCTGGCTGGACTGGCCGGCCATCCGCGAGCGCTTCCTGAGCGGCATCGAGGACCTGCTGCCCAACGCCGAGGTCGTGCCGGTCTTGTCCGCGCGCAGCGAGGGCGAGGGGCTCGAGCTGGCCTCGCTGCCGGTGCGGCTCGTACCCGGCGAGGTGGCCGGGCTCGTGGCGCAGGGGACCTCTCCGGTGCGCTTCTCGCTCTACCTGGCGCTCGGCTCGCTGCTCGTGGCCGCGGCCGCGGCGGCCGTGCTCCTGCGCGGCGTCCTCTTGCTCAGCGAGCGGCGCGGCGCGTTCGTGTCCGCGGTCACGCACGAGCTGCGCACGCCCTTGACAACGCTCAACATGTACGCCGAGCTGCTTCTCGACGGTCGCATCAAGACCGAGGAGAAGAAGGCGCTCTACCTCGAGACCATGCGCAAGGAGGCCGGCCGCCTGGGTCGCCTGGTCGAGAACGTGCTGGCTTTCTCGCGCCTGGAGAACGTCCGGCCGGCCGCGGAGCGGCGCGAGGTCCTGAGCGTGAGCGCGCTCCTCGCACGCTTCCGCGAGCGCGTGGCCGAGCGCGCGGCGCTCGCCGGCATGACCGTGGAAGAGGATATGCCCGCGGAGATCGGGGAGCGCCTGACGCGGGCCGACGTGGCCGCGACCGAGCAGATCATCTTCAACCTGGTCGACAACGCGTGCAAGTACGCGGCGCGTTCGGACGACCGCCGCATCCTCGTCCAGGTCGCCGCGGCCGGGAGGAAGGTCGCCTTCCGCGTGCGCGACTTCGGCCCGGGCATCCTGCCCTCGGAGAGGCGGCGCCTGTTCCGTCCCTTTTCGAAGTCGGCGCGCGAGGCGGCGCGCACGCAGCCCGGCGTGGGCCTCGGGCTCGCGCTCTGCCGGCGCCTGGCGCGCGGCATGGGGGGCGACCTGGCGTTCGATCGGGAGTGGACGCGCGGGGCGGGCTTTACCCTGACTCTGCAGGGCGCACGAGGCAGCGCGGCCGGAGGAAGCGCTGGTACCCTCTGAAGGACTCGAACCTTCGACCCGCTGATTAAGAATCAGCTGCTCTACCGACTGAGCTAAGAGGGCGTCCCAGCAACGCTTGTCTCACCGCTGAGGTGAAACGACACCTTTTACCCGCCCGGCCGCGGATGTCAAGAACGGCGCGGCGCCACGCCGCGCGCGGGAGAGGTTGGCACGCCCGGCAGGACTCGAACCTGCAACCCTCGGGTTCGAAGCCCGATACTCTATCCGGTTGAGCTACGGGCGCACGTCAGGCCGCCGACTGTACCCTGCCGCGGCCGCGCGTCAAGCCGGCCGCGAAAGGCAGCGGGGGCCTGGGCCCTGACGGACCCGGCCCCCGCTCGCGAGGAATGGGGTGAGTGACGGGGTTCGAACCCGCGGCCTCCAGAGCCACAGTCTGGCGCTCTCACCAGCTGAGCTACACCCACCGCGTGCGATCTGTCGTTTCTCGCCGCACGCCGCATCGCGGCGGGCGCGCGAGCATGGCACGATACCACGAGACCCTTCTCCTTGAAAGAGAGTCGAGCCGTGAAGGAAGAGCTGCGGTCGCTGTTCGCGAGTGCCTTCTCCCGCGAGCCGCCGGAGCGGGTGCATTTCGCCCCGGGCCGGGTGAACCTGATCGGCGAGCACGTGGACTACAACCAGGGGCCGGTCCTGCCGGCGCCTCTCGGCCTGGGAACGTGGGCGGCCGCGCGCGCTGGGAAGGCCTTCGCCGTGCGCCTCGCGAGCTGGAACGAGGGCCAGCGCGGCACGTTCGACCTCGCCGCCGCCGACCTGGGCGCGGGCCAGGCGGCTGCGGACGCGGGGTGGATGAAGTACCCCCTGGCCCTGGTGCGCGCACTACGCGACCAGGGGAAGGAGATCGGCGGCTTCGACCTGGCCGTGGCCGGCAACCTGATGGTCGGCGCGGGCCTCTCCTCCTCGGCCTCCCTGCTCGTGGCGTGCGCGCGCGCGCTGAACGACTTGTTCCACCTCGGCCTGTCGCCGGTCGACCTGGCCCAGGTCGCGTTCCGCGCCGAGACCGAGTACGCCGGCGTGTCCTGCGGCATCATGGACCAGATGGCTGCGGCCGTGGCCAAGCCCGGCCACGCGCTCCTCCTCGATTGCCGGGACCGCTCCTTCCGGCACGTGGCGCTGCCCTCCGAGCAGGCCAGCCTCGTGATCATCGATTCGGGCACGCGGCGTTCTCTCGCCGACTCGCGCTACAACGAGCGCGTGGCCGAGTGCCAGGCCGCGCTCGCGACGCTCTGCAGGCGCCGCGCGGACGTCGTCTCGCTGCGCGACGTCTTGCCCGGCGACCTGGAGCGCTCTGCCGCGCACATGGAGCCCGCGGCCTTGCGCCGCGCGCGGCACGTGGTCGAGGAGATCGAGCGCGTCTTCGCCTTCGTCGCCGCGCTCGAGCAGGGCGACCTCGCGGCCTGCGGTCGGTTGCTGCGCGAATCGCACCGCTCGCTCCGCGATCTCTACGAGGTCTCGACCCCGGCGCTCGACTTCCTCGCCGAGCGCGCGAGCGCGCTTCCTGGCACGTTTGGTGCGCGCCTCACCGGCGCCGGCTTCGGCGGCTGCGTGCTGGCGCTCACGCGGAAGGGCGCCGAGCAGGCGCTCGTCGCGACCCTCGGCGCCGAGTACGCCGAGCGCTGCGGCCAAGAGGCCCGCTTCCACGTGCTCGGCGGCGGGGGGTAGGCTCTTGCTGGCGACTGGCCGCCAGCTACGCGAAGCCAGGCAAGAAACTGGGCCGGTTCTCGTCCCCGCATCCGGGCACCCCGCCGTCTGAACGAGCAGGTCAACATATTCGACTTTTCTTCGATGTTCTTCGCGCGACCGCCATTCCTGGAAGGCGTGGGGAGGATCCTCGACCCGGGTGGCTCCTTCGAGGAATACAGCCGCTGCGGCAGCCCGGAGCAGGCCGATCGCATCGCCCTCGCCCTGGACTGGCACGCAGTCGGGCAGGATCTCTGGCGAGCGATCGAGCTGGCAGGATTCGAGGAAGAGCCGGCAGGCGAGTAGTGGCTCACGCAGCTCGAGCGCGGCGGCCTCACGGGACCACGTTCGTCAAGTCGATGTCCGATGCTTCCAGAGTGGCCAGCGTTCCGGTGTGGGTCAGGACCTGCGTGTAGAACGTGGTCCCCACGGGAACGCCGCTCGGCGTCGCGGTGAAGCCGCCGAGGCCGGCCGCGTCCAGGTCGGGGAAGGGGAGGGCGAGCAGCGCCGTGAGGATGGTCATGCCCGAGTGCACTCCCGTGGCGCCGTCGAGGTTCACGAGCAGCAGGACCGCGTCGCCCGGATCATCGCCCCATGACCACGTGGCGGGCGCGCCGTTCGCGAGCTGCGGGGGCGCGATGATCTCTGCCGGGCTGGTCACGACGTAGTTGAGCGGCAGGGCGTTGCTCGTGCCCGTGGCGTTCGTGACGGTGACGCTGGCGGCGCCGAGCGCGGTCGCCGGCGGCGCCTTGAACGTGATCGTCGCGTCGTTCACGATCGTGAACCCGAGCGGCGGCAGCAGCGTGACCGTGCCGACCTGGACGCTCGCGGCGCCGGTGAAGCTCGCGCCGGTCAGCGTGATCACTTCGCCGCCGATCGCCTGCGCGCTCCCTGGCGCGAGGCTCGTGATGCTCGGCGCCGGCGGCGCCGCGTTGATGTCGATCGGATAGCCGTTCGAGAGGCGGCTGAGGCTCGGCTCCCAGACGTGCACCTCGCCGTCCAGTGCGGCGGCCGGGATCACCACGTCGATCTGCGTGCCGCTCACGCTGGTCACGTTGTAGACCACTCCCGTTATCGTGCCCGTGTTCTGGGCGGCGTCCGCGGTGAACTTCACGTTCACGGTGCCGGCGAAGTTGGAACCGTGGATCGTGAGCGTGCCGCCGGTCGCGGTCGACCCGGAAAGGCTCGAGATGACCGGCTTGTTCGCCGGGATCGTGCCGTAGACCGCCTGCAAGCCGGCCTGGTCGTCGCCCTCGATGTCGCGCATCAAGACCCCGGTGCCGCACAGGTAGGGGCACATGGTTGGCTGGGTGGCGCAGCCGCCGCTGCAGCCCACGCTGGTGTGGCCGAGGCCGAGCGCATGGCCGAGCTCATGCGCCACCACGCCCTGGATGTCGATCTCGCCGCTGCCCGGATCGCCCGGGCCGTCGGACCACACCCACGCCGACTCGCAGATCACCATCATCCAGCCGTCGCTGATCGGCGTCATCGTGTAGGCGAGGACTCCGGCCGAGCAGCCGCTGTCGGCCCAGAGCACGATGTTCTCGTTGTTCGCGGTGCTCGCGGTCGCGCCCTGCCAGTCGAAGTCGAAGTTCCGCGCGGCGTCGACCGTGGTCGAGTTCCAGGCCTGCCCCGCCTTCCAGACCGCGAGCGCGGCGCCGAGCGCTCCGGGGTGGTCCGCCTCGGGCGTGGTGTTGTTGTTGGCGGCCGGGTCTGCGGCGTTGTTGCGGATGCGGAAGTCGCGCTGGAAGCCGTTCCCGGTCGTGCCGATGCCGAGGCTGCCGCCGATCAGGCTGTAGCCGAGCACCAGCGCGGGCGAGGAGAACATCCACGCCGCCGCCAGCGCGCCGCCGAGAAGCACTGCCTTCGTGAACGAGGTGTTCATGAGATCACCGTTGGCCCAGGCGGCAATGGTACGCCCGGCAGGACTCGAACCTGCAACCCTCGGATTAGAAATCCGATGCTCTGTCCGGTTGAGCTACGGGCGCTCGTGCGACGTTGAATTGTGCCAGGGACGGGCCGGTCAGTCGAGGATCTCGTGGGTCTTGACGCGGCCCTTGTAGACGCTGCCCGAGGCGGCGCGGTGGATGGTGCCGCGCGCCTTCTTCGGCTTGAAGGCCGTGCCGTCGCCGAAGGCGGCGAGCTTGCCTTCCACCTTCAGGGTGAGCGAGGCCAGGCCGGCCGCGAGGAGCGGCGCGCCCACCTGCGCTCCCTGGAAGCGCCGCTCCTCGGCCGCGAGGTCGAGGTAGGCCTCGAAGCCGTGGAAGACGATGGAGGTCGAGCCGAAGGCCGAGGCCAGGTCCTGGCCGTTCCCCGGGTCGTCGTTCAAGGCGAGCATCATCGTCCCTGAGCCGGGCGCGAGGAAGAGCGTGGCCCTCTCCGCGATCTTGGCCGTGCCCGCGCCGCGCTGGCGCACCTTGCCCTTGAGCCGCGCGCGCAGGCGCAGCGGCGAGAAGGCCAAGCCTTCCGGGTTCTCGAAGCCGCCGGGCGCGGCGATCTCCTGCACCTTGGCGCCGGCTTCGTCGAACTCGATGACCTTGGCGTTGAAGAAGGCGCTGGCGAAGAGGTGCCCGTTCGGGCCGAACGCCAGGCCCATGGGGAAGAGCAGGTCGGGATCGCTGATCGTGAGCGCGGGAACCTCCTGCCCGGCAGCGTCGAAGGCCAGGATCTCGTGGCTGAAGAAAGACGCGACGTGGAGCACGCCTCCCGGCCCGAATGCCATGCCCATGGGGACGCTCAGGCTCGAGCCTGAGCCGATCTCGTCCACCAGCACGCCGCTCGCGTCGAAGCGCAGGATCGTGTTGGCCCCGCCCGACGCCACGTACAGGTCGCCGCCCGCGCTGAAGGCGATCCCGACCGGCACGCCGATGGGGAGGTCCGCCCCGATTTCGCGCACTTCCGCGCCGCTCGAGTCGAACGCCAGCACGCGGTCGCCGGACGTGGCGTAGAGGTTGCCGTCCGGGCCGAAGACCAGGCCGCGCGGCGAGGACAGCGCCGTGCCCGGTCCGATCGTGGCGGCGAGCTGGCCCTCTGCGTCGAACGCGAGGATCTCGTCCCCGCTCGTGACGTAAAGCAGGCCGTCCGGCCCGAACGCGAGCCCGCGCGGATCCTGCAGCACGCCCTCGCCGAGCGTGCACAGCACTCCACCCGAGCCGTCGAACTCGAAGACCGCGTCCTCGCCCACCGAGGCCGCGTACAGCCGGTTGGCAGCAAAGCCCTGCGCCGCGGCCACAGGCGCCGCGACCAGGACAAGGACGGACGCGATGGCCGCGCCGGCTCGGTTCATCATCTCGCGCCTCGAGACCGAAACACTGAAACGTCAAGCGCGATTCTACGGCATGGCCGGCCCGCGCGCGGCCCTCCCTTCCTTGACGCTTCTCCGCCGCGAGTGGTAGGGTCACGCTTGCCTCGGACCTGGTCCACGAAACCACCTCTCAAACTGGCGGCTCGATGCGCGTGCTCGTGGTCGGGGGAGGCGGTCGCGAGCATGCCCTGTGCGCCGCGATCGCGCGCTCACCCCTGCTCAAACGGCTCTACGCGGCGCCCGGCAACGCGGGGATCGCCGCCCTCGCCGACTGCGTCGACATCGCGGCGGACGACGTCCCGACGCTCCTCCGCTTCGCCGAGCGGGAGTCCATCGACCTGACCATCGTCGGCCCCGAGGCGCCGCTCGTTCTTGGGCTAGCCGACGCCTTTGCCGCGGCCGAGCGGCCGCTCTTCGGTCCGAGCCGGCTCGCCGCGCGCCTCGAGGGAAGCAAGACCTTCGCCAAGGAGCTGTGCCGCAAGCACCGCATCCCCACGGCCACGTTCCGCGTGTTCAGCTCCGCCGACTCGGCTCTCCGCCACCTGGAAACGCTCGAGACCTACCCGGTCGTGGTCAAGGCGGACGGGCTGGCCGCGGGCAAGGGCGTGCTCATCGCCCGGGACCGCGCCGCGGCGGAGCAGGCGGTTCGCGCTGTCATGGTCGAGAGGAGCTTCGGCGAGGCCGGCGCGCGCGCGATCATCGAGGAGCACCTCGAGGGCAGCGAGGCCTCGGTCCTGGCCGTGGTCGACGGCCGCACCATCGCGCTGCTCGAGCCGGCGCGCGACCACAAGGCGGCCTTCGACTCCGACCGCGGGCCGAACACCGGAGGCATGGGCGCGGTCTCGCCGGCGCGCGCGGTCACGCGCGGCGTGCTCTCCCAGGTCGAGTCGCAGATCCTCGTGCCCGTGGTGCACGCCCTGGCGCGCGCGGGCTGTCCCTTCCGCGGCTTCCTCTACGCCGGGCTCATGCTCACCCCGGGCGGGCCCAAGGTGCTCGAGTTCAACGTGCGCCTCGGCGATCCCGAGGCCCAGGCCATCCTGCCGCGCCTCCGGTCCGACTTCCTCGCCCTGCTCGATCTCGCCGCCCACGGCCGGCTCGAGGAGTCCGAGTCCATCTCCTGGGACGAGCGCGCGGCCTGCTGCGTGGTCCTCGCCTCGGGCGGCTATCCGGGCGCGTACAAGAAGGGCTTCCCCATCGAGGGGCTGGAGGACGCCGCGGCGCTCTCCGACGTCAGCGTGTTCCACTCGGGCACGGCCCTCTCCGACGGCCGCCTGGTGACGGCCGGCGGCCGGGTGCTCGGCGTCACCGCGCTCGGCGCCGGCGTCGAGGCGGCGTGCCGGCGCGCCTACGAGGCGGTCGGGAAGATCCGTTTCCAGGACGCTCATTACCGCACGGACATCGGCCGCGCGGAGCACGAAGGGGCGCTGCAGTGAGGCGCGAGCAAGACCGCAGGAACGCCAAGGTGAACGAGCTGTTCGAGCGCTTCCTGCGCGACAACCGCCTCAAGCACACGGCGCAGCGCCTGAAGATCGTGCAGCGCGCCTTCTCCATGCCCAAGCACTTCTCGGCCGACGACCTCTACCTGGTCTTGAGGCGCGAGAAGACCTACGTCTCCAAGGCGACCATCTACCGCACGCTCAAGCTCTTGGTCGAAGCGCACTTCCTCGAGGAGTTGGAGGTGGGCGTGCGCGAGCCGAAGATCTACGAGGCCATCTCGGGCCGCGAGCACCACGATCACATGATCTGCCTGGGCTGCGGCCAGATCGCCGAGTTCAGCGAGACCGCGATCGAGAAGCTGCAGGAGCAGGCCGCCAAGGGCAGCCGCTTCCGCGTGCTCTCGCACTCGCTCAAGCTCTTCGGCCTGTGCGCCGCGTGCGACGATTCGAAAGCGTGACTATTCCGCGCCGGCCAGGGCGCGCACGGCCGGCGCGAGGTCGCCGTTCCCCTCGAGCAGGCGCAGCGCCCGCATGAACTCCGCGGGCAGGGGCTCGGGCCGCTCGGCGCGCAGGCGCTCGACCGCGCCCTTGTCCCCCTCTCCCACGGCGGCGAGCGCCGAGAGCACCTCGGCCTCGAGCAGGGCCTCGTGCCGCGCCGCGCGCTCCGCCGCCTCTCGCGCCGCCTCGTAGTCGCGCTGCCCGAGGAACTCGAGCGCGAACGAGACGTGCGCCCGGGCGTACAGGCGCCGCGCCGCCTCGGGCCTGTTTCTCGCGGTCTCGATCTCGCCAGCGCGGAAGGCCGAGTCGCCGTCGTAGGGGTAGAGCTCGAGGATCGCCTCGTGGCAGGCGAACTCGAGGTCCTCTGCGCCGCTCGCCTTCGCCTCGTCGGCGGCTCGCCGCAGGCTCCCGGCCGGGAGCGCTCCGCGGCGCACCTCGTCGAAGAGCAGCCGCGCCGCGCCGCGCGCGTGGCCCGAGCGCGCGAGCAGTTCGGCCATGTCCTCGGCCGAAGCCGGCTTGGCCCCGCGCCGCAGCTCGAGCGCGCGGCGCAAGGAGCTCCGCGCCGCCTGAACCCTGTCCTCATCGGCCAGGATGCCGCCGAGCCGCAGGAGCGACGCCTCGTGCCACGGGTAGAGCGCGAGGATGCGCCGGTGCACGGCCTCCTCCTCGGCCACGCGGCTTTCGCCGCCCTTCCCCAGGATGCGCAGGGTCGCCGCGCGGAGCTGGAGCGTGTCCAGGCCGCCCGGGTCGAGCGTCGCGGCAAACGCGAGCCAGCGCTCGGCGCGCAAGAGGTGCGCGCGGTTGCCGGTCGTCGAGGCGGACTCCGTCAGCCGGTGCGCCATCCCCTGGGCCAGGTCGGCGCCGAGCGCGAGCAGGCCGAGAGCGGCGAGCGCGACCATGTAGAGCGGCAGGATGCGGCTGAGGAAGCCCGGGGGGCGCCGCGGCCGCTCATCCGTGAGCACCGACCCGCGATAGGGCAGGAGCGCGCCGCACAGCAGGAAGAAGAGCAGCGCGGAGGGCGGGTGCTCGAGCGGCGAACGGAAGAGCGCGACCGCAAGGAGCGCGAGCAGGGCCGCGGCCTGCGCCGCGGCCGCCACCCGGCGCGCATCCCCTTCCGGCAGCAAGGCGGCGCCGCGGAACGCGAACAGGGCCGGCAGGACCAGGCCGAGGAACAAAAGCAGCGAGACGATCCCGCCCTCGGCGAGAAACAGCAGGTACTGGTTGTGCGGATCCTCGGCCTCGGAGCGTGCGCCGGCGAGCGTCGGGATCGCCGCCTCCTCGGGATCGCGGAAAGGGGGGAAGGACGAGCGGAAGCTGCCGGGCCCGTGGCCGAGAAGCGGCGCCGCGCGCGCCAGGTCGAGCGTGGCGCGCGCCAGAGCCAGGCGCTGGCGGTTCGTCGGATACTCCGGCGACGCGATCGAGGCCGGGCTCGTCGCGATCGTCTTGGCGCGGAAGGCCTCGGCTCCGCCCACGAGGAACGCGAGGACCGCGCCGGCAAGGAGCGCCGCCAGGACCGGGACGTTGAACAGGCGGCCGCGCACCAGCCCGCGCGCAAGCAGGAGCGCGAAGCAAAGCCCCAGCGCCGCGGCGAGCATTGCGCCGCGGCTGCCCGTGAGGACGAGCGCGGCGAGCGCGAGCGCCAGCGCCGCCAGGGCGAGGGCCCGGAGACGCGCGGGCGCTCCTGCCGCGAGCACGCAGGCGAGCGGCACGATCGGCGCCAGGAATTCGCCGGTCAGGTTGGTGTTGCCGAAGAAGGAAACGGCCGGGTTCGCGCCATCCGGATCGGCGAAGGGGAAGTCCAGGCCCGCGGCCTGCAGCAGAGCGAGGGCCGCGGCGAGCGCGCCGGCGAGAAGCAGCGCCGCCGGCAGGCGCAGCGGGCGGTCGTAGCTCGTCTCGTGGACCTCGAGCAGGACGAGCAGGCCGACCAGCAGGCAGCCGCAGGCGCGGATCGCGTCCGGCACGTTCGCAGTGGCGACCGCCGCGAGCACGGTCCACAGGCCGGTCAGGGCGGCAAGCGCGAGCAGCGGCCGGGTGAGGGGCGCGGCCGCGGCGCGCCTGAGCGTGCCGCTCCAGGCCGAGCGCAGGAGCACGAGCGGGCCGAGGAAGAGCAGCACCCCTTCCTTGAGGTGCGGCTGCTCGAAGACCATGGGGTCGACGGCGAGGAGGACCGCGAAGAGGAGGAGGAGCGGAGCCATTGCCGGTAGCGTAGCGACGCTTTCTTCCGCGTCATCCGGCGAAGAGCGACTCCGCGAAGGCCTGCGGGTCGAACTCCTCGATGTCGTCCGCCTTCTCGCCCACGCCCACGAACTTGACCGGCAGGCCGACCCGGTCGCGGATGGCGACCGCTGCCCCGCCCTTGGCCGAGCCGTCGAGCTTGGCGAGGAAGAGCGCGCTCACCGGCACCGCGGCCTTGAACTTCTCGGCCTGGACGAGCGCGTTCTGGCCGGTGGTGGCGTCGAGCACCAGGATCACCTCGTGCGGCGCGCCCGCGATGCGCTTGCCGAGCACGCTGCTGATCTTGGTCAGCTCGCGCATCAAGGTCTCGTGCGTGTGAAGCCTCCCCGCGGTGTCCACGAGCAGCACGTCCGCGCCCTCTGCGAGCGCGGTCTCGGCCGCGTCGAAGGCCACGGCCGCGGGATCGCCCTGGGCCTTGCCCTTGACCAGGGACGCGCCCACGCGCTCCGCCCAGATCGCGAGCTGCTCCACGGCCGCGGCGCGGAAGGTGTCGGCCGCGCCGATGACCACCTTCTGGCCGCGGCGCGCGAAAAAGCGCGCCAGCTTGGCGATGGAGGTGGTCTTGCCCGAGCCGTTCACGCCCACGACCAGGATGACGGTGGGGGCCTTCTCCGCCAGGCGCACCTCGGCGCGCGCGCCGAGGCGCTCCCTGACCTCCTGCTTCAGGAAGTCGTACACCTGGTCCGAGGTCTTGAGCGCGCGCTGCCGGTACGCGGTGCGCGCCTTCTCGATGATCTCGGTGCCGGTCGCGCCCAGGTCCGCGGTGTAGAGCAGCTCCTCCAGCTCGTCGAGCAGCGCGTCGTCCAGGTCGCGGCCGATCGACAGGATGGCGTTCAGGCCGGCGGCCAGCTTCTCTCGCGTCTTCCTCAGTCCGGCGCGCAGTCGCTCGAACATCGTTCTCTCTCTGGGAGGGGGGCTAGGGAGTCTCGAGGTCGTCGAGGGTCTCGGCGGTCTCGCCCTCGGGCTCGCGCGCCGCCTCCTCGCCCGCGGCGCGCGGAAGAGGCGCGCGGCTCGGCTCGCGGCCGGCGTCGCCGCGCACGCGGTCGAGCACGCCGTTCACGAAGGCGCCGGATTTCGCCGTGGAGAAGCGCTTGGCCAGCTCGATGGCCTCGTTCAGCGTGACCTGAGGGGGAATGTCCTCGCGGAAGAGCAGCTCGTACGCGCCGATGCGCAGGATGTTGCGGTCCACCGCGGCCATGCGGTCGAAGTCCCAGTTATCCGCCACGCGGCGGATCTCCTGGTCGATGCGCTCGCGGTGGGCGAGGCAGCCGTTCACCAGGCCGATGGCGAACAGGTAGACCTCGTCGTCCTTGGTCTGCGCGCGCAGGAAGGGGCCGGGTTCGAGCGTCAACCCGTCCGCGCGCAGGTCCACGGCGTAGAGGTGCTGCAGGGCCAGCTCGCGGGCCCGCGTCCTCCTGCGTGTCGCCATGATCAGGCGCCGCGGATGCGCCGCAGCAGGTGGCAGGTCTCGATCGCGGCGCGCGCCGTCTCCGCGCCCTTGTTGCCCGACTTGGCGCCGGCGCGGTTGATCGCCTGCTCGAGGCTGTCGACCGTGAGCACGCCGAAGAGAACCGGCACGCCGCTCTGCAGCGCCACGCTGGCGATGCCCTTGGCCACGCCCTCGGCCACGTGATGGTAGTGGTCGGTCTCGCCGCGGATGACCGCGCCCAGGCAGACGATCACGTCCATCTTGCCGCTTTCGGCAAAGGCCTTGGCCACGAGCGGCATGTCGAACGCGCCTGGCGTCCAGGCCACGGTCACGTTCTCGGGCTTGACGCCGAGCTTGCCGAGCTCGTCGAGCGCTCCGGCCAGCAGGCGCGTGGTGATGAACTCGTTGAACTTGGCGGCCACGATCGCGATGCGCAGGCCGCTGCCGTCCAGCGTGCCCTTGAGTTCGGTGTGCACGATCTCACTCCTCCGGGTTCTCGGTCTTCGGGCGGCTGGGCGGCGGCAGGTAGCGGTAGCCGGAGTTGGGGTTGTCGCGGTCGTAGGCGAAGGCGTCGCGGTTCCGGATGAAGTGCTTCACGTAGTCCACCGGGATGGCGAAGTTCAGCCCCTCGGAGAAGAGCCGCTTCCAGGTGTTGACGCCGATCACCTCGCCGCGCGTGTTGAACAGCGGGCCGCCCGAGTTGCCCGGGTTCACCGCGGCGTCGATCTGGATGTAGACCTTGCCGTCGTTCTCGCGGTTCTTGATCGAGACGATGCCCTCGGTGACGCTGCGCTCCATCCCCTGCGGCGCGCCCACCACGAACACCTGCTGGCCGACCTCGACCTTCTCGATGTCGCCGAGGTAGACCTTCTGCAGCTTGGTGTCCTTCAGGTCCTCCTCCTCGATCTTGAGCAGCGCCAGGTCGACGAAGGGGTTCACGGCCACGACCTTGACCTTGTCGAAGTTCTTCTTCTCGAACTGGCCGTCGGCCAGGTGGTAGATCACGACCGAGACCTCGATCTCGCCCTGCACCACGTGCGAGTTGGTGATGATGTAGCCGTCCTCGCGGATGATGAAGCCCGAGCCGAGCGCTCCCGGCACTTTCACCAGGACCACGCCCTCGCCGTACTTCTCGACCGCCGCCTTGACGCCCAGGTCGGCGAGCTCGGCCTCGGAGTAGAGGCCGCGGCTCTCCTCCTCCGCCGGCTCCGCCAGGCTCTCCTCTGCCTCGGCCACGCGGCTGACGACGTCCGCCTTGGGCACGTCGAGCACGGTGAAGCCGATGTCGACGAACACCTTGTCGGCGGTTTCTTTCAGCACGTCGCCGCGCACCACCTTGCCGTCTGCGAGCGTGAACTCGTCCGCTGCCGCGCTGCCGCAAGAAAGCGCCGCGCAGGCGAAGAGGAGCGCCGGGGTTCTGGACATGGGAATCCTCCGCCAGGAAGCGAATCACGCCATTGTACGGCGCGGCTCGCCAGGCAAGGCCGGGTTTTTCGGTGGGGCGGGGCCGGGCCGTGGGCGGCGGGCTTTTCCTTCCCCCGCTCCCGGCACAGGGGCTATGCTCAACCGACTCGGCTCGACTTCACATCCAACACGGGGACGACCTGCATGCGCCTCACTTGGATCGCTCTGTCTGTTGTTTCCCTGGCCTTCCTTCCGGGCCGCGCTGCCGCCCAGGTGGACGCGGCCGACCTGCCGGATGCGCCGGGGGCGAGTACGCTGCACGAGAAGTACGGCTTCTCGGGCATGATCATCTCCAAGATCAACGGCGACGCCGCCATGCTCACGGCCGCGGACTTGGATGGCGACGGGTGCTCTGAGCTGGCGATCGTGAACAACGACCGCGCCAAGATCGAGCTGTTCTTCAAGGCCGTGGAAGGCGGCGACCTCGGGGACGTGGAGGCGCCGGACCCCGAGCGGGTCAACGAGCTGGCGGACGAGGTCTTCTTCCGCCGCAAGGCGCACGCCACGGAGGAGAAGGTCACGTCGCTGGCCGTGGCCGATATCGACGGCGACGGCCGCGGCGACCTCATCTACACCGGCGATTCGGGCAAGCTCACCATCGCCTTCCAGGACGCGGAGCAGCGCTTCTCGCGCGAACTGCGCCTCGACGTCGAGGGCTGCTCGACCTCCTGGCACGCGCTGCGGCCGGCTGACCTGGACGGCGACGGCCGCAAGGACCTGGCCGTGCTCGGCCGCGACGCGACCTACTTCTTCCTGCAGGCGGACGACGGGCGCTTTCCGGAGCGGCAGAAGCTCGCCAATGCCACGCGCGACGCCGGCAGCTTCCAGGTGCTCGACCTGAACGGCGACTCGCACCAGGACCTGCTCTACGTGGCCTACAGCTCGGAGTGGCCGTTCCGCTGCCGCCTGGGCGAGCCCGGCCTGGCTTTCGGCCCGGAGATCCGCTCGCGCTTCGCCGAGATCCGCTCCTACGCGATCGGCAACGTCGACGCCGACCCGCAGGTCGAGATCGTGGCCGTGCGCAGGAAGAGCGGCCGCCTGGCGCTCCTCTCCTTCGGCCAGGCCGCGGCGCCTTCGGCCGAGGAGCTGGCGCTCTCGTCGCTGCGCTCAGTGCCCTTCGAGGAGCTGAAGGACGCGGACAAGCGCGAAGCGCTCCTTGCCGACCTCGACGGCGACACGCGGCCGGAGCTGCTCGTTGCCGAGCCGAGCGCCGCGCGCATCGTGGTGCACCGTTCGCTCCTCGGCGGCGGCGGCAGCAGCGCGCGTTCCTTCCCGTCGTTCGTCGGCGCGTCGCACCCGCGCCTCGCGGACCTGGACAAGGACGGCGCGCTCGAGCTGGTGGTCGCGGCGCCGGACGAGGGCGCGATCGGCGTGGCCGAGATCGACGCGGGCGGGCGTATCGGCTTCCCGGCGGCGCGCGCCGTGCCCGGCGGCGAGGACCTCTTGGCGCTCGACGCGGCCGACACGGACGGCGACGGCGCGGCCGAGATCTGGCTTGCTCTCGGAACCGGCCCGGCGAACAGCAAGCGCCAGCGCCGCGTGGTGCGCCTCGATGGGGCCGGCGCGGTCGCGGCCGAGGTCAAGCTCGGCACGCTCGCGTCCGACCCGAACGACATGCTGCTCGTCGATCTCGACCGTGACGGGCGGCGCGACGTGATGATCTTCGTGCCCAAGGCGGTGCCGGTCATCCTGCGCGCGGACGCCGCGGGCGGCTTCACGGACATGGAAGCGGCCAAGGCGCCGGGCCTGGGCATCCTGAAAGACGTGACGCGCCCGGCGCTCGCCTGCGGCGACGTGGACGGCGACGGGCAGGCCGAGCTGCTCGTGCCCGGGCCGAACTTCGTGCGCGCCCTCTACCTGGGGGCGGACGGCACGCCCCAGGTGGTGGCGCAGTTCAACCTCGAGGACCCGGCCGCGCAGGTGGCGCGCGTCGGGCTCGGCGATCTCGACGGCGACGGCGCGCCCGAGGTCGTGGTGGTCGAGCGCGCGGCCTCCTCGCTGCTGGTGCTGGCGCAGGCCGCCGGGAGCCACCGGCAGATCGGCAAGGTCGATCTCGGCGGCATCCTGCCCGCCGGCCTCTTGGTCGCCGACCTGGACGGGAACGGCGCGGCCGACGTGCTCGCCCTCGCCTCCGACCGCTTCGCCGTGGTGCAGAACGGCGGCGCCGATCCGGCCTTCACTCTGGCTGCCGACCTGGAGGCGCCGATTCGCGACGCCTTCCTCGAGCAGCTCGCGCTCGGCGACGTGAACGCCGACGGCGAAGCGGACGCGGTCTTGACCGAGAGCAACCAGCACCTCGTCACCATCTCCGCGATCCACGAGGACGCCCTCGAGTACGCCCTGAAGTTCGCGGTCTTCGAGGAGCGCATCTTCGAGCGCGACGGAAGGGGCGGCCGCGAGCCGCGCGAGATCGTCGTGAGCGACGTCACCGGCGACGGCCGGGCGGACGTCGCTATCCTGGTCCACGACCGGCTCATCGTCTACCCACAGGAGTAAGGACCGATGAACACTTCCCTGCTGCGCCGCGGCCTGGCCGTTACGGTGCTCGTTGCCGCATTCGCCGCGCCGCTCCACGCCGGCTACGAGAGCGCGGTTCCGGGCGACGTTCTGGCCTTCGCCGGAGTCGATGACGTCGGCGAGCTGAAGCAGTCCTTCCAGGAGACGCCCTGGGGGCGCTTCCTCCAGGACCCGGCGCTCGAGTCGCTGCGCTCCTGCTTCCAGCGCAAGATCGACGAGCTGGCCGCGAAGGCCGAGGCCAAGAGCGGCGCCAATCCGTTCCTGCTGGCCGAGATGCTCTCCGGGCCGGCCGCGTTCGTGGTGGTGGACGCGTTCGACCCGCAGCTCACGGACGCGGCGGCGGAGCGGTTCCCGATGTCGCTGGCCCTCTTGCTCGGCGTGGGCGAGCGCGGGGAGGAGTTCCTCGATCTGGTGAACCGGCTGGCGGCGGAGGGAGTGGCGACCGGCAACGCCGTGCGGCAGAGCGAGCAGGTGGGGGACGTAGAGGTGGCCGTTCTGCTGCCCGCAGGGGAGGAGACCGGCGACTTCCCGGTTGCCATGCGGTACGGCCTGTGCGGCAGCACCTTCGTTGTGACGTTCGAGGCCGGGGAGTACGCGGAGCGCTCGTGCTTCGCGGCGCTGCTCGACGGGCTCGCGGGAGACCTGGAAGCCCCGCTCGCCGAGAACGAGGAGTTCACGGCCTCGGTCGCCGCCTTGCAGGGCAGCGGGTACCACCTCTTCGTCGACGCGGGGCGGATCATCAACCGAGCGCTCGACCTGATGCTCGAAGGGGACGAGGAGACGGGCAGCGCGGAGAAGAAGGAGGCGGCCTTCACCGCCCTCGGATTGCGGGACTTCGGCCGCATCGCGGCCTTCACGCGCATGGGCGCGGAGGGGACCTTCGGCGACATGGAGCTGACCTGGCGCGGCGACGGGCACATCTGGAAGGTGCTGCACGCGCTCTGCGGCAGCGGCGAGATGAATACGGCCGCTCTGGTGCCGCAGGATGTGGCGTCCTACCAGGGCTTCCACGTCAATGTGACCGCCGCCCTCGACGCCTTCATGGAGCTGATGGACGAGGTGTCGCCCGAGGAGGCGCAGCAGGTGAGGGCGATGATGGACGCGAGCTTCCAGCAGGAAGGCTGGAACGTGCGCACGGACCTGCTGGCGAACCTCGCGGGCGAGATCGGCGTGTTCACCGCCTCGGTGGACGAGGCCGAGGCCCTCGCCGGGACCGAGGACGACCCGCAGAGCTTCGCGTTCCTGGTGCGGCTCGTGGACGGCGCCCGGGTCGAGACCGTGATCGACGGCTTGCTCAAGGAGCAGGGGATGCTCGCGGTGCGCAAGCGCGAGGAGTTCGAGGGCCGCGCCGTGTACGAGCTTCCCATGCCGCTCGGCGGCGGGAACCTGCACTACACGATCCTCCAGGACCTGCTCGTGGGAGCCATGTCGGCGGAGCTCGTGCGGGACGTGCTGCGGCGCTGCGGCGCGGACGACCTGCCGGTGCTGCGGGACAACGAGGACTTCGGCGCCTCCCTGCCGTTGCTGGGCGGCGCGGATGTGACCCTGGCCTACTACAACGACACGGGCCGGTCGGCGCAGAAGGTCCTCAGCATGCTGAAGGCGCTGGCGGAAGACGGGACGATCCAGGGAGTGCCGTTCCCGATCGACCCGGAGCTGCGCTCCTGGATCGACTTCGAGATGCCGGATCCGGCGCTGGCGAAGAAGTACTTCAAGGGCGGCGACGTCGGCACCGTCAGGGTCGAGGAGAACCGCCTGCTCTTCTCCTCGATCAGCCCGTGACGCCGGCGGCCGGCGCCGCTAGAATCACGGCTCGACGCACCCGTAGCTCAAACGGATAGAGTGTCGGCCTCCGGAGCCGAAGGTTGCGCGTTCGAGTCGCGCCGGGTGTACCAGACATGGCTTCGCGGCCGGGCGCGCGGCGTCGCGCAGGTTCGCAGAGGCACGAGAGTTGGAGACGGCGGCGGGGTCGATGGCCTCGCCGCCGTCTTCGTTGCACGCCGGTCCAGGACTTTCGGTCGTGTCTCCCGACCACGAGGCGGGCGCCTCTTGACAGGACGGGCTTCGCCGGAGTGAATGGTGGTGGCGGAGAGACACCTTGAGCCAAGGGAGGGCGTGATGCACTGCCGCCTCGGTCGAATCGTCCGGAAGCCGAACCTGCACCTCTTCCATGCGGCGTTGATGAGACGAGTCCGCATTGGCGACGCCGATGCCAGGGGGAACGTCCGCGCGCTCTTCGCCGATCTCTTGCGGCAGGTCGCCGAGGCGGGAGGGGACCCGGACCTGCTCGAAGTGCTCCCGGACGGCAGCGCCGACCGGGAGTGGGTGAGTTCGATCCGGGACGAGCTGGAGCAGCGGTTCCAGAGTCGGCAGGACGTTCTCCTTGTGCATTGCGAGTACGTGCCGGACGGCTACACGGCGGTGGCGGCCATGACGCCTCGCTCTGCGGGATCGGTCAGGAAGGGCGACGACGTCTGCGCCGGCTTCGCCGCGCTGAGCGAGGGAGGCGGGGAGGTGCGGATCGTGCCGCGAGTCTACCGAATGGTCTGCCAGAACGGGCAGGTCGTTCCCCACGCGCATCTTGCGGAAGTCCAGGCATGCTTCGCGCCGGTTCGCGAGATGGTGTCCCTGTGTCTGGCGGGGCGGACGCTGGACGAGTTCGTCCGCGAGGCCCGCGCGCTTGCGAGCATCCCGGTCGACGACCCCGAGGTCTGGCTGTCTCGCGTCGACCCGATGGTCGAGGCGCGGCGCGTCGTGGAGCGGTTCGAGGAGGAGGGCGACCCGAGCGCCTGGGGCCTGGTGAACGCGATCACCGCCGAGGCGCGCGGCGTCGACCACTTCCCCACCAGGCTGCGGGCCGAGGAGGCCGCGACCCGGCTGGCCAGGCTCCTGGCCCCGCTTGCAGCCGGTGAGTTCGCCGCGTCTGCGGGCCCGGACGGCGTCGCGCTCTCGGCCCGGGGCGGCGGATGACTGAGGTGGATGGCGCAGCGACGGGCAAGCGCGCGGCGTGCTGCTGCTGCGGCCCGTCAGGGGGCGACGGCGGCGGATCGCCAAAGCCTGCCGCGGACTGGTCCGTGGGGACGATCACCACGGCGGCCGGCGAGGCGCCTCTTGTCTCCACGACGCTCACCGCGCGCGACCGCCTGGGTGGGTGGCGCGTGCGCTGGGCCATCGGCCGGATGAACTACCGGGTAGATCCCGGTCTCTACGCCGCGGGCGACCCGACCCCGGCGTCTCCCGTGCTCGTGACCGCCAACTACAAGCTCACCTTCGATCGCCTGCGCTCGCGCCTTGCGGGAGTGGACGCCTGGCTCCTGGTGCTCGACACCAGGGGCATCAACGTCTGGTGCGCGGCGGGCAAGGGGACGTTTGGCACCGAGGAACTGGTGCAGAGGATCGAGGCGGTGCGCCTCGGCGAAGTGGTCTCGCATCGCGACCTGATCGTGCCGCAGCTCGGCGCGACCGGCGTGAGCGCGCATCTCGTGCGCGAGCGGAGTGGCTTCCGGGTGCGCTACGGCCCGGTGCGCGCGGCCGACCTGCCCGCCTGCCTGCGCGACGGCATGCGCGTGCCGCCGGAGGCGCGACGCGTACGCTTCTCGCTCCTCGACCGGCTCGTGCTCGTGCCGGTGGAGCTGACCGGGTTCCTCCGGCTCTTCCTCTGCGTGGCCGCCGGCCTGCTGCTGCTCTCCGGCCTTGGCCCCGACGGCTACGCCATGGAGCGCATGCGTGGACCGGGAGTTCGCGGCGCCCTGCTGCTCTCCGCGGCATACCTGGGCGGCGCCGCGCTGACACCGATCCTCCTGCCCTGGATTCCCGGCCGGGCGTTCTCGCTCAAGGGCGCGTGGGTCGGGCTCGCGCTCTTGCTCGTCGCGGCGGCGCTCCAGTGGGCCGGCGCTGGGCTGTTCGACAACCTGATGGAAGCCGCGGCGTGGGCGTTCCTGCTCCCGGCCGTGGCGAGTTTCCTGGCCATGAACTTCACCGGCGCCTCGACCTTCACCTCGCTCTCCGGCGTGCGCCGCGAGATGCGGTGGGCTGTGCCAGCTCAGGTCGCGGCCGCGGCGATCGGGCTGTTCCTGCTGGTGTACGGGCGATTCGCGTGAGGCGCGGAGGACGGGCCATGTTGGGACTGCGCTACTTGCAGGACGTCGTCACGCTGGAGCTTCGCGAGGAGAAGTGCAACGGCTGCCGCATGTGCGTCGAGGTGTGCCCGCACGGCGTGTTCGACCTCCGGGAGAAGCGAGCGCGCATCGTCGACCGAGACGCCTGCATGGAGTGCGGCGCCTGCGCCAGGAACTGCCCCGAGGGGGCGCTGACCGTCCGCTCCGGCGTCGGCTGCGCCATCGGCATCCTCATCGGCGCCTGGCGCGGAACCGAGCCGACCTGCGATTGCTCCGCGCTCGGTCCCTGCTGCTCCCCGGAAGATCACGGGCCGTGATGGCCGGACGCCTTCTTCTGCCGCTGGCTCTGGCGATTGCTTCCTGCCTCGCGATGCCGTGCCCGGCCGAGGAGATCCCGCCGCTTCGCCCCGTGCCGGGCGCCGTCATCCTGGATGACCTCGACTACCCGAGCGAGCAGGGCGCGCGAGCAGCGTGGACGCCGATCTGCGGCACCGCGCCGGTCACGTGCGTGCCGCTGGGGAAGCGCCGCGTCCTGAAGCTGCCGTGCAACTTCTCCGGCACGCGCATCGAACGCGCGTCCTGGGACCTGTCCATCGATTTTGACCTGGTGGCCTGCCGGGGCGTGCAGTTCCGCTTCTTCTCTCGTGACGTGTCGCCGGTGTCGGGCTTCTCGTTGTACTTCCGGAGCGGCTCCGGCTGGTACGCGGCGCGCTTCTCGCCGCGCGCCAAGGGCGGCTGGTCGACCGTCGAAATCGACAAGAGCGAGACGGCGATCGAGGGGACGCCTGCCGGCTTCGGCAAGATCGACGCTATCCGCGTTTCCGCCTGGCGTGGCGGCGACACGGACACGGCGTTCTATCTGGCCGATCTCGCTCTCCTGGGGCAGGACGCGCCGATCGTGTTGATCCGGGGCGCCTCGGCCGCGCGGAGCCACCCGGGCGAGGCGAGGACGATCACCTCCTGCGCGGAGACCGTGGGCCGCGTTCTCGCGGATCTCGGCCTGACCGCCGTCCTCATGGACGATCTCGACGTGACGGCGGAGCGGCTCCAGGGCAAGCTGGTGGCGGTCCTGCCGTACGACCCGGCCATGCCGGCCGAGGCCGTCGAGGGCCTGCGCGAGTTCGTTGCCGCGGGCGGCAAGATCCTCGCCTTCTACACCCTCCCGGAACCGCTCTCGGAGGTCGCTGGCATCGAGATCGGCCGGCACGTCCGGGAGGAGCGCGAGGGCCAGTTCGCCGCGCTCTGCGCCTGCGGCAACGTGCTCGAGGGCATGCCGGACACGGTCCGCCAGAGCTCATGGAACATCCGCGAGGCGCGGGCGATCGAGGGGAAGAGCGAGGTCGCCGCCGAGTGGCTCGACGCCGCGGGCCAGAGCGCGCGCCAGGCGGCGATCGTCGCCTCCGCGAACTGCGTGTTCATGACGCACGTCCTTTTGGTGGACGATCCGGCCGCGCGCCGCCTGCTGGTCCTGGCCATGCTCGGTCACCTGGCGCCGTCCCTGCGGCAGACGGCTCTGGCGCACGCGCTGGCGAGCGCCGGCGCGATCGCTCCCTTCACCGGATTCGAGGAGGCGAGCGCGGCCATCCGGAAGCTGGCCGGCGGCGAGGGCCGCGCGCTCGCGCGCCTCGAGGAGATCGAGGCCATGCTCGCGGAGGCCCGAGACAGGGCGGCCGAGGGCACGGACGTGGCCCTGGCGATCTCCTCGGCGGAAGGGGTCAGCGCGGCACTGATCGACCTGTTCTGCGAGGTGCAACAGCCCCAGCCCGGCGAACACCGCGCCTTCTGGTGCCACGATGCGTTCGGCGTCTCGGGCCTGGAGTGGGAGGAAGCGATAGGGATCCTGGCTGCCAACGGCTTCACCGCGATCCTGCCCAACATGCTCTGGGGCGGCGTCGCGTACTACGAGAGCGACGTGCTGCCGGTCGCGCCCGAGGTGCGGGAGCGGGGCGATCAGATCGCCGCCTGCCTGGCCGCCTGCCGCGCGCACGGCGTCGAGTGCCACGTCTGGAAGGTCAACTGGAACATGGGCGGCCGCGCGCCCCGGGAGTTCGCCGAGCGCATGGTCCGGGAGGGACGCACGCAGGTGCGCTTCGATGGAACGTCAGAGGAGCAATGGCTCTGTCCGTCCCACCCGGCGAATCAGCAGCTCGAGATCGACGCCATGGTCGAGGTGGCCACGAAGTACGCCGTGGACGGCGTGCACTTCGACTACATCCGCTACCCCGGCCCCGAGTGCTGCTTCTGCGCTGGCTGCCGCGGGCGGTTCGAGCAGGTCATCGGCCGCAGAGTCGACGGCTGGCCGTCCGTTGTGCAGGGCGATGACGCGCTCAACGCTCAGTGGCTGGAGTTCCGGCGCGCCCAGATCACGCGCGTGGTGTCCGCCGTGGCTGATGCCGTGCACGAGCGGCGGCCCGGGGTGGAGGTCTCGGCGGCCGTATTCCCCAACTGGCCGGTCGACCGCGACGGCGTCGGCCAGGACTGGAAGGCGTGGTGCGAGCTGGGCTGCCTCGACTTCGTCTGTCCCATGGACTACACGCCGGATCCCGGCCAGTTCGAGGCCCTGGTCGAACGGCAGCGCGGCTGGGCCGGGGCGGTGCCGTGCTATCCGGGCATCGGCCTGAGCACGTGGCCGGAGCGGGGGGACATCTCTGCGCTCATCGAGCAGATCCAGATCACGCGCCGCTTCCAGACCGGCGGCTTCACCGTCTTCAACTATGGCCTTGCCGAGGCGCGGGAGATTCTGCCCCGCTGCGGGGCCGGGATCACGCGGCCGTGACCTCGGGTGGCGGCTCTGCCGCGTCGCGCGCGGCCCGCGGCCGCAGCGGGCTGAGGAAGACGCGGCCCAGGTCGTCGAAAAGGGAGTAGAAGAGGGGCACGACGAAGAGCGTGAGGAGGGTGGAGAGGATCAGGCCGCCGAGCGTGGCGATGGCGAGCGACTCGTAGCTCAGGCCGCTGTTCGTGCCCGAGGCGAAGACCTTGGGGAGAGCCATGGGCAGCAGGCCGAATATGGTCGTGAGCGCGGTCATGAGCACCGGCCGCACGCGCTGCGCGCAGCCGGTGAGGATCGCCTCGGTGCGCGCCATGCCTGCGTTCTGCACCTGGCGGATGCGGTCCACGAGCACGATCCCATTGTTCACCACCACGCCCGCCAGCAGGATGAAGGCGAGCTGAGCCATGCCGTCGAGCGGCGTGCGCGTGATGAAGAGCGCCAGGATGCCGCCGACCATGGCGAGCGGGATGGTGAGCAGCACCGACAGGGGCAGGATCGCGGACTCGAAGAGCATGCCCATGAGCAGGAAGACGAAGCAGATGCCGGCGAACAGCCCCATGCCGACCTCCTTCAGGCCCTCCTCGAACTCCTCGCGGCGCCCCGCGTCCTTCCAGCCGTAGCCCTCGGGGAAGGGGAAGTCCTCGAGCACGGCGGCCACCTTGCGCTGGATGCGGTAGGAGTTCTTGTCGTAGGAATCGGCCTGCACGCCCAGGCTGGTGATGCCGTCCTTGCGCAGGATGGAGCCGAGCGACTTCTCGAAGCGGTAGTGGGTGAGCGCGGCGAGCGGCACCGAGCCCCCTTCCCGATCGACGGGCACGTCCAGCGCCCGCAGGTAGTTGAGGTCGCCGACCTGGGGCTCCTCGTACTCGATGAGCAGCGGGATCTCGCGCTCCTCGCCGCGGTAGCCCGCGAGGCGCTGGCCGCCGACCCCCCAGGCGATCAGTCCCTGCAGGATCTCCTGGCTCACGCCGAAGCGCTGCGCGCGGTCGCGGTCGATGCCCACGCGCAGCTCCTCGAAGCCCTCCGCCACGTCGGTGCGCACGTTCGACAGCTCCGGCAGCCGCTGCAGCTCGCGCACCAGCTCGTCGCCGATGCGCGTCAGCTCGACGCTGTCCGGCCCGTAGAGCTGGACGTGCACTCCGGCCTCGGCGCCCTCGGCCTCGAAGCCGATCTCGTATTCCACGCCCGGGATCTTGGGCAGTTCCTCGCGCAGGCGCCAGGAGAGCTGGCGCGAATCGGGGCGCGGGGCGTCGTCGTCGAACCAGAGGCCCGCCTCCCCGCGCCGGCGGTCGAAAAACACGCTCAGGTCCTCGAACTGATACTCCTTGCGGCGTGCGAGCAGGAACTCCTCGAACTGGTCGAAGACCGCGGAAGCCTCGGCCAGGGTGAAGCGCCTCGGCAGCTTGACGTCGATGCGCAGCCGGTCGTTGTGGCCGCCCTCCTCGAAGGAGAATTGCAGGCCGCGCCACGCCTGAGCGCCGAGCGCGATCACGGCGAGCGTGAACACGGTCACGCCGAAGCGGTGGCGCAGGGTGAAGGCCAGCAGGCGGCGGTAGCCCGAGAGCAGGCGCGAAGCGCCGGAGTAGGCCGACGGCGCGGCGCACTCCGCGGCCCGGCCCGTGCGCCGCCGGCTCAACTGCACCGTGGCGATGGGCAGGAAGACCAGGGCGGTGAGCAGCGAGGCCAGGAGCGAGTAGGTGATGGGCGCGGCCAGCTCGCCGAGCAGGATGCGCGTGTTGCGCTCCTTGGCCATGAACACCAGCGGCGTGAAGACGATGATCGTGGTGAGCGTCGAGAGGATGATGGCCAGGCCCACCTGCCCGGCGCCGGAGGCCGCGGCCGCGAACGGCTTCCAGCCGAGCGCGCGCAGGCGCGCCACGTTTTCCGCCACGACGATGGAGTTGTCGACCAGCATGCCGATGGCGAGCGTGAACCCGGCGAGGGAGAGGATGTTGAAGGTGAAGCCGCTGAAGTAGACCGCGACCAGGGCGGCGAGGAGCGACACCGGGATGGCGAGCGCCACCATGAGCGTCATGGCGACGCGGCGCACGAACGCGTAGAGGATCAGCAAGGAGAAGAGGGCGCCCCAGCCCATCGATGACTTGAGGTTGCCGAGCGAGCTGACGATGACGTCCGCCTGGTTGAAGTAGACGTTGAACTGGAATCCGGCCAGGCGCTCGTCGCGCTTCATCTCCTCGATCTGCGCCATGACGCGCTGGCACACGGCGACGGTGTTCTCGTCCGACTCCTTGTTGAGCACGGCGGTGAGCGAGCTGTAGCCGTTGACGCGGCTGACGTTGTCGCGGTACGCCTTCTCGATGCGCACGTCGGCGACGTCCTGGACCTGCACGTTCTCGCGGATCGGGTACTGGCGGATCTCGTCCAGGCTGTGGAAGCCGGCCTCGATGCGCAGCAGGAACTCGCGCCCGCCGTCGTCGATGCTCCCGGCCGGGAGCGTGAAGTTGTCGCGCCGCAGGGTCGCGACCACGTCGTACAGGCTGAGGCCGTGGGAGCGCAGCGCCTCGGGCGAGACGAACACGCGCACCGAGTCCTCGACCATGCCGTGGATCTGCACCCGGGCCACGCCGTCCACGGCCTCGAAGCGCGGCTGGATCACCTCCTCCACCACGCCGAAGGGATCCGCCACCGTGTCCTCGTAGAGGATGCCGAGCCAGAAGATCGGCATCTCCACGTCCGAGTTCCAGCGCCAGATGCGGATGTCGCTCACACCCTCGGGGAAGCTCGGCTTGGTGCGCTCGATGCGGTCCTGGATCTCGTTGTAGGCCAGGTCCATGTCCGTGTTCGGCGCGAAGCTCACGCTCACGCGCGCGCTCGAAGCCTCGGACTCGGAGTTGACCTCCGTCACGTCCGGCAGGGTGCGGATCGCGTCCTCGAGGGGCTTGGTGACCTGCTCCAGGACCTCGGTCGGGCTGGAGTCGGGGCAGGGCACCATGATCGTCATCTCGGACGCGGCGATCCCTTTGGGCAGGAGCATGATCGGGATGCGCAGGTAAGAAACGACCCCCAGCAGGACGATGAGGATGAAGGCCATGAGCGCCGTGACCGGCCGGCCGAGCAGGGCGGCGAAGCCGGGGTGCTCCCGGCGGTCCTCGGCCGGCGTTTCGGGCATGCTCGTGGGCGGATAGCGGCGCGCGGTTCTTCCCCGCGCGCCCGCCGCCGCTTCCCTCAGAAGCGGATGGGGATCAAGTGGAAGAGCTTGAGCGTGCGCTCGCCGCCGTCGTTCTCGTAGCGGAAGAGGAAGGCGACGCTCGTGCTGCTCTTCTCGCCCTCGCTGCGGCTGCGGTAGAGCGCGCCCAGCACCGAGAACTCCTCGGCGCCTTCCTCGCCCGGGCCGTGCTCGTGGTTCAAGAGCAGGGTGAACAGGGAGTTCCACTGCCAGGAGCCGTCGGCCTCGGTGGTGCGCGAGAAGAAGGGCCAGAGCACCCAGGTGCGCGAGCCGGCGTTGTCACCTTGCTCGGTGGTGCGGTTGTAGAAGAGCGGGATGAACCAGTGCCGGCTTTCGCCGTCCTCGGTGGCCGCGCCGCCGAGCGGGAAGAGGACGCCCGCGTCCTTGTGCGTGCCTTCCTCGTTCGCGCCGTAGAAGAACAACGGGAAGAGGGTGGAGAAGCGCCTGAGCCCGGTCCTCTCGTGGTCCACGCCGAAGAAGGGCCAGATGTGCCTGTAGGTCTCGCCGGCGCCGTCGTCGAACCACCAGTAGAAGGGGAAGACCCAGCGGCTGCGCTCGTTGTCCTTGCGCTGGAAGCTCGCCAGCGGGAAGAGGACCGACGTGTCCTCGCCCCCGGGCACGGGATCGGAGAAGAAGCGCCAGTCGAAGAACGGCAGCCAGGAGGTGCGGCTCCCTTCGCCGAAGGCCTCGATGCCCGAGTAGAAGGGGTAGCAGAGGGTCGAGACTCTGACCTCGCTCTTGTCGCGGTCGAAGAGCCCGAGCACGTTCAGGTGCGAGCGGCTCTCCGCGTCGCGGTAGTAGAAGAAGGGCAGGGCGTAGTTGCGCGTCCCGGCCTGGGACGTCTCGAAGCGCGCCAGCGGATACAGGAAGTCGCGGCGCGTCAGGTGCTCGCGCTCGTCGCGCGTGGCGATGTAGAACGGCGGCACGATGAAGGTGCGCCGCAGGAGGCCGCCATGCTCGCTGTGCCGCCCGTAGAAGGGGACGACGTGCAGGTAGTCGTTCTCCGCGTCGCGGATGCGGTAGTAGATGGGCAGGATCAGGCTGGTCTGGGCGTCCGGCCGCTTGGTGAACCAGAGAAGGGGCAGGGCGCGCAGATGCCAGCCGGGATCAGAGCCCCCGCGGCTCTCGTAGCGCCACAGCGGCCAAAGCACGTCCACGCCGCTCATCTCTTCGGCGTCGTCCTCCTCCAGCGAGACGAGCGGCGGCACGATCCAGGTTCGGGTGTAAGTGTCGCCGCGCTCCTCCCGGCCGAAGAGCGGCAGCAGGAAGAGCGTCGACTTCTCCTGGTCGCGGAAGTGCCAGTAGAAGGGGAAGAAGTGCGCGCGCCGGCTCTCGGGCTGCGCGGCCGCATCGTGCTCGCTGCGGTGCGCGAACAGGGCGAGGGCGCCGAACAGGTCGAGGAAGCGGCTCTCGCGCGTGAAGCCTCCCGCGGTCGGGGCGGCCTGTGCGTTCGCCTGCTCGCCCTCCGCGAGCGCCTGCGCCTCGAGGAGGGGGCGCTGCCGGAAGGTGAAGACGCTGAACAGCCCGCTCAGGAGCTGCAGCACGTCGATGTCGCGCCGCGCCACGGCCGCCTCTCCCTCGCCCTTGGGCGCGCCGTATGCGGAATCGAAGAGCGAGAAGACCGGTCCGATGCCGAGCAGGTCGAGGTCGCTCCACGAGCCGTCCAGGCGCCGGTCGTAGTCGAAGAGCGGGAAGATGGCCATGTCGCAGCGCGACCGCTTGTCCTCCGGCCCGTACTTGCGCACGCCGTACAAGGGCCAGACGTGGGTCTCCCATTCCTCAGGCGAGCGCACGTAGAAGAGGAAGGGGAAGAGCGTCCTGCTCACCTTTGAGCGCGGCTCGTTGATCTCCTGCCAGTAGAGGAGCAGCGCGTTCAGGAAGCGCTTGCCCGCTCCGTCGTCCTTGTGCACGTAGAAGGGCAGGACGCGCGAGGCGGACGCCTCGCCCGCGCGCTGGAACTGCGCCAGCGGCCAGAGCACGTCGAGCGTGTGCCCGGGGGGCTCGGCGACGGTCTCGTAGCGCGCGAGCGGCCAGAAGTTGAACTTTTCGTCCACTCCCTCGCGCTCCAGGCCGGTGCAGGCGCTGAGCGAGATCAAGCAGAGCGCCGGCAGGTACCGGCCGTGTCCCGTGCGGATCCTCATGAGCCCCTCCCGAAAAGCGGAACCGAAGCCGCCGCCGCGGCGCGGTAGACCTCGAGCGTGCGCAAGGCCGCGGCCTGCCACGAGAACTCCTTGGCGCGCAGCGCGCCGCGCGCGCTGAGCTCCTCGGCGAGCGCGCGCTCGGAACATATCCGCGCCAGCGCGGCCGCGAAAGCGCCTTCCACGCCTGTGTCGGCCAGAAGGGCCGCACCGCCCGCCACCTCGCGCGCTACCGCGGTGTCCGCGGCCATTACCGGCGCCCCGCAGGCCATGGCCTCGAGCATGGGGAGGCCGAAGCCTTCGTTCCGGCCGGGGAAGACGAAGGCGCGCGCGCCGGCGTAGAGCGGCGGCAGCAGCTCATCCTCGACGAAGCCGAGCAGGACGATGCGCGCGCGCGCGCGCGCGGCCGCGAGCGCCTGCTCCACCTCGGCGAAGCCGTGCGCGCGCCCGCCCGCGAGCACCAGGCGCAGGCCGGGTACGGCCTCGGCCATGCGGTCGAAGGCGCGCACCAGCGCGGCGCAGTTCTTGCGTGCCGAGAGCAGGCCCACGAACAGCAGGTAGGGGCGCGCGATGCCGAGGCGGCGCAGGGCGGCCTCCACCGCCTGCTCGGTCTGCGGCCGGAAGCGCGGCTCCAGGCCGTGGTGGATGACCGCGAAGCGCTCCTCGGGCAGGTCGAAGGCGCGGCGGAAGGCGTCGCGCGTGGCGTCCGACACGCAGATGATGCGCGCGGAGCGCGCGGCGATGACCTGATAGGCGGCGAGCTTCTTGCCGCGGAAGCCCGCCGCCGCGATCTCGGGCCGCTCGAGCGGGCCGAGGTCATGCAGCGTCACGACCGCCGGGCAGGGACAGCGCGGCGGGATGCGCGCGTCGAGGCCGTGGAAGACGTCCGCCGCGCCCAGGCAGAGGCGCACGCTCGCGTCCGTGAAGTAGCGCGTGCGCGCGTTCGCGGCGCGCGGCCGCAGGCGGTAGCGATGGCGGCGCAGCCGCGACAGGCGGCAGCCGAGCGTGAACTGCCAGTCCGGGGCGGCCGCGAGCAACGCGTCGATCAAGCAGGCGGCGTAGCGCGCCACGCCGGTGCGCTCCCGCTTCGCGGCCGCGGAGGCGTCGAGGGCGATCCTCAGGCCCATCGCGCGGTTCTCCCCGGCACCGTCAGCGCGGGCTTCGCCCGCACCCGAAGAGTGGCGACGGCGTCGCTCTGCCAAGAAGACGGTCGTTTCGGCAGCCACTGCTCCAAGACGAGGCCATGAACGACGTTCTATCGCCTTTCGGCTCGCGGATCACCGGGGTTCCGCCGGGATTCGGGCGGGAGCGGGCTCCGGCCCGCGAGCGCCGGCGAGAAGATCTGTCAGCTGTCGGCTCTCAGCGTTCAGCTCGGACCGCGACGGGCGTAGCACCGCGCGTCCGCGCGTGGTGCAGTCATTCCGGGGCGGGAGCGGGCTCTTGCCCGCGAGCGCCTACCGCAAGCATGTTGTACCGGAGCGGCCCGCCTCGCTCTGAGCACCGGGGCGGGACGGAGTGGGAGATGTGATGGGGAGGCCGGCCTCCGCGTGACGCAGTACCCTTGCGGGGTCTGCAAGCGTTTTACGCACTCGTCGAGTGCAGAAGGAGACCGGCCTCATGGTGCAGTCTAGCTTCGAGTTTCACGGTGTGGTGGCGGGTGTGGACGTCAGCGACAAGTCCTCGCGCATCTGCGTCATGAGCGCGCCGGGCGAGATCCTGCTCGAGGACGTGGTCAAGAACAACGAGGACGCGTTCCGGGCGAAGTTCACCAAGTTCGCGCCGCTCCGGGTGGTGCTGGAGGCGGGCACCCACACGCACTGGATCCGTGACGTGCTCACCTCCCTCGGCCACGAGCTGTTGATCGTGGATCCGCGCGACCCGCGCACGCAGGGGACGAAGAAGACCGATCGCGAGGACGCGCGGCGCCTCGCCATGGCCGGGTTCCTGCCTGCGGGCTACCTGAACACGGTGCGCTACCGGTCGCGCGCCACGCACCTTGACTTGACGCAGCTGCGTGCCCGCGGTGCGCTGGTCGGGGCGCGCACCACCCTGGTCAACTCCGTGCGCGGGTTGGTCAAGCCCCTGGGTGGCAGGATCCAGCGCTGCGACCCGAAGGTCTTCCCGCAGCGCGCCGTCAAGGACTTGCCGCGCGAGCTTTTGCGCATCGTCCTACCGCTGCTGCGCTCGATCCGCGAGCTGAGCCGCGCCATCGCCGCGTGCGACCGCCGGCTGTCCAGGATCACGGCCAAGCGCTACCCGATCGCACAGACCCTGGCCGAGCAGATCCCGGGCGTCGGCCCGGTCACGTCGCTGGCCTTCGTTCTGACCGTGGAGGACCCGCGCCGCTTCAAGAGGAGCCGCGACGTCGGTGCGTACATCGGCCTGGCGCCGGCGACGTGCGCCTGCGCTCGCTCCTGGTCCAGTGTGCGCACAGCGTCCTGCACCCGCGGAGCGCCGACTGGGACCTGAGGAGCTTCGGCCTGGCGCTGGCCGAGCGCGGCGGCAAGAACGGCTACAAGCGCGCCTGCGTGGCCGTCGCGCGCCGGCTCGCCGTGCTCATGCACCGCCTGTGGATCACGGGCGAGGAGTTCGACCCCCACTACGTGGCGCGGCTCCACCAGAAGCAGGCCGCAGGAATCCCGTTGAGGCCGCCGAACCGCGCCAACACCAAGACCGCCGCCAGGATCACCCCCCTGCAGCCTAGCCCGAGGGCCCAGACCGTCTGAGCCGAAACATCCCGACAGGAACCACCGACCAATGTGGTCGCGATGCGACCACCTCCCCACGTGACGAAGAGACAACGATCCCACCGAAGAGTCCGGGTGACTGCGCCCGCTCCGCTGGCCGCACGAGGCCGTTCAAGGGAGATTGCAGCACCCGCCTTCACCGGACCACAACGTGCAGCGGACCACGGTCCGACTGCGGATAGAAGCATGGCCGGGATCGCCCCTCTCGCGTGGGACTCTCCACCAGTTCCTGCGGGTCTGCGCTTGACCTGGCGCGCGCGTCGTCGTGCGCCCGGCCGCTTCGCCCGCGGCTGCGGCAGCACGTCCGCGCCGAGCCGCGCCGCAGCCGGTGTGTCGCCGCTGAAGCTCCGCGCGCGCGGCTCGTCACGGACGTGCTGGCCTGCGCCTGCGGGCTCCGCTCGGGCAGCGGCGCTCCTCAAGGTGGTGGGCGCGACCGCCCTTGCGAGTGAAGGGCGGTCGCGCCGGCAAACTGTCGCGGGGGCGGCTCCTACGATCTCCGGTCCACCGGCCAGGCTCGAGCCCGGGGACCGGCGAGCGCTGGATCAGGGTTCGCGCGCTTCCGACCTGGTGCGGGAGGCGTTGCCGCAGCCGAGAACAGTCGCCACGTGCTCCAGAACTCCCCTGCGGGGGCTACACCTGCTTCAGGAGACGCTGACTTCCTCACGCAACTGTTCCCGAAACAAACCACCGCGACCGCCCAGAGGAGAACTACGCATGCCCAGACTTCCCCCTTCACAGGGCCGGCCTCCCCATAGAAGAAGAAGCGGAGCGGCGTTTCCCCGGTTCAGGGGCCGGCCGCGACGTCGTTGCCCGTTCACGCCTGCCGTGCCTCATCCACGCCCTCCGCCAGCATCGCCTTCGCCGACCACGAGCCACATGGCGTTCCTCGGGCACGGGATGCACCGGAAGTCGCGATCCGGCCCCGGACCCCGGGGAAACGGCCGCGATCGCTCGCCTCACGTCCCTTCCCTCCGGCTCCCAGTAAAACAGCCGCGACGCCCTCAGCCTACGCCGCAGGCGGCGCTTCTCGATTCTTACCTCGAGGCCGTTCGTGGCCGAGAGTCCGGCTGCGCCAGCAGGATCGTCGACGAGACCCTCCATGGTCACGGTGGCGAAAGCGCAGGCGGCCGGCCCTCGAGCGTGGCAGTTTCTTCAGGGAACCCGGCGTGCCAAAGGCTCCCTGGCCCGTCCGCGCGGCGGGCTCAGGAGACCCACGGAGGCTCGTTTCGACGTACCGGCTCCTACGGGATGTTGATGCGGTGCACGCCTCCCCTGCCGTCGGCGAGGTAGAAGCCGTTGTCGAGCGGCGGGTTGGGGTCGGGGCAGAGGGCATTCGCCTGAAAGCGCGTCGCGTAGAAGGTCTGCAGGCCCGACCCGAAGGTCGCGGCGGGCTCCCTGGAGATCCCGCCGCTCATGTAGGTGGTGTAGACGTAGCCGCCGTGCTCGATCGCCTGCAGCGCACTCCACCCCGGATTCGGGCGGGTCCCCTGCACCGTGGGATGGAACGGGCTGGAG
>JACQZJ010000190.1 GCA_016213895.1 Planctomycetota bacterium | reverse complement strand
TGGCGGCCTGCGGCATCCAGGAGAAGGGCGCCACGGACGGCGTGCCGCCGCTCGCGGAAGTGCGCGCGCGCCTGGCCGCCGGCTTTCGCCCGGCCGGCTGAGCGTGGCGCGCCGGCCGCTCTCCCCTACTTCGCGGTCAGCTCGAGTGCGGTGCGGATCGCCTCCTCCAGCTCGCGGTCCCCGTAGTGCAGGACCGCGTTCTTCTCGTAGGCGTTGCCTCGGAGCGGCGGCACCAGGACCCTGCCGTCCCGGGAGAGGATCCAGAGCGCCGGCAGGCCGTACTCCTGGTACTCGCCGCGCGCGCGGAAGCGGCCGACCCACGGCTCCTCGTCGCGCGGCGGGCTCTCCACCACGTCGCGCGCCAGCTTGAACGCGGGATCATAGTAGACCTGCGGGAACGGGATCACGCCGGAGGCGGCCGCCGCCTCCGTGGACCTGACGAACAGCTCGCGCGCCTCGGCCAGGTGCGCAGAGGCCGGCCGGAACGCTCCCTTGGGAAAGCCGCACTTCTCCTCGTCGAAGATCGGCGGGCAAGCGACCGGCACGAACGCGACGGGCTCATCGGCGAAGCGCGCCTGCGCGTGGCGCAGGAGCGGCATCTCGTTCATCGAATCGTCGCACCACAGCCCGCCGCGGCGCAGCTTGGCCTCGTGCTCGCCGCCGCCGAAGAGGAAGAGCACGATCACCCGGTCCCGGGCGGACGCGAGGTCGAGCAGCCGGCGGCGGCCGCCCTGTGCGTCCTCCACCGTCACCTCCGGGTCGATGCTGTCGCCCACGTCGTAGCCGCGCGTGCCGCGGGCGGAGGCGTCGTGGCAGCGAGCGCGCTCCAGGCACCAGTCGATGCCGAACTCCCGCCCCACGGCGATCGCCGGCAGCTCGCCGAAGCAGCGCTCGATCAGGTAGAGCGCCGCCTCGTGGGAGCGCGCTCCGCCGCCGCAGGTGACGAGCGGGCCGTCGAGAGCGAGCGACACGCCGTCCAGGACGCGGGCGCCCGCGCACTGGCGCCGCAACTCGGGCGCGGCATCCGGCGCCGTGACGCAAGCACGGCCGTCGAGCAGGCCGGCGCGCGCCAGCGCGAAGGCGCCGCTGCCGAGCCCGACCAGGAGGCGCGCGCGCGGCGCCCGCTCCCGCAGGAAGGCGGCAATCTCCCTGCCGGCCGCGCCGTCTTCTTCCGCCTGGCGCGCGCCGGGCACGATCAGCACGTCGATCTCCGGCGCGCCGGCGAAGGTCCCATCCGGCAGGAAGCGCAGCCCGGCGTCGCTCGTCACCGGCTCCGGCCCCCTGGCGATGAGCAAGACCTGCATGCCCGGCTGCGCGTGCCGCGCCGCCGCCTGCAGCAGGTCGAAGGGAACGCTCACCTCCGCGGCGCGCACGCCGTCTCCCACCAGGATCCCCACCACGACCGGCCGCGGCGCGCCGCCAGGCGCGGCCGCGCGCACCCCGGCGAGCGCCGAGAGCGCCGCGCAGGCCGCGAGCAGCCAGAGCCTCAAGCAGCCGCCTCCAGGCCCTTGCCGTCCTCCTTCCCCTGGATCACGTGCTTGACCGCATAGTTGACCACGGGCACGCCCAGGATCAGGCCCCACATGCCGAACAAGTGGTGGCTGATGACCAGGATGGCGAGCACCAGCACCGGGTTCATGCGCAGGTGCGCGCCGTAGATCTTGGGGTTGAGGATGTACGCCTCGATCATGTGGATCAAGGTGATGAACAGGACGGCCCAGAGCGCCAGGCCGAGCCCGTCGACGGTGAGCGCCGTCAGGCAGATGGGAACGCTCGACATGAAGACGCCCGCCACCGGAATGAAGCTGCACACGAACACGATGGTCGACAGGAAGGCGAGGTTCGGCAGCCCCATGAGCGACAGGCCCACGGCGGTGAAGGCCGTGTTGAGCAGCGCGATGATGAGCTGGGCCTCCAGCGCCTGGCCGAGCACGCGGCCGAAGTGGAAGACCGAGTCGCTGATCTCGTCGTAGACGAACTGCAGGCGCGTGTCGTGCAGGTGCCTGGCGCCACGCGCCAGGTTGGGGAAGTCGAGGACGATGAGGAAGGAGAAGAGCAGCGACAGCAGGAAGGCGGAGCCGTAGGTCAGGGACTGGCCGGCCAGGGTGATGACGCGCTGCAACAGGCCGCGCCACATCTCGCTCTGCTCGGCGCCGCCGGCCGGAGCGCCGGTCGCGGCCAGCCCGCGCGCCGCGTCCGCCAGATCGGCGGTGGCCGTGGCCAGGCTCCCGGCGGCGCTCTTCAGCTCGCCGTCCGGAGCCTCCTCGCGCTCCGCGAGGGCGGCGAGGCGCTCCATGGCCGAAGCCAATCCCTCGCTGGCGGCGGTGAGGCTGCGCGCCAGCCGCGCTTCCGGCCCTTCCGCGTCCGCCTCCGTCCGGCCGTGGCTCGTCCCGCTCGGCCCCAGGTCGAACACCTCGCGCAGGATGTCCCCGGTCCTCAGGTCGGGAGGGAGGATGCTCTTCAGGGTCTCCGACTCGCTGCGCAGCTTCTCGAGCTCGTCGTCCAGCACGCCGACGTTCTTCCTCACGGCACCCGCGAAGTCCTTGGCCTGCTGGGCCAGGCCGGGACCGATCCACAGGCCGACGCTGACGATGATGCCGAGCAGCGCGAGGAAGACCACGATCACCCGCGCCCAGCGCGCCTTGATCGCGCGCTCGAGCCGCGCCACCACGTGCTGCATCACGTAGCCGAAGACGAATGTCAGGAAGACGAGGAAGAAGAACGGGCGCAGGAACCAGAGGATGCCGAACACCAACGCCCAGACGAGGATCTTCTGGGCGAACGGGACGAAACGATCCCACGGTGGCGGAAGCGGCTTGCGCATCGCTTCTCCTCTCGCGCAGGTCCAGTGAAGTCTGCCGTTCGCGGCGCGGGATGGCGAGAACAAACCCGCGCCGCCGCATCCCGGCGCCGCCCGCGGCCCTACTCGCGCGCGGCCGGGCGCCGCGCGCCCGCGGCCCGCTCGTCTATCCCGAGCCGGCGTCCGAGCGCGCGCGCGATCGCGGCGAGCGGCCCGAGCAGCTCCGCCAGCTCGTCGAGCCGCAAAGCCTGCTGCCCGTCCGAGCGCGCCTCGTGCGGCCGCGGATGCACCTCGATCATGAGGCCGTCGGCGCCGACCGCGACCGCCGCCTTCGCCAGATCGGGGATGATGTCCGCGCGGCCCGCGGCGTGGCTCGGATCGACCACCAGCGGGAGATGGCTGAGCCGGCGCAGCACGGGCACGGCGGCGATGTCCAGGCCGTTGCGCGCCGCCGTCTCGAAGGTGCGGATGCCGCGCTCGCACAGGATCACGCGCGGGTTGCCGCCCGCGAGCAGGTACTCGGCCGCGCACAGGAACTCGTCGCAGGTCGCCGACATCCCGCGCTTCAAGAGGACCGGCTTGCCCGTCGCGGCCAGCTCCTTGAGGAGCGCGAAGTTCTGCATGTTGCGCGAGCCGACCTGCAGGATGTCGACCGATTCCGCGGCCGCCTCCACGTGCCGCTCGCCCAGCACCTCCGAGACCACGAGCAGACCGTGCGCGCGGCCGGCCTGGCGCAGCATGCGGTACCCGTCCGCGCCGAGCCCCTGGAAGGAGTAGGGAGAGGTGCGCGGCTTGAACGCCCCGCCGCGCATCACCCGGATCCCCAGGGCCTTCAGGCGCGAAGCGATCTCGTCGAGCTGCTCGGCCGACTCGACGGCGCAGGGGCCGGCGATCAGCACGACCTCGTCGCCGCCGAACTCGACCTCCCCGACCCGCACGCGCGTGCCCTCCGGCCGGGCGGAGCGCGCCGCCAGCCGGTAGCAGGGCGCGTCGCCCCCGTTTGCCGCCTCGCGGCCGGATTCCTCGTGCCGATCCACTCGCTTCCGAACCTTGTCGTCCTGGGCGCGCGCCCGCGTCCCAAGGTTAACGCGCGCGGCCCGCCGGGAAAAGCCGCCATGATAGCCGCCGCGCCCCGCCCGCGCTCGCCTATCATGGCTGGTCCGATCGAGAACGCGCAGCGGAGAGGACCGCGCCGTGAGACTGACCCTGCTCGGCCCGGAAGGAAGCGAGACCGCGCTGGAGGCGAGCGGGGACAACGTCATCGTCGGGCGCATGGCCGGCCGCGGCCTGCAGATCGACGATCCCACGGTCTCCCGCGAACACGCCCGCATCTTCTGCCGGGACGGCCTGTATCAGGTGGCCGACCTCAACTCGTCGAACGGCACGTACGTCAACGGCGAGCGCGTCACGCGCTGCACCCTCGCGAACGGGGACATCCTCAGGCTCGGCTCGGTCGAGCTGCGCTTCGAGGCGGGCGGCGGGGCGGCGCCGAAGGGCGCGCGCGCCGCGGAACCCGCCGTTCTGGAACGCGGACCCGTGGCCGAGGTCCGCCTCGAGGAAGACCCGCAGGAGCAGAGGACGGTGGCCATGGCGGCGCCGCTTCCCGCCCCGCGCGCGAGCGCGCCGGCACAAACCCTGCGCCGTCCGGCAGCCGGCGCGAGCGTTCCGTCCTCGCCCCGCGCCAGGAGGTCCTTCTCGTTCTTCTCCTCCGAGATCGGGCAGCACTCGCTGGGCCGGCAGCTCCTGTTCATCGCCCTGGCGGCGGCCGTCGCCTACGGCCTGTTCCTCGCGTCCCAGCGCCTCGCCGAGCAGGTGATCCCAGAGGGCGGGCTCCCGGAAACGGAGCAGGTGGAGAGCGAGGACTGAGGCGCGCCGGCCTGGCCTGAGCGCCGCGGCGCGATCCTCACCAGAGCGGGACGCCGCGGCACCAGATCGCGATCCCGGCCGCGGCAGCGGTCCCGGACACGCCAAGCAGGATCAGCTTGCGGCCCACGCCCGCGCGCGGGTCGAACAGGACCAACAGGATCCCGCCGCCCGCGAGCGTTCCCAGGGTCCAGGCGGCGAGCGCGCGGCTTCGACTCGCGAGGCCCGGGGCGAGGAGAGGCAAACCCACGGTGAAGCCGAGCAGCGCGGCCCCGACCCGGTTCGCCGCCCCGCTCGGCGGGCGCCTCTGCTCCACCGGCAGCGTGGCGACGATCTTGCCGCCGGGCGGAAGCCGCGCGTGCAGCCTCACGATCCCCGCCAGGCCGAAGCCGAGCAGCAGAAAAGGCAGGCCGAAGAGCGCCAGCGCGACCACGGCGTCGCGCCAACCGCCGCCCGCGCTGGACAGGCCCAGGAGATCCCGAATGCGGCCCGGGAGCGCGGCCAGCGGTTCCTCGCGGAGTCCCGCGCCAGCGGCGGCGGCAGCTCCGGCGGCGCAGAGCGCGGCCGCGCCGAGGAGCACGCCCGCGCGGCGGATGCGAGGGCAGGCGAGCGGCAGCAGGACGGCCCCGGCGGCGAACGCGGCCAGCAGGGCCCCCTGGAACCACGCGGCCTGGGGCGAGAGCCCCGCGCGCTCGACGAAGCCGGTCGCGGAGGCGAAGAGGCCGGCGCAGCCGAGCCCCACGGCCAGCGCTCCGGCGAAAGTCGCCAGCCCGGAGGTCCACGGCTCGTGGCGGGACGCGGCCATGCTCGCGCTGCGCGCGCCTTGCAGCAGGCAAGCCAGAAGGAAGAGCGCCGCGGCGAGCGCCAGGGCCGCCGGCTCGCTCATGCCGCAGGCCAGGGCTGCCTCGCGGAGCGGCGCGCTGAGCGTCGCGCCGGCGAGGACGGCCGCGG
>JACQZJ010000205.1 GCA_016213895.1 Planctomycetota bacterium | reverse complement strand
GCAGTCGCGTTCAGGTTGTTCGCCGGCACGTGCCGCACCGAGAAGCGCAGCGCGCCGTTCAGGGCCTGGGCGCCGTACGTCTTGGCGACCCCGGCCTGGTCCTGGGTGGAGAGGTAGAAGGAGAGGCGGTTCGCCGGCGCGGCCGCGGAGTCGGGGAAGAGACAGCACCATTGCATGCTCGCCGTGCCGGGATGAGTGGTCCAGTCCGGCGGGATGGCCAGGAGCGGATGGGTCAGGGCGTCTTCGAGCACGGCGCCCGTGCCGACCGGCCAGGCCAGGTCGTCGTGCGGGTCGACCACGACGTCGATGAGGGGGAAGGTCGCGGCGTACAGCGAGTGTTCCGGAGCCGCCGGACCCGAGAGCCAGGCGCTGAGGCGCAGCGCGGCCAGCTCCGCGTCCGGGGAAGTCACGATCGTCGCCTGCACGTCGAGGGCGAGGCCCTGGGGCAGCGCGGGGTCCTGGATGCTGCTCCACTCCACGAGGTAGCCGCCGGAGAAGGGCGTGATGCGCAGGCGATAGGTCGCGGTCAGCGACGAGACCGTGGCGATGCTGCCGCCCCGCTTCTGGCGGAGGTCGATGCTCCAGTGGAGCGCGCTGGTCTCGCCTGGGACGGCCGCGAGCTTGTCGCCGCGGCACAGGGCGGCGAGGCGCTCGACCATGGCGTTCGGCGGGGCGAGCGGCCCGGGTGGCGTCATGCCCCCGCCGGCCTTGCCGGGCTTGAGGACGGTTTGCGCGCCGGCGGCCGCCGCGCAGAGAAGGAGCGCGCTGGCGCACGCCGTTCCGCGGTTCCACATCGAAGAGCCTCCCAGAGAGCCGGTTCGAGGGCGGCGCGATCGGGCGCGCGCCTCGACTCGGAGAATGCGGCGCCGCGCTGCCCGGGCCCGCTCTATTCCGGAAAAGGGGGAAGACCGAGGACGCGCTATGATTGGGCAAGGTCCACGGGATTCGAGAAGGAGCTTCATGGGAAGGTGGTGCCTGGCTGCTGGGGCCCTGGTGCTTCTCGCGACCGCGGTGTGGCTGGCGCTGGGAAGCGGCCACGGGCCGGACGCGCTGCCGGGAGCGGCGGAGAGCGCAGGCGGCGCGAGTTCACCTGGACCACCTCCGCAAGCCACAGCGCCCGAGCCCGAGCGGGCCGAGGAGGTCCAGGAAGATGCCGTCGCCAGAGTGACCGGCCGCTTCTTGTTGGAAGGCGGCGCGCCCGCGGCGGGAGTCCTGGTCTGGATCGACGGGCGGGGGAAGGGGAGCGGCTTCCGCGCGACACGCAAGGACAGCGTGGCGTTTTGCGCCGGCCGGCAGGGCCTGAGCGGCGAGGACGGGCGCTTCCTGCTCACGATCGACCCGGATCCGCTGCAGCAGTACGCCCTGAGCGGGAGGCTTGCCGGGTTTGCCGGCGTGAGCTGGCGCTGGAGTTCGCTCGCGCCGGGAGAGCTGAAGGACATCGGCACGGTCGAGCTGCGACGGGTGGGCGTGGTCGAGGGATGCATCGTGAACTCGCGGGGAGAGGCGGTGCCGGGAGACTGGAGCGTCTACATCAGCTCGTCCAATCGTTCCCCCGGGGAAGGCGGCGAACGGACGTGCATGAGCGTGCACGCCGATGAGGCGACGGCGGCCTTCCGGCTGGAGGGCGTGCCGGCAGGAACGGCGACGCTCACGGCCCGCGCGGGTTTTTCGGAGACGATCGAGGGGCCGACGGTGGAGGTGCTCGGCGGGCAGACGATCCGCGCCGACCTCGTGTACCAGGGACCGCCGCTTGCGCGCCGGATCGCGGCAACCACTTTCAACGACCTGCTCTTCACGTATTCCGCGCCTGACCTGGAGCGCCTGCGGCTGTGGGGCGCCGGCGACTCGCTCCGCGCCTTCGAGCACCTCGACGGATCCGCGCAGACCTACGTCGTGGATGACGTGGAACCCGGCTTCTACACGGTCGAGCTGGACGATCCGCGTTTCGACCCGGTGCGCGTGGACGGTGTTCGGCCGGGGACCGAGGTCAAGCTGGCGCTCCGCGGCAGCGCGGCCGTTCGCCTCGAGCTGCTGGACGACGCGACCGGCCTCCCGATCCCGTCTTGCGGGCTCGCGGTACGCATGGACAGGGCGTACGCCACGGTAAACGAGTTCGAGGTCTGGCCCCGTAACAGCGGGATCCCGGAGAACGGCCTCGTCGACCACCTGATCCCGGAGTCGCAGACTCTGATCCTCGAGGCGGACGGGTACGCCCGCACCGAGGTCCCGCTTGTCGACTTGCGGCCGAACGAAGTGCGGCCCGTCACGGTGCGGCTGGCCCGCGGCTCGGCTGTCCGGGGGCACGCGCGCGAGGGAGGAAAGCCGGCAGGGCTCCTTCCGTTGCTCATCTTCCGGTGCACGGACAACCCCTTCGCCTTCGAGAGTCCGGTGATTCCCGCGGAGCGCTACGTGCGCGAGGTGGTCACGGCGGTCGACGGCTCCTTCGCGTTCGACCGCGTCGCGCCGGGGACTTACGACCTGCTGGCGAGGAAGGACTGGGGCGTCGTCGCGGTGCTGTCAGGCATCGAGATCGACGGCTCGAACGACGTCGAGGTGCTGGCTGTTCTCCCCGGGGAGGGCAGCCTCGCGGGCAGGCTGGCGGGCCCGCCGCAAGCGGACTACTCCAACCTGGCCATCCGCGTCGCTCCTGACCTCGTGGGCCTGGAGAGGATGTTCTCTCACCCCGGCCAGACGCCTTGCGTCGAAGGGCCGGTCGACGCGCAGGGCCGGTTCCAGGTCGGCGGGATCCGGGCCGGACCCGCCCACGCGTACCTGAGGCTGCCGGACGTCGTGACCCCATCCGTTTGCGTTTTCGGCATCTCTCCCGGGGCCACGGTCGACCTTGGCGCCGTGCACGTCGTCGCCGGCGAGACGCACACGGCGGTCTTCGACGTGACGGATTCCATACCGGGCCGCCTGCTGCTGAGCGTCCTGGTCGATGGCGTGGCGCGCCCCGACCTGGTCTTCGAAGCATCGACTGATACCGGCCTGCCAGGAGGCTCTGCCGGAGGGTCGCTGGGAGAGAGCATGCCCGCGAACAGCGGTCCGATGCTCCCCGGCTCATGGCGGCTCACGATCCGTCCGGTCGATGCGTCGTGGCGCTACCGCCATCCCGATGCGGTGCAGGTGGTGGCAGGCCGTGCGGTGGCAGTGCCCGTTTCCATCGTGCTGCGAAGCGGCGAGGTCTCCGTGATCGACCCGGGGACGAAGCAGTCGCTCCGCAACCAGTGGGTCGAAGTCAGCTTCGAGGACGGGTCCTTTTGCACACGCTCACGAACCGACGGGGAAGGCGTGATGTCGCTCACCTTGCCTGAGGGTTCCTACCGGCTCGCGGCAGGGGATTATCTCTCGATGCCGGAGGTCAACGACGAATCGCCGCGGCTTCCGTGGTCGGGAGCGACCCTGCCCGAGATCGTCGAGGTGGGGGAAGAGTGACGAGGTTCGTGCGCGCTGCCCGCGCACAGTTCCCCTCCTTGCGCGTGGCGGCGGCGGCCGGCAGCGTCTAGGCTCGGCTGCGCGCGTGGGACAGCATCGAGGCGCTCATGGAGATTCCTTTCAACCGCTTCTACCTGACGGGCAAGGAGCTGGAGTACGTCCGGCAGGCGCAGTCCCTGGAGCACCTGTGCGGGGACGGTCCCTTCTCCAAGAAGTGCGCCTCCTGGCTGCAAGAGAAGACCGGCTGCCGCAAGGCGCTGATCGTGCCGTCCTGCACGGCCGCCCTGGAGATGGCGGCCATGCTCCTCGACATCCGGCCCGGCGACGAGGTGATCATGCCGTCCTTCACCTTCGTCTCCACGGCCAACGCCTTCGTCGTGCGCGGCGGCGTGCCGGTCTTCGTCGACATCCGCGGCGATACGCTCAACCTGGACGAATCCCTGGTCGAGGCGGCGCTGACGGGGAGGACCAGGGCGATCGTGCCGGTGCACTACGCGGGCGTGGGCTGCGAGATGGACGCGCTCGTGGCGCTCGCTGCAGAGCGCGACCTGCCGGTGATCGAGGACGCGGCGCACGGCATCCTGGCGAGCTACAAGGGCCGGGGTCTCGGCAGCATCGGGCACCTCGCCGGCCTGAGCTTCCACGAGACCAAGAACGTGGTCTCGGGCGAGGGCGGGGCGCTCCTCATCAACGACGCCCGCTTCGAGCGGCGCGCGGAGATCATCCGCGAGAAGGGAACGAACCGCTGCGAGTTCCTGCGCGGCGCCGTAGACCGCTACACCTGGGTCGACATCGGCTCCTCCTACCTGCCGAGCGAGATCGTGTCCGCGTTCCTCTGGGCGCAGCTCGAGCAGTCGGAGGACATCACCAAGCGGAGGCTCGCCATCTGGCGGCAGTATCACGCGGGCCTGGCGGACCTGGAACGGCAGGAAAAGGTGCGCCGCCCGGTCGTCCCCGAGCACTGCGGCGCGAATGCCCACCTCTACTACCTGCTCTTGCCCGACGAGGCGCGCAGGGAGAGCTTCATCCGCGCGCTCGCCGAGCGCGGCGTGGAGGCGTCCTTCCACTACGTTCCCCTGCACTCGTCGCCGGCGGGAATGAGGTTCGGCCGCGCGCATGGCGACCTCGCGCTCACCGACGAGATCGCCGGCCGCCTGGTGCGCCTGCCGCTCTGGACCGCGATGGAGCCCGCCGCGGTGGACCGCGTGCTGCAGGCGGTCGAGGAGGCGGTGCGCGCCTTCTGACCCGGCCTGCTCAGGCGCGCGGCCGCGCGCCCTCAGGCCTCCTCGCTCTTCCGCCGAGCCTGCGGCGCAGGCGCAGCAGGCCCTTGACGTGGGCGATGGTGTCCGGGAGGAGCCGGACCGTGGACTTCTTGTCCATGCGCCGTACGAACTCGCACGGCACTTCCTCGATGGAGCAGCCGGCGCGAAACAGCTCGATCATCACCTCCGTGTCCCAGAACCAGTGCTGGTCCTGCACGCGCTCCAGGGCCGGCAGGATCGCCTCGCGCCGGAAGAACTTGTAGCCGCTCTCCGTGTCGCAGCGCGGCCCGCCCACGATCCGCTCGCGCAGCCACCAGTACCCCCAGTTCGACAGGTTGCGGTGGAAGCGCCGCAGCGTGACGCGGCACGACCTGCGGCCCACCACGCAGTCGGCGCCGGCGCGGGCCTTCTCGTAGCACGCGGGGATGTAGCGGGCGTCCACCTCCAGGTCGACGTCCACGTACCCGAGCACTGCCCCGGACGCGGCGCGGAAGCCGGCGGTGACCGCGCCGCCGCGGCCGGCGTTCTGCTCGTGCAGGATGGTCTTCAGGCGCGGGTCCGCGCGCTCGCGCAGCAGCTCCTCGATCCTGCGGCGCGTGTCGTTCTTGCTGGCGTCGTCCACGATGATCACCTCGAAGGCGATGCCCATTCCCTCGAGGACGGCGAGGATCTTGCGCACGTTCTCCTCGAGGTAGTCGCCCTCGTTGTAGCAGGCGAGCACCAGGGAGAGGTCGATGCGCGCGTCCGTCATCGCGCGTCTCCTGGCCGGCGCACGCGGATGCAGCGGATCTCCTGCGGCAGGTCCGGCGCGTTCAGGCCGCCCGGCCACCAGGCGGGAGTCCAGGCCGCCAGCCACTCCGCGCCGCCTGGATCGAAGGGGACCCAGGCGCGGCGTTCGCTCTGCCAGCGCAGCAGCCGCAGGGCGCCGCCCGTCGCGGAGAAGAGCGCGTCGTCTCGAGCAAGCCAGCGCTCGGCCGCGTCCTGCTCGGGCACGCCGAGCCAGACGTGCAGGAGGACAAGGAAGTCCCGGCCGTCGGGCAGGGGCGGGTCGAGGAAGAGCGTTTCCTCGCCCGGGACGCCATGCGCGACGGCCGCGCGCGTGGCCGCCTCGATGGCGTCCACGCGGCGCGACTCCCGGTCGTACTTCCACTCCTCGATCGCGTGGATGGCGCGCACGTTGAGCGCCAACCAGACGAGCAGGGCGAGCCACGGCATGAACCGAAGCCGCGGCGCAACGGAGCAAAGTGTCCTCGCCTGCAGGAAGAGCGCGGCCAGGACCAGGGCGAAGCCCGGCGCCGCGTCGTAGTAGCAGCGTTCGCCGATGATCTCCGGCTCTCCGGGAAGCACGGCCACGTGCCCGCCGAGGAGGAGCGCGAGGGCGAGGAGCGCGGTCCCGGGGCGCGCGCCTGTTTGCTGGCCGGCGCCGCGGCGCATCCTGGCGCAGGCGAACGCCCCGAGCAGCGGGAGAGCGAGCAGGGCGGCGCCGATCCCGTACAGGCCGATCCCGCCGAAACGCCAGCGCTCGAACTCGACCAGGAGGGGCAGATGCCCCAGCGAACGCAGCAGGCGCCCCAGCAGGCGCAGCGGATCGCTCCAGTCCATCGCGGCGCCGACGCCGCCGGGCACGAGCAGGCCGCGCTGCACGACCAGCGCGGCGAGGACGAGGAAGGGGATCCAGGCCAGGAGCCTGGCGGGCCGCACGAGGTCCTTCAGCCCGCGCGCCCAGAGCTGCACCGCGAGCATCCACGGCAGGAGGTTGATCGCGGACTGGCGGAAGCACATGGCGGCCGCGGCGCACGCCAGGGAGGCGAGAAGCCACGTCTTCGCGCCCCGCTCGAGGTGGAGCAGCCAGCAGAGCAGCGCCGCGAGCGAGAAGAGCACCTCCTGGACTCCCTCGTGCGCGCTCATCCAGAGCACGGCCTGATGCGGCGCAAACAGCGTGGCGAAGAGCGCGGCGGCCACGAACGCGGCAAGACGTGATTCCAGGAGGCGCCGCGCCAGCGCGAAGATCAGAAGAGCGCACGCCAGGTGGCAGAGAACGCCCATGGCGTAGTAGGGAAAGGGATCAATGCCGCCCGCGGCCCAGGCGAGGCGGAAGCTCAGCTCCTGACCAGGCCGGAAGTACTGGTTCGGGAAGGGCCCGCCCGCGCCGTTCAGGACGTGCCGGTGGTCGTCGATCCTCCAGAAGGAGTTGTCCAGGCAGGGGCCGTATGCCAGGAGAACGAGGCCCGTGAGCAGGACGGCGAGCACCGCCGTCTTCCTGAAACCGGTCTGGTCCGGGGTCATCGCGGCCGCGCGATCCTCGACAAAGGTGAGGCCAGGGCAGGGCGCGATGCGCGGCTGAATCCGGCCTTGACTTGCGGTAGGATAAAGGTCTCTCGAGGTGAACTCGGACTACGTTCCGGAGGATCGTCACCCGTGCGTGGGGCGGCCAGTGCCGCCAGGCGCGTGCGGGCGCCGCGTCGCGGGGAGCGAGCGACTCAGGGCCCGCTCCCGGCCTGTGCTCCGGCCCGAGTCGAGTCTGATGCCCGTGGAGAATGGGCGTCGAGTGTGCGCCCGCTTCCTCCACGGCAGGAAAGGTGTGACGCCATGCGGGGCAAAGCTGCCTGCCTTCTCCTTGCGCTACTGGCCGTTCCCCTGCTTCCTTCGGCCGCCCTGGCCGGCGAGGCAGTGCAGGTCGACGTGCTCGACGGTTCCGTCCAGCACGTTCTTCTCAAGTACACGCTTGCCGACTACGAGGCTCGGCCGGTCGCCATCGCCGGCCGGACGTGGACCGCTCTCTCCCTCCACGGCGAGGGCTTCCTCACGGAAGTCGGCTCTCCCCAGGTGCCCGTCGTCTGCCGCAGCGTCGAGATCCCGGACGCGGCGGCGATGGGGGCCGTGGTCGTGAGCAGCCGCCACCACGACATCGCCGGAGTCCAGCTCGCGCCGTCCAAGGGCCCGATCCCGCGCTCGATCGATCCCGCGAGCGTGCCGTTCACCTTCGGCCCGGCCTATGCCCAGGACGCCTGGTACCCGGCCGAGCCAGTGAGCCAGCGCGATCCGTACATCCTGCGCGACGTGCGCGGCATGGTGATCGAGGCCAACCTCTTCCAGTACAACCCGGTCAGGAAGATTCTCAGGGTGCATGACGAGCTGGTCGTGAAGGTTGCGCCCACGGGCGGTTTGGGCAAGAACCCCATCGACCGCTCGCTCGCGGCGCCCAAGCCGGACCGGAACTTCAACGCGATCTACAGCCGCCACTTCTTGAACCACGTGCCCGAGAAAGCGACCTCGCCTCCGGGCGACCTGCTCATCATCTGCCACGGCCCGTTCCTCACGAACATGATGCCGCTGGTGTCGTGGAAGAACTCGATCGGCGTTCCCACGACGATGGTCGACGTGGCGACGATCGGCGGCACGCCGGCCTCGATCCTGGCCTACATCACCGCGGTCTACAATGCCTCGAACCTGGCCTACGTGCTGCTCGTGGGCGACCTGGCGGAGATCCCGTCCTTCACCTTCGCGGGCGGGGAGTCCGATCCCACTTACTCGTGCATCACGCCCGACTGGTACCCGGACATCTTTGTCGGGCGCTTCTCGGCGCAGGCCGCCACCGAGG
>JACQZJ010000204.1 GCA_016213895.1 Planctomycetota bacterium | reverse complement strand
CGTGGGGTAGTTGTTCACCTCGACCACGTCGTCGAGGAAGCGCACCGCGGTGCGCACCGTCGCGCGCAGCTCGTCGTAGTCGATGGTGCCGTCCTGGCGCACGAAGCAGGCCAGGTTGATCGAGCCGAGGTTGCACGCCTCGTAGGGGAGGAGCGGCTGCTCGCCGCAGGGGTTGGTCGCGCGGATCTCGCCGAGGTGCGGCGTCTGGTTGTGCTCGTTGACGCGGTCGATGAAGATCAGGCCCGGTTCGCCCGAGGCCCAGGCCTTCTCGACGATGAGGTCGAACAGCTCCCCGACGCGCCAGTAGCCCGCGAGCGCCTCTTCGTTGAGGCTGCGCCCGCAGGCCGCGTAGTCGGCGCAGCCGTCCTCCCGGCGCAGGTAGGCGCGCTTGCCGTTGTGCGGGTTCCTGACGACATGCAGGGCGCGCGGCTCGCGCTGCAACTGCGCCATGAAGGCGTCGGTGATGGTCACCGACAGGTTGTAGTTGGTGACCTCCTCCAGGTCCTCCTTGATGCGGATGAAGCCGACCACGTCGGGATGGTCGATGCGCATCGCTCCCATGTTGGCGCCGCGGCGGAAGGCGCCCTGCTGGATGGCGTTGGTCACGCTCGAGAGCATGCGCAGGAAGGAGAGCGGGCCGTCCGTGGTCCCGCCCGAGGACGCGACGATCGAACCCTTGGGGCGCAGCCGCGACAGGTCGATCCCCGTGCCGCCGCCGGCGCGCTGCACCAGCGCGATCTGGCGCGCCGTTTCCATGATGTCCGGGATCGAGTCCTCGAGCGGCAGGACGAAGCAGGCGGAGAGCATGCCCAGGGGGCGGCCGGCGTTCATCATCGTGGGCGAGTTCGGGATGAACCTCAGGCTCCACATCAGCTCGGTGAAGGGGGCGACCCAGCGCTCCGGCTTCTTTTCGACGGCGGCGACGTGGCGCGCCACCCGTTCGAACATCTCACGCGGTGTCTCGACGATCTTGCCGCTGACGTCCTTTTTCAGGTAACGGTTCTCGAGCACGCGGACGGCGTTCTCCGAGAGCAGTCCCCTGTCCGACCCGCTATCCATCAGCTGAGCCACGCGATTCCTGAGACCGGCCTTGGCGACCATCCACCCCCCCCGGGTTCGAGAGCCAACACGTAGCGGCGGTGTTCCGACTCGCTGCCCCGGAGCAAGGGCCGCCGCCACACGGCCTGTCCCGGCGCCGAACCTCGACCACCCGAAGGCTCCTTCCCAGCGCGCCACGGAAGACGTCCCCGAGTGGTCCTGACCACAACCTGTGGGCAGTGCGGCGTCACCTTAGACAACCCATTGTGGCGCACAACGAGGAAGATGGCGTGGATTCCAGCTCTCGCCTTAACCCTGTTTCACGATTGAAGAAAGGACTCATAAAAAAGTTCCGCGGAGAGCGGTGGGCAAAAATCCCCACAAAGAGCAGCGCACGGAACTCCACTCCCGGAGCAGCCCGGACCAGCATCCCCGGGCTTGATCCATTATAGATATAGACGCGCGCGATCCGCGACGCGCGGGAGGGTCTGACGTGGAACGACCGATCTACATGGACTACCAGGCAACGACCCCGGTCGATCCGCGGGTGCTCGAGGCCATGCTTCCCTACTTCAGCGAGAGGTTCGGCAACGCGGCGAGCGGCGGCCACGCCTTCGGCTGGGAGGCGCAGGCCGCGGTGAAGCGGGCGCGCGAGATCTGCGCCAAGGTTCTCGGCGCGGAACCCATGGAGATCGTCTTCACGTCCGGTTCGACCGAGGGGATCGGCCTGGCGTTGAAGGGTGCGGCCGAGAGCTGCCTGCAGCGCGGGCGGCACATCGTCACCTGCGCGACCGAGCACCCGGCGGTGATCGACACCGTGCGCCACCTGGCCGCGCGCGGCCTCGAGGTGACCTGGCTGCCCGTGGATCGCGAGGGTTCGATCGACTTGCGGCAGCTCGCGGCCGCGCTCACCGAGCGCACCATCCTGGTGGCGCTCATGGCGGCGAACAACGAGATCGGCACGCTGCATCCGATCGCGGACATCGGCCGCGTCTGCCGCGAGCGCGGCGTGCTCTTCTTCTGCGATGCAACCCAGGGCGTGGGCAAGATCCCGATCGACGTGCGCCGGGACGCGATCGACATCCTCTCCTTCTCCGCGCACAAGCTGTACGGGCCCAAGGGCGCCGGCGCGCTCTACGTGCGCGGCAAGGATCCGCCGGTGCGGCTGGCCGCGCAGACCCAGGGCGGCGGCCAGGAGCGCGGCATGCGGCCGGGCACGCTGAACGTCCCGGGCATCGTCGGGCTGGGCCGCGCGTGCGAGGTCGCGGCCGAGGAGCTGAGCACGGAAGCGGCGCGCCTCACGCGCCTGCGCCGCCGCCTGCACGACGGCATCACGCGCGGCGTCGCGGGCGTCGCCCTAAACGGCCCGGCCGAGAAGCGCCTGCCCGGCAACCTGAACCTGTGGTTCGAGGGCGTCGACTCCGCGGCCCTGATGATGGAGATGAAGGAGGTCGCCGTGTCCTCGGGCTCGGCCTGCGCCTCGACCGAGCGCGAGCCCTCGCACGTGCTGAAGGCGATCGGCGCCAGCGACCGGCAGGCGCATTCCTCGCTGCGCTTCGGCCTCGGGCGCATGACCACGGAGTGGGAGGTGGACCGGGTCGTGGAGCTCACGGTGCGGGCCGTGCGGCGCCTGCGCGAGAGCGCGCCCTGAGCCTCTCCGCAGGAGAGGCTCATCTGGAGTTCACGACTTTCAGGCGGGTTGTTTCAACTCGCGACACCTGTGACTCCGCCGGCGTGGCGCGATGAGAACCTGGGCAGTGCGTCCGTCCTGAAGTTGGGTTGCGGGCGGTAGCCTGCGATGTGCGGAGGAGGGGCCCGCGGGGCGCAGGCTACGCGCCGCCCAGCCGTTCTTCTTCCACCAGCTCGACCTTCTCGATGCGCCGATCGTCGCGCGGGGAGGCGGTTGGCTTGACGAAGTGCGTGCAGAACGCCTTGACCCAGGGCTGGCCCTTGCGCAGATCCTGGCTGCGGGGCGGGTGTTCGATCAAGCCCTGGATCGCGCCGCACGTGCCGCAGCCGGTGATGCCGGCGGCGATGACCAGGGACACCGCGTCCTTGGCGCCGAGCGGCCGGAACACGGCGACGATGATCCCCGTGTCCAGGGACACGGCGCCGGGGCCGGCGAAGCGCGTGTGCGCGATCATCTTCCACGTCTGCGCTTGCGCCACGCCGACCTCGTCGAAGCCCGGGGCGCCCAGGATGCTGTCGTCCATGCGGTCCTTCTCGGCGAGCAGCAGGGGCGGTCCCTTCCTCCGCGCGGACGCGCCCCTGCGGGCGCTCGGGTAGAGCGCGCGCAGCACGGCCTCGCAGGCCGGGTTCACCTTGGGGGAGCCGATGATGACCGTGTTTTCCTTCTTCACGCGCTCAAGCACGCGCGCCTTCTCTGCGGCTCCGAACGACTCCCGGGAGAAGAACTCCATCTGCATGTGGATCTGGGGCACCTGGCTGCGCACGTGGTCCAGGAAGGCGGTCTGCGCCCGGAAGTCCCACATGTCCAGAGTCGTGCGGTGGGACATGGCGCGCCGGTCCGGCGGCTTGTCCTCGGGCGCGTCCAGGACGTCGTGCGTGCCGAACACGAAGTTCACCAGGCAGTTCTCTTTGAAGGGCGCGAGGAAGTCCGCGGTGTCGTCCTGGAGCTCGATCAGCTCGCGGATGTCGCCGATCCCGGCGTGCGTCGCGATGCGCTCGAAGGTGTCGACCCGGATCTCCTTGAACTTGTTGCCAACGAGCTTCTCCACGGTGCTGAGCGACAGGCCCGCCAGTTCGGCGAACTGGGCGTGCGACAGGTTCTTCTTGCGGATGGCGCGGTCCAGGTGGGACACGAGACGCATCGATCACCTCCTCCGGTCAGGCCGAGGTCGGCGTGGCCCCGCCGCCGCGCGAACGGAAGCGGCGCAGCACGCTCACGAGCAGCAGGAGCAGCGCCGCCAACAGGGCCACGTTGCCGATCACGCGCAAGGACGCGAACCCCGGAGTGCCGCGCGCTGGCGCCAGGTCCTTGGCCGTGGGCGGCTTGCCGTCCTGTATCGCGAAGGTGGCGAGGGCGGCGTAAAAGTCGCGCTCCAGGGAGGCGAAGTCGTCGATCTCGGCCGTGTACTGGATGAGGTACGAACGCGTGAGGCCGGGGTAGTAGGCGATGCCCTGGCGGTGCGTGGTCACGCTGCCCGGCGTGGTGCCGAAGTCGCGCGACGCCAGGAAGCCGATGCGCTGGCCGATGCCCCGCACGCGGTAGAGCTTGCCGTAGTTGGCGAGCGGCCGTCCGAACTGCTTGTCCTGCTCGTTGGCGCGGCGGCGCAGCGCGCTCGGCGCGTCGATGCGCAGCGGCGGCTCGTGCACGAGGATGAGGATGTTCGCCGAGCCAGCGGTGACGAACTGGTACTGCTGCACCTTGCCCACGGTGCCGTCGACCGTGCGCTTCTCCTCGTCCACGGTGACCGTCTTGCGCCACTCCTCCATGTCGGGCCGCGGCCTCATGCCCTTGGGCAGGCGGAACTCGAAGCCCCAGTCCTTGTCGCTGAACGCCTCCCCCAGCTCGACGTCGTCCGGGATCGGCAGGAACGGCTCGGTGGATTGTGGCGGCCCGTCGGCCTTGGCCAGGCCGCGCGCCGGGGCTTGTGCTTGCGCGAAGACGGGGGCGGAGGCGGCGGTCAGCG
>JACQZJ010000203.1:16608-24767 GCA_016213895.1 Planctomycetota bacterium | reverse complement strand
GTCCCCGTTCACGTCCCCTACCCCGGAGACCCGGCCCGTACAATCCTCGGCGCTTTGCCCGTAGAACGTGGCGAGAGGACTCGCGCAGGAAGTCGTCGAGTAGACGCACACGGCGCCGGCATTCGGCGCCGCTGTCGAATCGTCGGGATCCGACAGCGCGCTGTCCGGAATGCCGTCACCGTTGAAGTCGCCGACTCTGCACAGGCCGCCACCGTACGCGCTGTCGCTCGCACCACCAAGCCACGAGCAGAGCGTGCCCTGGGCCTGTGCCCTCGCACCGACGAGCGAGGACATGACCAGGAGAAGGGTGAATGTCAGAGACCTTGTCATCGTTCGTTTCTCCCGTCGCCCTGATCGTCGGCTCAGGGCACCAGGGCGAAGAGCGGCGGCACCAGGGAGGCCCGGAAGTCCCGGAGCTCGAGAGCGGAGGAAGCGTCTGTCAGCAGAAGAGAAGAGCGTGGAGAACCTCCTTCGGACTGCTACCCGTCCTGATCCTACGCCTGCAGGATACTCGGAGTCCGTCCCGTGGCAACGCGGCTTCTCCCGCCGGGGGCTGTGCAGGGCTTCGCGCGGAGGGCGGGATTCCTGGCACGTGCCGCCTCGGCACTGCGACGCATCCTCGTCCGGCGCGCTGCCCTCCTGGACGCGTGCCCCCGCCGCGGCGTAGAATGCCCGTTTTCTCTCCCGCCTGCCCGGCCGGCCGTGATCGGAGCCTGGCTTGCGACCCCTGCTGAGACTGCTGAGCGACGACCTGATCGAGCGGATCGTGTCCGAGGCGCGGGACATCCTCAGCGCCCTCGGCGTGGAGATCCACAACCCAGCGCTCCTCGACCTGCTCGCGGCGCACGGCGCCAACGTGGACCGCGCCACTCTCCGCGCGCGCCTTCCCGGCGACCTGATCGACCGCGCCCTGAAGACCGCGCCCGCGTCCTTCGCGCTCTACGACGTGTTCGGCGAGCGCACGCACGACCTTTCCGGCGACAACGTGCACTTCACGCCCGGGTCCGCGGCGATCAACGTCCTCGACCACGAGAGCGGCCAGATCCGGCGGCCGCACACCGCCGACTACGTGCGCTACGCCAAGCTCGTCGGCCGGCTCGACCACATCGCCGCGCAGAGCACGGCGTTCATCCCGGCCGACGTGCCCGAGGCGATCTCGGACAGCTACCGCCTGTTCCTGAGCCTTCTCTACTGCGAGAAGCCGGTGGTCACCGGCGCGTTCACCATCCAGTCCTTCGAGGTGATGAGAAACATGCAGGTCGCGGTCCGCGGCTCGGCCGCCGCGCTCCGAGCCAAGCCCCTCACCGTCTTCTCCTGCTGCCCCACGGCACCGCTCAAGTGGAGCGACGTCACCTCGCAGAACCTGGTCGACTGCGCGCGCCACGGCATCCCGGTCGAGTACATCTCCATGCCGCTCTCCGGCTTCATGGCGCCGGTGACGCTGGTCGGCACGCTGGTGCAGCACACCGCCGAGACGCTCTCCGGCGTGGTGCTCACCCAGCTCACCAGCCCGGGCGCGCCGGCCCTGTACGGCGGGTCGCCGGCCGCCTTCGACGTGCGCTACGAGACCACGCCCATGGGCGCGATCGAGACGCAGATGGTCGACTGCGCCTACAGCGAGATCGGCAAGCGGCTCGGCCTGCCGACCCAGGCGTACATCGGCCTCTCGGACGCCAAGCTGCTCGACGCCCAGGCCGGTCTCGAGACGGGCATGGGCGCCTGCCTGGCGGCCCTTGCCGGCATCAACAGCATCTCCGGGCCGGGCATGCTCGACTTCGAGAGCTGCCAGAGCCTGGAGAAGCTGGTGCTCGACAACGAGATCTGCGGCATGTGCCTGCGCCTGGCCCGCGGCCTCGAGCCGCGGGACGACTTCCCGGCGCGGCCCATCTTCGAGGAGCTCTTGCGCGAAAAGCACCTGCTCATCGCCGATCACACGCGCCGCCACCTGCGCGCCGAGCACTACTTCACCGGCCCGGTCATCGTGCGCGCCAACCTCTCGCGCTGGCGCGAAGAGGGCGCGTCCACGCTCGGCGAGCGCGCTCACCGCGAGGTCGAGCGCCTGGTCGCCGGCGCGACGCCGAGCCGCCTGCCGGAGGGCGCGCGGCGCGAGATCGAGCGGCTCATGGCGGCCGAGGCGCGGCGCCACGGCCTGGCGGACCTGCCGGGGCGCGAGGCGTGAGGGAGGTCGTCCACATTCCCGCGGGCGAGGTGCGCTGCGCTCCGGCCGACGTGCTGGCGCTGCAGGGCGTGCCGCGCGGGGCGCGCCTCGACGGCCGCATCGCCGCCATGCTCAGCGAGGGCATCTCCCTCTACGAGTCGCTGGCCGCGCCCGCCGGCGTGCTCGAGGAGGTCGACGGCGGCGAGTTCGCGGAGATCTACGCGGGCGCGGGCAAGAACGAGCCGCGCACGCCCCTCGCTCTCATCCACCCGCGCGCCGAGCGCCTCTGCCTGTTCGCCGTGACCGTCGGCGGCGCGGTCAGCCGCCGCATCTCCGAGCTGTTCCAGGAACAGGAGTTCGCCCTCGGGGCGATGCTGGACGCGGCCGCCTCGCAGGGCGCGGAGCTGGCAGCCGCGTACCTCGAGGCCTGCTACGGCCGGCGCGACGCGGAATCCGGCGCTCCAGCCGGGAAGCGCGCGTTCCTGCGCTACAGCCCCGGGTACTGCGGCTGGCACGTGAGCGGCCAGAAGCGCCTGTTTGCGCGCCTCAGGCCCGAAGAGATCGGCATCACGCTCCGCGAGAGCTGCCTGATGGAGCCCTTGAAGTCCATCTCGGGGGTCATCGCCGGCGGTCCGGCCGGCATCCACGACTTCGAGAACGAGTTCCCCTTCTGCGCCGAGTGCAAAGGCAAGGAGTGCCGCGCCAGGATTCGGCGCGCGCTCGCGAACGAACGGTGAGGACGAGGCATGGAGATCCTGAAGCGCATTGCCGCTGAACTGGAGCGCGGCCACGACCAGCAGGTGGGGCAGATGACCCGCGAGGCCCTGGCCGCGGGCTTCGCCCCGAAGCAGGTCCTGGACGAGGGCCTGATCGCGGGCATGAACGTGGTCGGCGAGAAGTTCCGGGTGCACGAGATCTTCCTGCCCGACGTGCTGCTCGCGGCGCGCGCCATGTACGCCGGCATGGACGTGGTCAAGCCGCTGCTCCTCAAGGAAGAGGTGCCGGTCGCCGGGAAGGCGGTCATCGGCACGGTGCAGGGCGACCTGCATGACATCGGCAAGAACCTGGTCGGCATCATGCTGAAGGGCGCCGGCTTCGAGGTCATCGACCTGGGGAACGACGTCGCGCCCGAGCGCTTCGTGGCCGCGGCCGAGGAGCACGGCGCGCCGGTGATCGGCATGTCGGCCCTTCTGACCACGACCATGCCGGTGATGAAGAAGGTGGTCGACCTCCTGCGCCAGAAGGGGCTTTCCGAGCGCGTCAAGACCATCGTGGGCGGTGCGCCGCTCTCCGCGGACTTCGCCCGCGAGATCGGCGCGGACGCCTACGGCTACGACGGCGTCAGCGCCGTGGACCGCATCAAAGCGCTGATCGCGACGCGAGGAGTGGCCTGATGAGCCTGCTCGCCCGCCTGCGCGCCGGGGAGACGCTCGTGGCTGACGGGGCCATGGGCAGCATGCTGATGCAGCGCGGCCTGGAAGCGGGCGCCTGCCCGGAGGCCCTGAACCTGTCGCGTCCCGAGCTGCTCGAGGAGATCGCCCGCCTCTACCTGGAGGCAGGCGCGGACCTGGTGCAGACCAACAGCTTCGGCGGCTCTCCGGCGAAGCTCGAGCGTTACGGGCTCGAGCCGCGCTGCGAGGAAGTGAACCGCGCCGCCGTGGCCGCGGTGCGCCGCGCCGTGGGGGAGCGTGCCTTGATCTACGGCTCGTGCGGGCCCTGCGGGCGCCTGCTCAAGCCGCTCGGGGACGCCGAGCCCGACGAGGTGCGGGACGGCTTCCTGCGCCAGATGCGCGCGCTCGTGGCGGAAGGGGTGGACGCGCTGTGCGTCGAGACCATGACCGATCTCGCCGAGGCGACCCTGGCCGTCGAGGCGGCGCGCGAGGCGGCGGCCGAGGCGGGGCGCGAGGTCCCGGTCATGGCGACCATGACCTTCGACCGCACGCGGCGCGGCTACTTCACCATCATGGGGATCGACATCGCCACGGCCGCGGCCGGACTGGCGCGGGCCGGCGCCGACGTCGTGGGCTCGAACTGCGGTAACGGCAGCGACAACATGGTCGAGATCGCGCGCGAGTTCCGCGACCGCACCGCGCTGCCGCTGCTCATCCAGCCGAATGCCGGGCTGCCGCGCCTCGAGGGGGGAAGGGCGGTCTACGCGGAGGGCCCTGAGTACATGGCCGAGCGCGCGCACCAGCTCCTCGTCCTGGGCGTGGCCCTCATCGGCGGCTGCTGCGGCACCGCGCCGGAGCACACCCGGGCGCTGCGCCGCCTGGTTTCTAGCCCGGTAGATTGAGAACCGGCTCGGGCAGATCGAAGCAGGAGGGCGGGTGCATCCCGCGCGGGCGGTACTCGCCGGTGTGCTCGTCCAGCACGTACTCGCCGCGGCACCCATCCCGGCCGATCGACGCCAGCGCCTCGGCCAGGTACTCGATCTCCTGCTCGGCGTTGTACAGGGCGAGGCTGGCGCGCACGAAGCCGGGATGCTCGTGCAGGTGGCCGCCGCGCGCGGCGGCGATGTAGGCGCGCGACTCCTCGGGCGCGACGCCGAGCAGATCCGCAACGTAGGGCTGGGCGCAGAAGCAGCCGTTGCGCACGCCGATGCCCCACTCGTAGGCGAGCACCGCGGCCAGGTGTGCGTGGCGGAAGCCCTCGAGCTGGAAGGGGATGATGCCCACGCGGTCGCCGTACTCGCCGTTGCCGTTGCCGCCGTAGACGTGCAGGCCGCCGACGCCGGCGAAGCGCTCGAGGGCCAGGTTGGTCAGCTCGCGCTCGCGCGCCGCGATGCGCTCCATGCGCAGCGCGCTGAGCGTCCTCAGGGACGCGACCAGGGCGCAGATGCCGAGCAGGTTGGGCGTGCCCGCCTCCTCCTTCTCGGGAACCTCGGCCCATTCCACGTCGTCGAGCGTCACCAGCTTGACGGCGCCGCCGCCGAGCAGCCCGGGGCGCCCCTGCGCGAAGAAGGCGCGCGGGCCGATGAGGGCGCCGCTGCCGAACGGGGCGTACACCTTGTGCCCGGAGAAGGCCAGAAAGTCGATGCGCTCCGGGTCGCTGCCGCCGCCCATGACGATGGGGCGGTGCGCGATGAGCTGCGACGCGTCGACCAGCAGGAGCGCGCCGTGCTCGTGCGCCATGCGCGCCACCCGGCCGAGCGGCGGGGCTCTGCCCGTGACGTTCGAGGCGCCGGTCACCGCGACCAGGGGCACGCGGCCGGAGTGGCGGCAGAGCTTGTCCTCGAGGTCCTGGAGGTCGAGCGTGCCCATGCCGGGTTCGCAGCGCACGTGGTCGACCGCCCCGCGGAAGCGCCAGGGCAGCATGTTGGAGTGATGCTCCATCACGGAGAGCAGGATCACCTCGCCCTCCCGCTGCGGGAAGCGGTGGCTCAACCGGTTGATGCCGTCCGTGGCGTTCGCGCAGAAGACCGCGGTGTGGTACGCGGGATCGGCGCCGACGAAGCGCAGCACCTCCTCGTGCGCCTGGCGGAACGCCTCGGTGGAGATCTGCGACTTGAAGCCGGTGCCGCGGTGCACGCTGGAATACCACTCGGCGCAGGCGACGATGTGGTCCAGCACGGCGCGCAAAGGAGGAGTCGTCGCCGCGTTGTCCAGGTTGACGTAGGGGCGCTTCCGGCCGTCGAGCAGAGGAACCTCGTGGTCCAGCCCCACGAAGAGACCACGCACCTCATCTGTCCGCAGCGGTTTCATCCAACCTGCTCTTTTTCCATCTCCATCTCACACTGGTCCCGGCAGCCGGCCGGGCCCGCGCCCTCCTCGCCCGCGGAGGAGTCGGTGCCGTAGTTCTTCGCGGTCTGGCGCAGGACCTCGTTCTTGAACACCGGCCAGGCGCAGACCGGCATGAAGCTCACCTGCCGCGTCTGCGGGTTCTCGAAGGCGAACGCCGCCGGGCAGTCCGCCAAGCGCGCCGCCTCGATGCACTGCTTTTCCTCGAAGGGAAGCACGATCATGCGCAGTATGCCCTGACACCTGGTATGCGCCCGCAGCAGGTCCTTCATTTTCCGGCCGCGCACCAGCCCAAAGATCACGCGCAGCAATTTCAAGTACGCTCCGCCGCCAAACACCTCGCGGGCGTCGACGCGGCGCAGCAGCAGGCGCAGCAGGGCCCGGCCATAGACGTACTGGCGGCCGAGGCGGCCGAAGAGGCGGGAGGCGACATGCCCCGGCAGCTCCTTGCCCATGCGCTCGTCCAGGGCCGCCACCTCGAGCGCCAAGTCCTCCAGCGAGACGCCGTTCAGGTAGCGCGTCACCGGATGGTACTTCTCGCCGTCCGAGATCATCATGCTGACGAGTTCGCAGTTGGGGTGGGCCCCGCCGAACGTCATGCGCCCCACGTCGAAGGTGGCGCGCAGGGTGTGGAACTTGTAGAGCAGGCCGGCCGGGAAGAAGTCCAGGCCCGGAATCTCCCGCCGCATGATGTTCTCGACCCCTTCGTTGGTCGTGCTCTTGACGTTGAGCTGCTGCCCCGACCCCCATTCGGCGCTCAGCGGGATGAGGTCGAGCGCGCGGATGCAGTGGCGCTTCTCGTGGCAGTACTCGATGAGGTCGGTCATGTGCTTTTCGTTCGCGTCGCTCACGCAGCACATGACCGTGACCTTGCCCTGGGGATGGCGCGCGACGTTCTCCAGGCCTTTCATCTTCAGTTCCAGGGCGCGCGGGTGCTTGCGCGTCTCGGCGTAGCTCTGCGGGTGGCGGCCGTCGAAGGAGAACATCAGCTCCGTGCCGGTCCCGATCAGCTCGGCGCAGTACTTCTCATCGGCGAGGCGCAGGCCGTTGGTGACGACCCGCGCCGTCAGGCCGTACTTGTCCCGGGCCAGCTCGATCATCTGGACCAGGTCCTTGCGCATGGTGGGCTCGCCGCCGAACAGCTCGATCTTCGGGCGCGGCTCCATGGGCGCCAGGCGCGCGAAGATCCGTTCGAAGTACTCCAGGGGAGGATCGAAGCGGAAGCCCATGGCCGGGATGTTGGCCAGGCAGATCGGGCAGTTCATGTTGCAGCGGTTGGTCACGTCGATGAAGACGAGCGTCGGCTGCTTGTGGCTGGAGCAATGGGTGCAGTCGAGGGAGCAGGTGTGCTGCGCCTCTCCCGCGTATCCGGTCAGCTTGCGCTTGGCCTCGTAGCGCTCCGCGTCGCTCGAGATCAGGGCTTCGGTCAGGCCGCAGTCAGGACACTCCTTCTGCAGGAAGACGTTCTCGCCCCGCACCACGTGCCGGGCGACGACGATCCTGTCGCACTTGGAGCAGACGCCCCGGTTCTCGATGTCTTCCTGGATGATCCTCATGTGCCTCGTCACGTGCTCCCACAACAGGCGGTTGACTGGAGAAGCGGCAGCCTCAGGCCTGGATGCCTGCGGCGCGCCCGGAACGGGGCGAGTTGGAAGCCTTGCGGGTGTACACCATGCCCCGGGGTCGTTGCCCCGCCTGTTCATCTAGCTGCACCGCGCGCGCCCTGCCCTGGGAAACCGCGGCGCCGAGCCGAGTCGTGCGCTTCCGGCGGTGAGAGCAACGAGCCGAGCGCCACGGGCGCCAGAGGCCGCCGGACGGACCATCCCGCACCTGACCGCGGGCCGGCGATGCCGTGCAGCGGTCCGGAGCGTATCGTTCGTCGAACGCCCTTGTAACAGGGAGGGATACGGCGAGTCAAGCGACGGGAGCGGCGGCGGCGGCTCAGCGCCTCTTCTCCGGCTGCCTTTCCGGCCCTTCGGGCGCGCGCAGGCGCACGTCGAGCTGCGGGAAGGCGATCTCGATCCCGGCCGCGGCGAACTCCTGGTGGATGCGGCTGTGCAGCTCGTCCACCAGGCTGAGGTACACGTCGCGCGTCGCGATGTACACGCGCAGCTCGAGGGAGAGCGCGCTCTCCCCGAAGGAAAGGAAGAGGGCGGAGGGCGCAGGCTCGTTCATGACGTGCCGGGACTCCCGGGCGATCTGCAGCAGGATCTCCCGCGCCCTGGCCGGGTCGGCGGAGTAGGCGATCCCCACCGGCACCACGA
>JACQZJ010000203.1:0-16569 GCA_016213895.1 Planctomycetota bacterium | reverse complement strand
GATACCCACCGGCACCACGACCCGCGTCACCGAGTCGGTGAGCGTCCAGTTCATGATCTTGCCGGTGATGAACTCCTTGTTCGGCACGATCAGCTCGCGGTTGTTCCAGTCGGTGATGGTCGTGGCGCGCATGCGGATCTTCGTGACCTTGCCGTCGATGCCGTCCACGGTCACCACGTCGCCGATGCGCACCGGCCGCTCGAAGAGCATGATCAGGCCGGACACGAAGTTGGCGAAGATCTCCTGCAGGCCGAAGGCGAGGCCGAAGGTGAGCGCCGCAGCGAGCCACTGCACCTTCGACCAGCCGATGCCGATCGCCCCGAGCGCGGCGCTCAGGCCGACGATGGCGATGGTGTAGCGCGTCACCGTGGCCGCGGCGTAGCGCGCCCCGGTGTCGAGGGGCAGGCGCCGGAGCAGGAGGATCTCCAGCAGGCCCGGCAGGTCGCGGGCGGCGATGGCGGTGATGAGCAGGATGACCAGGGCCAGGCCGATGTCCGCCAGCGTGAGCGTCCGGACCAGGGTTGCGCCGGCCGCGGGCGCGGCGTCCGCTTGCGGCGCGGGCGAGACCGCAGCGTCCGCGGTCGCGCCGCCCTCGAGAACCGGGTAGCGGCCCTCCTCCACCGCCTCGACCACGCGCACTTCCGGCCAGATCTGCACCCGCTGCAGCAGGCTGAGCGCCGGGAAGATGTCCGACCAGATGAGGTAGAGGCCGACCAGCACGGCGATGAGCATGCTGCTCCGCACCAGCTCGCGCGTCTGCGCGCTGAGCGCCGGGATGTTCAGCTCCTCGGGCGGGGTCACGATGCCGGTCTCCGCGCCGGACTCGGCGCGCGCGGCCTCGCGCCGCTGGCGCACCGCCTCCAGGGCCAGGCGGCGGCGCACCACGAGCAGCCAGCGCAAGAGCAGGCCGTTCACCAGCACGAGGACGAGGATCAGCTCCAGGGAAAGGAGGAAGAAGTAATGCAGGACGAGGGCCGTGAAGTCGTAGCCCGCCGCGGTGAGCAAGAGGAGCACCGCCGGCGCGGCCACGGCGGCCGCGTACCAGGCGTAGCGCAAGCGGGCGAGGAGGCTCGAGGCGCCCTCCGGGAAGACCTTGCGCAGCACCGGGCCGCCAGGAGCGAGCACGTTCTTCAGGAAGATGGTGAGTGCCGCCAGCTCGCCGCAGAACAGGATGCGGCCCAGAGAGTCGTTCCACGCCTCCTCCGCCGCCGGTTGCGCCAGCATCCAGGCCGGCAGCGTGAGCGCGAGGAAAAGGGGAGTGAACCAGCGGAGCTGTGCGCAGAGCGCGCGGCGCGCCGCTTCCGGCCAGGAGAAGTGGGCCTCGGCCAGGCCGCCAGCGCGCAGGGTCTGCCGCAGCAGCTCGAGCATGAGCCAGAGAGGAGCGAGGACCTTCAGGGTGTCGCCCAGCGCCGCGGCCACGTCCGGCTGCTCGGCGGGCCGCAGGAGGAGCATGCCGAAGAGCCAGGCGAGGAGCGGCGCGGGCGCCGCCAGGAGGAGCGTGCAGAGCGCGGCGCGCACGGTGTGCGAGAAGGCGTCGCTGCGGATGCGCGCCACCTGCGTGCCGGTGAAGAGCAGCCGCTCGCGCGCGCGCCCGCGAAACGCCAGGAGAAGCAAGAGCACGAGCAGCGCCGGCACGGTCTCCTGCAGTTCGCGCGCGGCGTGGACGGCGGCGTGACGTGCGGCCGCGCTCCACGATGACGGGCTCAGGAGCCAGGCGGCCGCCTGGCCCATGGCCCGGGGCGAAGGCAAGAGGCTGCCGGCCACGCTTCTCACCGTGAGAATGCGCTCCGCGATGTAGCGGCGGTACTCCTCGGCGGCGGCGACTAGCGTGTCCGTGGTCCGCCCCAGATCGATCAGGCGGTTCTCGTAGGTCTGGTAGTCGCCCTTGACCTCCTCGAGCCTCTTCTTCCGGTCAGCGAGGATCTCGCGGGCCGCCGCCTCCAGGTCCGCGCGGTCTTCCCGCCGCCCCTCCGCGTCGACCTCGTCGAGAATCGCGCGCACGCTCGCCTCGACGTCGAAGAGCAGGTCGCGCTGGTCCTGCAGCTCGAGCTGCTGGAACTGCGCATCCGAGATGCGCTGGCGGCGCGCCTTCTTCTCGCGGCTGAGCTTGCCCGCGTCCGGCAGGTCGTCGTACTCGCGCCGCAGGAGGACGCTCATGGCGTTCGTCAGACCCGCGGCCCGCACCTTGTCGCGCACCGCCTGGAAGCGGTTCCTGAGGCCGGTGATCAGCGTCAGGCGCTCGTTCAGGTCCTTGTCGGCCGCGCTGATGCGCGCGGTCAGGCCGTCGGCGCCGGTCCTGCGGTCCGCGAGCGCCACGTTCTCCTCGGCGAGCCTCTTGAGCTGCTCCACCTCGGTCAGGGCCGCGTCGCGCCGGCGCCGTTCCGCTTCCTCGGCCGCGCGGTCGGCCTCGTCCCGGCGCCTTGCTTCGACCACTCCCTGCCAGGCGGCGACCAGCTTCTCGGCCTCGGCCGCCCGCCGCAGGGCGCGATCGCGGCGCGCCGGCAGGAGGTCGGCGCGCGCGACATAAGACGCCAGCTCCTGCTCGTTCCGGTCGATCTCGCGCAGCAGGGACTCACGCTGGGCACGAAGGAGCAGGCGCCGCGCCGCGGCCACCCGCGGGTCGGCCTCGGCCCCCACGGCCGCGAGCGCCTCCTCGACCTCGGCCAGCCGGGCGCGCGCCGTCGCGAGGTCGTTCGGTATCTGGGCGGAGCGTTCCCTGCGGGCGGCGTCCTCGCCTTGCAGCTCGTCGGCGGTCGCGCGGGAGTTGGCCAGGGCCGCCTCCGCCTCCTTCAGGAGCTGCTCGACCTGCGGCAGAGTCGCGCCGGCGGCCGGCTCGGCGCTGACCTCGGCGGCCGGCTTCGCCAGCTCGGCGCGCATGGTCTCGAGAAGCGCCGGCGCCTCGGCGGCCGCGCGCGCGAAGTCGGCGGCCGCGCTGGCGTACGCCGCGGCGTCCTCCAGCTCGCGGCGCGCGCCTTCGTAGATCTCCCTGAGGGTCTTGCTCGCGGCCTCGTCGAGCCCCAGGGTGTCCAGCTCGGCGAGCAGGGACGCGATGCTCTCGAGCGTGAGGGCCGGTTCGTCCGCCTCCTGGGCGCGCGCTTGCGCGGCGCAGCAGGCCAGCAGGGCGGCCAGGAAGAGCGCCGCCCGCGCGCCGTGCGCGGGATCTGTCCGCCATGGGCTGAAGAAGTGTCGCATCGCTCGTCTACGCTGTGGGGCGTACTGGTCGCGCGCCAGCATACCCTCGGGCAGCCGGGGCCGGACCCCGCCGGGATCGCCGCGGCGCGCAGGAGGCCCGCATGATCCAGACCCGCTTCTTCCGCCGCCACCTCGCTCCGGCCGGCGCTCCGCCCGGGGCGATCCACGTCCACGCCAACGCGATCGAGCCGAGCTTCCACGCCATCTCATACGACGCCGAGACGCTCACGGAGCACGCACCGGCGACCGTGGCCGAGGCGCGCGCCCTGCTGAAGAAGGGGCGCGTGCTCTGGCTCGATGTCGCCGGCCTGGGCGACCTGCACGCCCTCGAGGAGTTCGTCGAGCTCTTTGGCCTGCACCACCTCGCGGTCGCGGACGTGGCCCACGTCGGCCAGCGGCCCAAGGTCGAGGACTACGGCGACAACGTGTTCTTCGTGGCGCGCATGGTGACCCTCCTGGCGGACGGGGGGATCGAGTGGGAGCAGGTCTCCATGTTCCAGAGCGAGGGCCTGGTGCTCACCTTCCAGGAGACGCCGGGGGACTGCCTGGATCCGCTGAGGAACCGCCTGCGCGAGGGCATGAAGCTGCTGCGCGCGGCCGGCAGCGACTGCCTGGCGTGCATGGTGCTGGACGCGATCGTGGACGGCTACTTCCCGGTCCTGGAGCGTTATGGCGAGGAGTTCGAGGAGTTGGAGCCCCGCGTCATCGAGGATGCGCGGCCGCAGGTGCTGCGCGAGGTGTTCCGCGTCAAGCACGAGCTCATGACCTTTCGCCGCGCGGTCTGGCCCCTGCGCGACGCATTGAGCCGCCTGCTGCGCGAGCCGCACGCGCTCATCTCGGAGGCCACGCTGCCGTATCTGCGCGACACCGCCGATCACGCCATGCAGGTGGTCGACGTCATCGAGAACTACCGCGAGCTGTGCGGCAGCCTGGTCGACGTCTACCTCTCGAGCGTGAGCAACAGGACGAACGCGGTCATGCGCGTCCTGACCGTCATCGCCACGATCTTCATTCCGTTGACCTTCCTGGCGGGCGTCTACGGCATGAACTTCGACACCGCGCGGCCGCTCAACATGCCGGAGCTGGGCTGGAGCGGCGGGTACCTGCTGTTCTGGTCGGTCTGCGTGCTCCTGTCCGCGGCGCTCCTCTTCATCTTCCGCCGCCTCGGCTGGCTGGGCTCGGGCCGGACCGGCGCGCCGCCGCCCGGCGAATAGCGCCCCGCCCCGCGCCCGGCGCTGGATGCCAGCGACCTCGCGCCAGGCGAGATTCATCTGCTCGGCCACGGCCTTGACGCTCGCCTCGCCCAGCCAGTCGATCACGAGGGCCACGAACAGAGCCGTGAACCGGCTCACCGGTTCTGCCTAGGGCGCCGCGATCTGATGTGCACCATGTTCGGGCCAGCTGGCGCGCCGGATCTCGACCTCCAGGATCGTCCGGAACTGGCAGGTGTCCAGGTGACCGCAGCGCCGCGACCGGTGATCGAACCGGGAGCGCGCCGCAGCGCACTGCGGGCACGGCACGCGAGCGCCGCCGGTGCATCCAACGAGCACCCGCACTTCTCCTCCGGCTCGATCCAGCACGACGTCGGTGACCATCCACGGCCCGCGGACACCCAGAATCTGCGCGCACAACGCTCGATCTCTCATCCGGCGCAAGGTGGAGGCTCTGGCCCGTACAGCACCAAGGCCACAGATTGCTCCCGCCTCCCCAGACCGAGGGCTTCGGCGCGGCACGCCTGTGCCCCGGGAGCCGCGCGCACAGCGTGGCTCCCCTGAGCCCCAAGCAGGACACGTCGAAATCGGCAGCACCCAGCCCCTGGCGTTGGGAACCACCGACACGGGCCCGCGCTGCTGCCCACACAGAATGTCGAGGCCCCAGTACGAACCGGTTCAAAGCAGGCGGCGTACGCCAAAGCGACTCCGCGGGAGGCCACCAAGTCGCACGGATCATCACGTTCGGTCCCGCGCCGAGACCACGGACACCTCGAAGCCGAGCCTCAGTCATCGATCAGGCTCACGCGCCCGACGCCGCGTCGGTCGATGTAATCCATGATCGTCCTCATGACCCTTGGGATGTCAACGAATCCACCGATGACCTTCAGTGCTGGCCCTAAAACAATCGCATCCTCCAGCAGCTGCTTTGCCTCTTTCGCGGGCTCTGATGAAGGATTCAGAAAGTCGCTCGCGTATCGTCGGCGTCTCAGGAGGAACGCCATGCACTGGAGCGCAGCTCGGGCGGTGAATGAGAGCTTCAGCTCCCTGAGTTGATGTCGGAATCTGATCGTCGCCTGCCTGAACAGCCCCTCGCACGTCGTCGTATCGACATTTCTGAGAGCATCATCGCGGTACATGAGAACGAGAGCCAGCGCCTTGAGCTCCTTCTCTTTCAGTGCGTGCTCATCCGCTCTGAGGTCGCGAAGGAGCCGTTCCGAGAACGCCTGGATTGAATCTAGACACCTCAAGCAGTTCCCGAGAAACGTGAGGTGGAAGTTCCTGGGTATCCCCCTCTGCTGCCACACGCCTGCCGAGAGCTTGGCCAACAGAGCTCGGATCCCAGGACCGTCGGCCGAGCAGTAGCCGAGGATGGCCGCCAGGTTCGGATCGAGCCGGTTTCCCCCGCTTAGGAACTTCTCGACCTGAGCAATCAACCCCTCGAGAATCTGCGAACCGAGGACAGCGGCAGCCAGCTGACCATCCGAGCTCACGGCCCGGATGAGGCGGCCCTGTGGCCGTGTGAAGAACGGGTCACCGGCGACATTGCGAGCGACGAAGGCCTTTCTGAGTGGATCAAGTACGGCTTCGTTGCCATTGACCTGGGTAATACCCAGGTTGACCACCCTGGTCATGAGAGCCGCAGGGCTTCTCTGGTGTAAAAGCGAAGGATCAGCCCCCTGCCACATTCCGCGATGCGCTGCTCGAGGCTCGAGCGGAGGAAACGGCCTTGCGATGGTCTCTAGAAGTTCCTCGCGGGTCTCCTTCCTGCGCCGCGCGGTCGTCCAGTCCAGGTAGATCCTCCGACGGCCGAGGGCCTTGGGCTCCCTGGGAACCAGTTCGATTCGCGCGTTGCCGCGAGCCGGGTGCATGGAGACGCGCAGCGAGGCCGGCACGGGTTGTTCCGGTGTCACCGGCAGCGCGTAGGAAACGCCGTGCACGGCGTCGTCGGACTCCATCCAGACATCGAGATCGAGGCGCTCTTCGCCCCCACGCACCTCGACCGGTCCGAAGTCGGGTTCCCGGATCCAAGTCCTTCCGCCGTCGACGTACTGATCCTCCTGTGTTAGGAGATCGACCCAGGTGGGTTCGCCGCTGACGAGGACCACGGACTCCATGCGCGGCAGGGTGTCGAGGTACGTTGGTTCGCCTCGCGCCCGGCGATCGAGGAAGACCGCGGCGCCGCGGGCGAGCGCGCCGTGGGGAAGCTCTGGGGTACCTTCGATGAGAATGAAGCCGGAGGTGTCACAACCGAGGTCGTCGAGGAGAGCTCGTCCCAGGCACGTATCCGATTCGAGCCCTGCCGCTGCCAGCTCTCCCGAGACGACGACGGCTGTCGTCTGCCGCTCGGCGATCTCCGAACGAACGGCGTCGGTCCACTCGGAGAGTTCCTGACGGATCACCTGGAGCTGCCCCGTCGAATCCGTGGAGGATCGGCCGGTAACGTACAGCAAGGCTCCCTGGAGCTGTTCGCAAAAGGCCGCCGGCAGCTCGGGGGAGAACCCGAGAGCCTGGTACTGCTGGTCGAGGTGTTGCGGAGCTCCCTGGTTCCCGGTCAGGGCGGCAGGTAGGAGGGGAGAGCACCAGAGCGCCCTCCAGTGGTCTTCCCGGTCCGGCTCCGGTCCGGCCACCTGTAGCGCGGCGCGGATTACGGCGTCTACGAGGCCTTTGCTCAACTCCGGGCGTGACCGCATCCTGCACTTTCCACGAGCAGGCTGGATCCAAGTACCGTGGCTCTTCGTGCCCACGAGGTCGAGGCTCGTGCATTCGAATCCATCGAGACCGAGGTGGACGCAGAGCAGTCGGCCCAGCCGGGTGGATTCGTCGCCTTTGCGCTGTGCGCCGTCGATCAGGGCCTGGGCTGCGGATGCGGGAAGTCGCAGGCACCACTCGAGCGCGGCTGCGACCGGCCTCCACAGGAACAGCAGGTCGATGTCGTGTACGTAGCTGGAGTCCAGGATGGCCTGTTGAGCGCCCTCGCTGAGATCGTTCGGAATCACGAGACACGCCTGTCCCGAATGGTCGGTTGCGACCTGCTCGGCCAGGAGGCTCTTCACCGCACAGGCGACCGCGTCGGCGGCGGCGATCGTCTGCGGTTCCTGGTCGGCCGGCCGGAAGCTCCACGGATCCTTCGAGTCGCTGGACAGGCTTTCCCAGGCCCAAGCAAGTGGAGCGCGCGCCGCATGCCCGTCGGCGTCGAGGGCGGCCGAAGGCGGCCAGGCGAGGCCGGATCCGCGGACGGGGAGCGGCAAGGAATCGGAGAACAGCGCCCGTTCACCGCGAAGGCGCGGGACGAGCACCGCCGGCGGAATGAGGATTAGACTCGCCGCGCCGTCCACCATGAGAGCGGTCCGGTCGCGTACGATCGCAGCATTCGGCCGGGATGCACCGATGTGGATGCCGACGCCGGAGTCCTGCACCGGATCTAGAGCCACAGCGCCAGGCGTCCTCTCAGGTAGGTCCATGCTCGCTCGAATTCCAACGGTAGTTCGACGACCCGGACGGCGGGCTGGCGGCCGTCCCCGTCGGCGTTCAAAGTACTGGTGGTGCGTCCGTCCGACTCGAGGCCGGCCTGCAGGAGAACCGCGTCGATTGGCGGGCCGTCTCGACGCGGGCCGAGGGCGGCGGCGATGGTCGACGGATCGACCTCTTCCCCCGCCGAGATGCGGGACCAGAAAGCCAGCAATCGCTGCGGGCGATGGATCCGGCACGGATCGTGCACCACGATCACCGCATCCGGGGCAAGGGCTGCCAGATCGATTGGCAGATGCGCCGCTTTCTGCCACTTCCAGAGGCGACAGGCCGGAACGACGGTGAAGTGCCGGAGCTGATCTCGTTGCCGCAGGAGGCGGGGGACGACCTCGGAGCGTTCGTCGACGAACGTGCCCGACGCGTGTTCGGCCCGCAGGTAGAGGTTGCCGTTGAGTCCCATCTCGGCGTAACCCGAGCTCTTCTCCATGTTTTGCAGCGCGGCCATCAGAGCCAGCTGCGTCAGCTCCGCCGCCGTTCTCTGCTTCCACCTCCAGATCCCGTCCTGTTCCTGCTGCTTCCTCCGCAGGCGGAGGTACCAGGTCCACAGCGGGGCGTAGCGCTCGTCGTGCTGCAGCACGTAGTTGGGACGCACCAGTTCCGCCGCGGGCGGTACGCCCGCGATCGGGCTGGAACGGCGGAGCTCCTGACATGTCGTCTTGAACTGCTGGACCAGCCTGTATCGGAAGGAGTTCGGTTGCTGGCGGTGTTCGCCCAGGTACAAGGCGCACTCGCGCACGGCCCGGTCGATCAGGTCGCGGACGACGCGGTTCTCCATCGTGTCGACGACATCCTCTCGCACAACGGAGAGAACCCTCTGGCGCGGTCCGGCGCGCTGCGCGAGGGTCGTGCCGGGCTGTCGCACGAGCCAGCGGAGGCACGCGGCGTCCCGTTGCCGCGCTCGCTCGATGCGTTCCTGGTCCCGCACGCGTCGAAGCACCCGACGGGGCCGGCAGCCGACGTCGGCGACCAGGCCGCTGATGGCCAGAGCCAGTCGCACGATGAGCGCGAGACGCGGCTCGTCCGTGTATCGCGTCTCGCCGTAGGATGCCGTGAAGGCCCTCTGGTCCACGATCGCGCACCCTTCGGCCATCGGCCACTCGCGCCTGCCATCGGCTCCGCACGCCCGGTTGATGGCCTCGACGTGGCGGCCGAGGAACGCACGAACCGCCGTTGAGATCTCGGCGCCCTCCTGATCCGTTGCCGAGCTGTCCACGAGATCGCCAACGACGTCGATGGCAATGCGGGTGCGAGTTCCATCGAGGCGCACAAGAGTCGCCTTCAGCGTCTCGACGCCCTCGGTGGAGCGGCCGGTACCGGGGAGCTCCCAGCGTATCCCGGGCAAGGCATCCTGGAGGGGCAGGGTGCCGCACCGCGGCAGGGAGATGTCCGTTCCGCCGATGTCGACCCTGGTCACGTCTCCGGGTGTGATGAGGCAGGGACGACCCCAGGCGGCCACCGGTCCGTCGGCCGGTTGCGAGGACCAGGGATGCGGAACGACGCGAGCCGGATTCACGATGCCCCCTGGTCGGCCTCGACCTCGACCAGCCGGTCGAGGCCCTGCCAGAGAAACAGGTGGGACTCTCCACGACGTCTCTGGTGAGTGATCGCCTGGGACAGCACCTTGTCGGCGAGTTCGTCCGCGAGCCTGCAGACTTCATCCAAGGCCGCCCTCCCTCCCTGGTCCTCGGGATCGATTCCGCGGAGCCTGGGTAGAACGCGCATCTCCACTTGGTCGGCCATGGCGGTGGCGATCGGGTCGGCAACGAGGCGGGGGTAGTGGCGGACGTACTCGCGAATGGCCTGGGCGCCCCGATGTCCGAATGGTCTTCGGATGCGATCGAGGAGTTGGTTGCAGCGATGTATCCAGTCCTCCAGCCGCTTCCGGTCTCCTTCCGCTAGCTGAGTGCCCGCCTTTCGCCATCTCTGCCAGACGGAGAAGGGCAGAGCCTTCCTCGTCACGGAGCTCTTCGCCTGATCGATCGACCGGAGGGACTCGGGACGGCCGAACCGCATGACGTTCGATCGATCGACGACCTTGTCGGACAGGGACTGCGTGGATTCGTCCTCGTTCATGGTGCCGACGAACAGAACGTTCTCCGCGACGTGCAGGGGGATCGCCTGCATGCCGCCCTCTCCGCTCTTGCCGATCTCCAGCAGAACCTCGCTGGCGCGCCGCTGCTGCTCGACGTTGAAGTCGATGATGTCGCGACGGATCTCCAGCCGGCTCAGGAACTCGCTGAAGTAGTACTCGATCCGTGCGAGGTTCATCTCGTCGAGGAGGACCAGCAGCATTCGGTCGCTGAGCTTCATCCGTTGACCCGCGCCCCCGGGCCAGCGGCCGTTCTGCTGGCCGATCTGGTCCATCTGAACGAGAGCACGCGTGAGTTCCGTCGGTTTGAATCGCCCCTCCAGGTGGTTGTAGAAGCCGAGCAGGTCCATGGGGCTGTCCCAACCGGGTTGCACGGCGATGTTGAGGAAGTGCATGCCCATGGCCTCGGCGTAGCGTCGCGGAAGGGCGCTCTTCCCGGTCCCGCTGATCCCCGCGAGAACGAGGAGCGGCGACTCTCGCGAGACCTTCAGTGCCGTGTGGAAGGCGTGCAGCGTTCGGGGAGCGAAGACCAACCCCGAGTCGGCAATCCTCTCGACGGCACGCTCGAGAACCTGTTCTTCGCTCGCATCGCTGGGGATGACGTCGGGAAGATCCTGCTTCTGCAGGACCGGAGGGTGCCACAGCGCCGCCGTTCGCTCGTCGATGGAGGCGGCCTCCGGTGGCGCCACCTGGACCCGTTCCTTGGTGAGATTCTCGATCTGGCGCTGGAGATGATCGCGTTCCGATTCCATCTGGGCCACCTCGGCCTGCAGGCGGCCATGCGCCTCCATCAACTCCTGCCGCTGTCGTTGGGCCTCGGCGACAGACCCGAGAAGCTCCCTCAGCCCCGCCTCATTGCTGGCGATCTTCCTGTTGAGCTCCTCTTGCTCGACACGCGCCGCCGCCACCTTCAACCTCGCGTCCTCCTCCTGATGCCGCAGGTCGTCGAGTCGTCCGAGGATGTCCTCCTGGCCCTTCAGCTGTTGCTCGAGGACGGCGCGCCTGGTTTCCAGCTCACGAACCTGTCCGAGGACCTTATCGTACTCCTCCATCCTCCCGGCGAGCTTCTCCTCGACCTCGCGCAGCTGGACTTCCTTTCGCTGAAGGTCCTCAACACGTTCTCGGTTGAGGTCCAACCAGGCCTTCTTCTCTCGCGCGTCCTCGACGATGCTCCTTGCTTCGAAGAGCCGCTCCTGCAGCTCTTCGAACTCCAGGCGCTTCTCCTCGGCGCGCTGTTCGAGTACCTCAAGGGACTCGTAGATCGGGAGCTTGGGGAGTTCGCGCTGCCAACGAAGACCAAGATGAACCGAGAGATAGAGGACGATGGCCGTGAGCACAGTGCCAGCGACGTACAGGCCCAGCATCCAGTCCCAGCTCATTGGTTGCCTCCCGATTCCTGTTCAGCCCCAAGATCGTCAGTCGGCGTCGCGGTCCTGGCCTTGCGGAGATCGTCGAAAGCTGCGGAGATGTCGGCGGCGAGTTCGAGGAGCTTGGCCGTGCAGGACGCTAGAGCGGCGCTCAGGTCATTCTGAAGGCGGGAGCGAGTGGCTTCAAGCGCCTCGACCTCGGCCTGGAGGCCGTCCCGATCCTTCGTCAGCCTTGGCGTCGCGGTCTGGAGGTCGTCGAGTTGGGCGCGCAGTGTTGTCACGGACGCCTCGAGGGAGGATCTTTCCTTCTTGATCTGGGCAGATGTCTCGGCGAGCGTCGCCAGGTCGGACTCCAGCTCGGCCTGGCGCTCCTTCAGGGCCGAGACCCGGGACTCGAGCACGTCGCGCTCCTGAGAGAGCTGGCTTCCCTGGGTGCGCAGCGCGGCGCGCTCCTTATGCAGGTCCTGGAGCTCGGCCAGCAGCTGATCTCGTTCCGCGGTCAGCCCGTCCCTCCGGACACGAAGATCGTCGAGCTCGTTGCGCAGACTCTGGATCTGGGCGGAGGCAGCCGCGGCTTCCGAAACGACGCTCCGGGCGCGCTCGGCGTCGGCCTGAGCCGAGCGGAGCTTGCCTTCGGCATCCTGTAGCTCATCGTGCGCGCGGGAGACGCTGGGACGAAGCTGGGCAAGATCGTCTGACAGACGCGCGAGTTCCTTGGTGGCCTCGAGCAGGTCCTGTCGTCGGCTCTCCAGAGTCAGCTGCTGGCTGCTGAGAGAGTCGACCTGACCCTGCAGACGGGACTCTTCGTCTTTCAGGCGCTCGATCGTTTGAATGTACTCCCGGCGTTCCGAGTCGGCCTTGGCCTTGTCCGCCTGAGCCGCGGCCAGGGCCTGCGCGGCCGAGGTCGCGTCGTGCTCCGCCTGGGTGGTCTTGGCCACGGCCTCGTCGCGGAGAGCCCGGGCCTGTTCCAGTTCCTTGCTCGCCAGGGACACGGAGCGGAGCACGTCGTCTCGTTTGGACTCGAGAGTCTGCACCTCGGCACCGGCTTCCGCGCAGCGAACGTCCAGCGAATGTACTTCGTCGGCGAGGTCGTCCCTGAGCGCAGCCCGAGCGTCCCAGTGCGATCGCTCCGTGTTGAAGCCGAACAGGCTGACGAGGCCGGTCGCTTGCGCGGAGAGCGCCAGGATCGCCAGTCCGGCCATCAGCACGACGAAGCCTGGAGACGCCCGGTCCGGACGTCGGCGCTGAATCTCGGGTAGGCTCTCAGGAGTGTTCGTATGCTCTTTGAATCCGTTCAACGCAGCCCCCCATGTCCTCTCGCAGTTCGTAGACCCAGAATCGCATGACCTTCCAATTGGCTGCCTTCAACACCTGATCGCGATACACGTCGGCGAGCCGGCGCTCGCCGGTCGATTCACGGTGGTAGGCTTCGCCGTCGACCTCCACGCACAGCTTCAAGCCTTCCTTGAGCAGCGCGAAGTCAAGGTAGTATCCGTAGGTTGGATACTGTTGCCGATAGGGGAGTCCAGCGGAGCAAAGGGCCTCTGCGAGACGCTGCTCCCAGACCGGACCCACCAGATCCCAGCGGACTCGTTCGTCTGCACCCTCTGCCTCCGCCTCGTGCGCCTGCACCAGCTTTCTGAGATGCTCGATGTCGCATGTTCGCGCCCAATCGCGGTCGCCGATCACGTGCAGGACGAGACGCCCCCGGCTGATCGCCACATTGAAGCGGTTGACGTCCTTGCGGTAGAAGTCGGGCGTGGGACGCGGACCATTCCCGCCTCCTAGCAGGTTGAAGATGATGAGATCTCGCTCGTCACCCTGAAACCCATCCGCCGTCTCGCAGATGAACTGCCAGTCGCGAAGCTGATCGGGGGCGATGCTCTGGTGCACGGCGTCCTGGATCCGGTCCTTCTGGGCACGAAATGGCGTGACGACGCCCACGGTGCCGAGGAAGGCTTCATCGTGGAGGCGCTCGATCTCGCGGAGCACGGCCTGGATCTGTTCGGGACAGTAGCGACTCCCTCCTTCGGTCAGGCTGTCGCCCTTTACGTCCGTCCAGAGGATTCCGGCCTTGCCCTTGTAGCGGAGGCGCAGCAGGCGAGCGCGGTCCAGCGAGGTCCGGATGCGGAGGCTTCCCTTGTAGAAGGCGTCGCCGAAATACCGCGCGATGGAAGGGTGGCACCGATAGTGCTCGACGAGCTCGACGAGACTGTTGCTTCTGCGGATCGCTGCACTGCTGGCTGCCAGATCATAGAACGAGTTCGGGACGTACCGGAAGCGGCCGAACCTGCCGTCGTCGGCGATTTCGAGGCCCTCGCGGAGCCTCTGATCGGTCGCATCCGCGACGTGGGCCAGATGGCGCAGCTGCATCGGATCGCCGACCACCATCACGCTCTTCGAGCGGTAGAGGAGGGGGATCGCGGATGCGATGTCGCACTGGCTGGCCTCGTCGATCACCGCGAGATCGAAGACGCCGGGAGAGAACGGCAGCCTTTTGCGAAGGGAGAGGTTGGAGCAGGCCCAGAGCGGAAAGGCCTGCAGGAGGCTTCGGAAGTGGTTTCGAAGCAACTTGGACAACCGCTCACCGAGGTTCCGGGGATCCAGGTCGTCGCCGCGGCCCGCCAGGGCGCCTCGAAGGTTGGCGAGGGCCTCGATCTCGCGGGGCCCGAGTCGGGAGGACATGGCGTCGGCGGCGTGTGAGAGAGCCTCCTCCGTGCTGCGGTGCACGGACTGGCAGGCGGCGTCGAGCTCGCGATCGAGCGTCTCGGGTGAGGGCCGCGACCGGATCCGGCTCTCGAGCGTCGAGCGTTGCAGCAGGACATGCCTGGCCTGGCTGCGTAGTGCCCATTCCCGCAGAGCCTGAGCGAGGTCGTCGGATGTCATCCCCCTCGGTGGCCGGGCCGACGCCCCGGGCGGATCTGGCAGGGAACGCAGCAGTCGGAGTGCGCGTGCACGGTCGAAAGCATGCGGCAGCGTTCGAAACCATCGCCGCCAGAACCGCTGCTGGCTCGGGTTCGAGCGATCCAGCCGGTCGGCAAGGGTCTGAAGCTGCGCGCTGTCGGGAAGGTCGGGCGCCTCCAGGAGCGGATCGAGAGGCTCACGGAGATTCTTGGCGATGGTCACCAGCTGCTTCTCCAGGTCCGCGAGGTTCTCACGGTCACTCAGGAGCTGCCGAATCCCCTCTTCGTCGATGAAGCGACGATGGAGCGCTTCATCGAGCGCGGATCGCTGGCCATCGGTTGGGATGTCGTCCCGCGGCTGGCCGAGCGGCTGGGTGATCAGGTCGGTCACCATCTTCAGCCAGCTGAGCGTTGCGGCCCCTGTCTCGTCCTTGGGCGGTGTCAGCCGGAGGATGAGAGCCCGTCCACGATCCTCGACCAGCTGGTTGAGCTTGGGGACGACGGCATCCAGCGCTCGGTGGTTCCGGCTGGCGAATAGGGCGGAGCGACCGCGGAGCAGCGAGTTGATCAGTACGTGCTGGACGACCGTCGACTTTCCCGTTCCGGGCGGACCCTTCACGACCAGCAACGGAACGCCGAGCGCCCGCTGACAGGTCTCCCGTTGCACTTCGTTGAGGACGGTGATTTCGGCGGGTCCTTCGTCCGCAAAGGGGGCCGGGTCGTCGTCCCCGTGGTTCCGCGCCTCCGTGTCGTTCGAGTCGAGGAACAGCCACTTCAGGGAGGTGCGATCGAGGTCGGCATCGCTTGCTCGGCGGATCTCCTCGAGCTCCTCCATGAGGCCCTTGGTATAGGGGGAATAGGGGCTTCGGAGGAGCAGGGTGGTATCGAGAACACCTTGCCGAGGTGGAACATGGTCGAGAATTCCGGTGAGGACGCTGTTGGCGGAATGATGCACCATCCAGTCGGCGAAGCGCTGGACGAGAGCCGATCTCAGATTCTCGAGACTCGTGCCGGGAGGGAATCCGTACGTCGATTCCTCCTGTCCTTCAGAGAGCAGACCGACTCGGATCAAGAAGTCGTCACCCCGATGTCGCTGCCTGGCGAACTTGGCCTCGAACCAGCCGTGGTTGATGTGGACGAGGTCGGCGGGCTCGAGCCGCAGATAGTCCTGCTCGGCGAGGACATTGACGGGTTGCAAGAAGATCGGGCTCAGAGCTGGCTCCGAGTCGTCCTGGCGGACCTTGTCGTAGTCGACGCAGGCGCCGACGAGGAGACGGATCTTCCGGCGTCCCACACGATTGGCGTCGAGGAAGTCGTTGACTTCGGCGGATCGACGGAGCCAGAGGGGTTGACCGGCGGCCAGGTCGCTCCAGGAGAGCCGCTGCTGGATCTCGCACCAGGCCTTGTTCTTCTCCTGGTAGCAGACGTGCACGTGACTACCCGCTTCGACACGAACGCACTCGAGGTAGTAGGTACACAACCTGCGGAACCTGTCCCAGCGCGATGAACTGGTTTGGCTGACGGTCAGCTCCGCATCCAGTTCATCGAAGACGGGCGGAGATCCGGCGCCGGGGGGAGCCGGTGGGGTCGTGGGCGACTTGACGCCCGGCATGACGCCCGTCCGGAGCCACCTCCCTCCTTTCCGGCGGACCAGCGCTCGCTGTTCCAATTCACGAAGCAGCATCACGACCCGGTCCGAAGGCTGCCGGATGGCGCGAGCGATCTCGTACCGAGTGGCACCCGTGGTTCTGTGACGGAGGAAGTCCAGCGCGGAGGCTTCGTCGGGGTCGTCGAGGGGCGTGCGCGACGGCTCAGGCATGACGGGTCGCCGGTGAAACGTGGAAACGGACGAGGTTCGTCCAAGCCCGGTCACTTCCGTGGGGGCCCTCAGGCACGGTACGTCTCACGACTGGGAAAGTCGCCATTCGGACCGGGGAGCTGCCCTTCATGGCCTCCACTCCGGGTTCCTCCTCGAAGCCCAGATTCTAACCAACCTTTGGTATGCTCGGCCAGGTGGCAGCGAACAAGGGCCTCTCTTGATGCTCTCGTAGGTCTGCGAAGGGCTTGATCCGGCCGAAGGCCGCCGGACGCGGAAGGGAGGCGTCTTCACTCGGGCTGGCGCAGCCGGGTGTTAGGCGGAAGTTCTGCCGGGTAAACCGCCGTAAGTCTGCGCTCTCTCGGCCCATGAGTGCTGTTGGTGGTAGCACAACGTAGCCACTAAAAAGTAGTTTTGCCTGTTGCCTTTCCGTGATCTGCAGGCTAGGATATGGCAACAT
>JACQZJ010000202.1 GCA_016213895.1 Planctomycetota bacterium | reverse complement strand
CGGACGCCGGGGCGAGAGTCGAGGCCGGCGCGGAGACCGAGGGTCTGCGCCAGGCCGTGCTCGGCGAAGCGGCGCGGCGCGCGGCGGTGATCGGCGCGCGTTCCGCGGCCGCGGCGCGGCGCGCGGTCGGCGACGGGAGGTTGGAGGACGCGCTCGCCGAGTTCGACGCGGAGCTCGGCGCGCAGGCCCTGGCCTCGCTCGGCGCGCCGCTCCCTGAGCTGGCGCCGCCGCTCGCGCGGCTGCTCGAGGAGGAGGCCGCGACCGCGCGGCAGCGCGTGCTCGAGCAGCTGGTGTCGCAGGCGCGGCGGCGCGCGGACGAGGCAATCGAGCTCGACCTCGACCGCGAGTTCGGAGAGATCACCGAGATGCTGGGGCGGCGCGAGTACCGCGCCGCGCTCGCGCGTCTGGCGCAGGCGGAGGCCGCCGCCGAGGAGGTCGTCGCGCGCCTCTTCGCCAGCGGGGTGAAGAGCGTGGTGCCCGAGGCGCGCGACCCGCGGCCGCCGCAGTCCTGGCTGGGCGAGGCGGCGCACTCCTACCGGGCGGCCCTCGGCAAGATCCGCGGCCGCGTGGCGCGCACCGTGGACGACGCTCGCGACTACGCCCTGCGCGCCCTCGAGTCGTACACGCCGGCGGCGGAGGGAGCGCCGTCCCTGGACGAGATCGCGGCTGCGCTGCGGGCCGCGGCGGAAGAAGCTCTCGCCATCCCCGTGGCCGACTTCCCCGACGAGCCGGGCGCCCTCTCCCAGACCATCCTGCGCCGCGCCGAGGAGATCGCCGCCGAGGTCGCGGAGAGGGAGGCGGAGCGTCGCGCGGGCGTCGAGGCCGGCGTCCTCGCGGCTCTCGCCGAGGCCTTGCCGCGGCGAGACGCCGCGGCCGCGGCCGCGGCCCTGGGCGCCCTCCCGGGAGGTGGCGGCTGCCGCGATCCCTGGCTCGGGCTGCTGGTCGAAACGGCTCCGCTCGTGGAGAAGGTGGAGGAGCAGGCGCTCCTTGCCTTTGAGCGCGCCGCCGGCCAGAGGATCGGGGTGGCCGTGCGCGGCATCACGCGCGAGGGCGTGCTCGCGCGGGTCGACCGCGGGCGGCGTCTGCTCGAGTTCGACGCGCCGGCGTTCTCGGTCGCGCTCGCCGACCTGGAGACGCGGGACGTCGTGGCGCGCGCAGGGGCCTCTGCCCCGGCGGCCGCCGCCGCGGTGCTGCTCTTCTACGCGGGCGACCTGGACGGCGCGCAGGCCCTGGCCGACGAGCACGCCGCGGACCCCTGGGCGGAAACCGTGCGCGGCGCGGTGGCCGGCCGCCGCGCGGAGCTGGCGCGCATCGAGAGCGGACTGGAGTCCCTCGCCGAGGACCTGCTCCAGCGCTTCGACCGCGCGGTGGCGGAGGCGCGCATCGCCGAGGCGGTCGAGCTGGCGGAGTCCGTGCTGCGGGATCCGGGCTTCAGGCGGCTGGAGCTGGTCGATCGCCGCCTGAAGGAGCTGCAGCGCGCGGCGGAGCAGGGCAGGGAGAGGCTGAAGGTGGAGGAGAAGCGCGCCGTCTTCCGGCAGAGGACCGGCGCCGAGGTGGTCTTCGGCGTGGACGGCGGCGCGGAGCTGGTCTACCGCTTCGACAGCAGCCGCGAGATCGACGACTTCAAGCTGCCGGGGAAGGAGTGGGCGGTGCGCGGCGGCCGCCTCACCTCCGTGCCGGCCGGAGGCGGCGCGAAGGAGGCGCGCGCCGACCTGTTCGTCAACCGGCCGGGAGTGACGCGGCCCATCCCCTTCGACCCGGCGCAGCCCGTGCGGCTGCGTTTCGACCTCGAGCTGCCGTACGAGGAGCCGACCCCCGCGCTCTTCGGCGTGCGGCTCTTCTCGGTGTGCTTCGTGATCCGTTCCTTCGAGCCCGACACCTTCGCGGGACAGGCCAACGCCTGGCGCGGCGACCTGGATGACTTCGCGGGACAGGTCTTCGAGCCCTCGCTCGGCGAGACGCGTCCCACGAGGAAGGGCGCGGGCGCGGTGCGCGAGTTCGCGCTGGAGCGCGGCAACCGCTATCGGGTCGCCGTCGATTGGGCGCCCGGGTCGCCGACCTGGTGCACGCTGAGCGTGGACGAGAACGTGGTCTACAAGCACCGCATCGCGGAGAAGCCGCAGGTCTCCAGCCTGGAGATCCGTTCGCGCACCGCCATCGGCATCGACGAGCTCGTGCTCTCCGGGACGCTCCCGGGCGCGGGATGGTCCCTCAAGTGACGCCTTTCCGGCGCGTTCTCTGCTCCTGCCTGCTCGCGTTCTCTGCGCTCCGCGCGGCCGCGGGCGGCTCGGCCGCCGACCTGCTGGACGCGCTCTCCTCGCCGCGCGTGGAGGAGCGCGTGGCCGCGGAGCGCGCCCTGCAGCCCTGGCTGCTCGCGCCGGAGGGAGTGCGCGAGATCGCCGCGCGCCTGCCGCTGCTTCCGCCCGAGGCGCGCCTCAGGGTGCGCGAGGCCGTGCTCAACCTGCCCGCGTCGGGCGCCGCCCTGGTCGTGGTCGCGAGCGGGGGCGAGGCGGCGGCGCGCGCGCCGGCGCGCGATCTGCTGCGCGAGCTGCTGACCGCCGAGATCGCGCGCCGCGGCGCGCACGGCGAGACTTGCGCCGATCCCGGGCGGGAGGCGCCCTTCGCGCGCGGCGTCATCACCGGGCTCGCCTGGCCCCTGGGCGACGCGCTCCCGCTCTCCTTGGTCCTCGAGTGGCTGCAGGAGACCGTGGCGCCGAACAAGCCGATCGTGCTCGAGCCGGGCTTGCCGGCCGCGGCCCTGGCCCCGGTGGCGCCGGCGGAGCTCCTGCCGGCGACCGCCTCGGCCTTGCTCGAGCGCCTGCTCGGCGCGCGCGGCCTGGCCCTGGCCGACCTCGGGCTGGTGCGCGTGGTGCGCGTGCGCCAAGACGCGGAGGAGTTCGCGCGCCTGGTGGAGGAGCGGCCGGAGGGGGACGCAGAGCGCACGGGCAAGGAGGCGCAGGCCGCGCGGCTGCTGACGCGCCTGCTGCTCGGCGGCGAGGGCGCGCCGGCCGATCCGGCCGCGGCCGGCCTGCTCTTTCGCGCGCTCTGGCTGCCAGGCGCCGCCGACGCCGCGGCTGCCTTCACGCGCGCGCCGCGGGGAGGCGCCCTCGCGCTCGGCGACCTCCTGCCGCTCGGCTCGCGCGCCGCCGCTCCCGAGTGGCACGCGGCGCTGCTCTGCGCCGCCCTGACGCAAGGCCTGCGCCTGCGCGTCCTCAACGACCTGGCGCGCGCGCCGGCCCTGGCCGCGCAAGTGGCGGAGCTGCTCTTCGCCGGCAGCGACCCGGCCGGGCGGCGGGCAGCGTGCTGGCTCGTTGCCCGCGTCCAGGCCGCGGAGCACGTCCCGGCCGTGCGCGCCTGCCTGGAGCGCGGCGATCCGGATCTTCGGCTGGCGGCCGCCCTCGCCCTTTGCCGCCTCGGGCCGGGCGAGGAGGAGAGCGCGCGCTCTCTCGCGGCCGTCCTGCCGGAATGCGCCAGCGGCCGCTCGGTGCGAGCAAGCCTGCCGGCCGCGCTGAACGCGGCTCTCGCCGCGCCGCGCGGGATCCCTCCGGCGCCGCTTCTGGCGGCCGAGAACCCCTGGGCGCGCGCCATCGGCGCGGCGCTCCTGGCCGCGGAAGAGCCGGGCGTGCCGCCGCCAGCGGGAGCGCTGCGCCGCGACGATCCTTGCGCTCTCGCCGCCTGGGCCCTGGCCGCGACCTGCCTGGCCGCGCCGCCGGGAGATGCACTCCGGCAGGCCATGCCGCTGCTTGCCGCGGCCCTGGAGGGGGACGCGCGCTGCGAGGGGGCGCTCGCCCTGGCGCTCGCGCGCGTGCTCGGCCCCGTTCTTCAGGGTGGGGCCTGGGTCGAGGAGGCAGAGCAGGCCGCGGCCGCGGCCCGTCCGCTGCGCCTGCGCGTGCTGCTCGCGATCGCCGCCGCCGATCTCGCGGCAGGGGAGGACTACCGCGCCGGCCGGCTGCGCGTGGCGCTGCGCCAGCACGCGGGCGAGGAAGGCCTCGTCCAGGTCGCCCTGAGGGAGCTGTGGTCGGCGCTCACGAGCGAGGGGAACGGAGAGGATGTGCTTCTCTTCGACGCTGGCGCCGTGCCGTTCTGGCAATGAACCGTGCGCAGCCCACGACGCTGCACGCCTACTTCCCCGCCGTTTCCGGCGGCGGGACCCTCAGGTCGACCCTCTCCGTCCTGCCCTCCGTCACCTGGACCCGCAGCATGGACTCCTGCGCCTGCACGATCATCACGAGTGGGTCGACCTGCACGCCGTCCACCTTCTCCGGGAGCAGAGTCACCTCGTACTCGCCGGGAGGCAGGTTCTGGATCTCGAAGCGCCCGTCGTGATCCGGCCACATCGTGATGCAGAAGCCCGTCTGTGCAACGGCCTGGACCCTCCCGCCGGCGAAGGGCCTGCCGGAGGCGTCGTAGCAATTGCCGCTGATGGAGCCGCCGGCGGAGAGGACGATCCGCCCGACGGCGGTCGTCTGGCCCTCAATGGCGCCCACGTCGTTCACCAACCTCGGCGAGAAGCTGTGCGAGGTCACCTCGATCTGGTACGTGCCGGGGATGACCAGCCGCAGCGCGAAGTCGCCCTTCTCGTCCGTGCGCGCGCGGAACTTGCGCGGGGGAATGGACGAGGGCGAGCTCGAGAAGATCGCCATAACGGGATTGAGCACGAAGCCGTTTGCGTTGAGCTGCACGAGCGCGCCCGGCACGGGCCGCCCGTCGCTGGTGACCACCCTCCCCTCGATGGCGCCGCCCAGGCTCATGACGATGCGCACGTTGCGAGTGGTCTCGCCGCGCAGCACCTGGAAGGGCTCCGAGCGGCACGGCGCATAGCCCTCCGCCTCGGCCTCCATCACGTAGCTGCCAGGATCCACGTCGTCGAACTCGTAGGCGCCGTCGGCCGCGGAGACGTACTTCAGCTTGCCGGTCGGCGTTGGTTTGATGTCCGGGCGACTGCAGTGCAGGTGAAGCCGGTACTCCTTGAGCGGCTTGCCCGAGGCCGCGTCGACCACGTCGCCGGCCACGGTGCCGCGCGGCTCCAGCACGATGTGGACGTCGCGCGCGCCCGCTTCCACCGGACCTGCCTCGCGGTCGCTGAATCCGTGGGCGCGAGCCTTGATCGTGCACTTCCCCTGCGCCAGGCCGGTGAGGGTGAAGGCGCCGTCCTGGGCAGTTTCGGTCCGCGCCCTGGGAATACCCACATCCCGCGCCTGGCCGATCTCGACAGCCTTCACCAGGGCACCCTCGATCCCCGCGCCGCGCTCGTCCTCGACCTTGCCCGCGATCTCCACCGGCTGCCCGAGAGTCAAATCGACTTCGCGATCGCCTGACTCGGCGAAGACCATGGTGCTGGTCTTGGACGAGACCGCGTAGCCCGGCGCGCTCGCCACGACCTCGCAGGCGTTGAAGTGCACGTTGGTGAACTCGTATCGCCCGGACTCATCGGTCTGCGTGACCTTCCACGGCCGCTTCTCTCCCTCCTTCATGAAGCTCGTCTCGCGCAGGTCCCAAAGCTCGATCGTGGCGCGGATCACGAGCCCGCCCCGACCGTCCTTGACCACGCCAAGGACGCGCGAGCCACGGTGGAGCACGATGTCAGAAACCAGGGTGCAGTCGTTGTCGTAGACTGTGGGGCCGGGGACGTGGGCGCGCGCGTAACTCTCGTGGCTCACGAGCAGCACGTAGTTGCTGGCCGCCGGCAGATCCTCGAAGCGGTAGACGCCGTCGCTGTCCGTCTTGGTCTCGCGGCCGGTAGGCCTGCACCAGCCTGGGAGAGACAACTGGAGTACGGCCAGTCCCACGGCCAGGCTCACCAGCGCTCCCTCCACGCCGGCCGCCTCCGTGTTGATGACCCGTCCAGACAGGCTGCCGGTCCCCGCGGGGGCGGGAACCTGGGGATCGTCGCGCTCTTGGACCACCTGGCTGCTGGCATCCTCGACCGTGGTCGTCTGCCTCGGACCCGTGCCGGAACCGCGGAGCACCAGCAGCACCACCACGGCGACCGCGGCGACGACGAGGAGAATCACCCCGAAACGGAGCACTCGACTCTGCATGGCGGCTCACCTCGACCCGGCCGGTCCACGCGGCGATGCACGACCGGGCGGATGTCTTTGACTGAGTGCGCGGTGCGTCCCTTCCGGCGATTCTCGAGACGCCGGGCAGGGCGCCTGCCCGCCGAGCCGACACAAGACTGCTCGACGCCTGCAGTTGGGCCCTGTGCGCGGACCCTGCTACGCGCGCGTGCTCGTGCTCAGGCCTAGGCGCAACAGGGCAACGCCATCAGAATGGCCCGTTGGCTCGAATTCCGGGCTCGGCGGATGCCAGCAGATCCGTCTGTCTCTTCGTTGTCCCTACCGGCTGCGAAGAGCACGTCCGGGCGAAGCGGAGAGGACGCGAGCGCTCGGCACGACGCGGCAGGGAGAAGCGTGGCTCGAGGAGGTCGGCCGGGCCGCCCTCCTACTGTCCCGGCGGCGGGACCTGCAGGACGATCTGCTCCGACCTGCCCTCGCGCACCACGACCGCGACCTTGGTCTTCTGCGCCTGCACGATCATCAGGAGCGGGTTGACCTGCGCGCCGTCCACCTTCTCCGGGTGCAGGGTCACGTCGTACTCGCCGGGCGGCAGGTTCTGGATCTCGAAGACGCCGTCGTAGTTCGGCCGCACGGTGTAGGTGTTGCCGTTCTTGGTGGAGGCCTGGACCTTGCCGTCGGCGAAGGGCTTGCCCGCGGGATCGAGGCAGCGGCCGACGATGGCGCCGCCGGACGAGAGAGCGATGCGGCCCACCGCGGTCGTCTGGCCTTCGACGGCGCTCACGTCGTTCACCGCCTGCGAGGAGAAGTTGGGCGAGGAAACCTCGATCTGGTACGTGCCGGGGATGACCAGGCGCAGCGCGAAGGCGCCCTTCTCGTCCGTGCGCGTGCGGAACTCGCGCTTGGGGATGGACGAGGGCAGGCTCGAGAAGATCGCGAGCACCGGGTTGGGCACGAAGCCGTTCGGGTTGAGCTGCACGAGCGCGCCCGGCACGGGCCGCCCGTCGCTCGTGACCACGGTTCCTTCGATGTCCGCGCCCTTGCTCATGACGACGCGCACGTTCCCGGTCGTCTCGCCGCGCTGGACCTGGAACGGCAGGGAGCGGCAGGGCGCGTAGCCGAGCGCCTCGGCCTCCATCACGTAGCTGCCGGGATCGACGTCGTCGAACTCCCAGGTGCCGTCCGCGGACGAGACGAGCTTCAGCTTGCCGGTCGGCGTCGGCTCGACGGTGACGACGGGCTGCGGGTGGTCGGCCGGCGCGGGCGACGTCTGCTGGCGGTTGTAGTGCAGATGCAGTTGGAACTTGGAAAGCGGCCTGCTCGTGGCGGCGTCGACGACGCTACCGGAAACGGCGCCGCGCCGCTCGAGGACGATGACCACGTCGCGCGCTCCCGACTCCGCCGTGCCGGCCGGCTTGTCGCTGTAGTTGCGCGCGCGCGCGGTCCGCGTGCAGGTGCCCTGCGCCAGACCCGCGAGCAGGAACGCGCCGTTGGCGTCCGACTCGGCCCGCGCCTTGGAGGCGCCCTGCTCCCGCGCCTGGCCGATCTGGTAGCACTCCACCACGGCGCCCGCGACCGCGGCGCCGCTCTCGTCCTCCACCCGGCCCGCGATCTCGGCGGGCGGGCCGAGCACGAAGTCGATCTGGCGGTCGCCCGAGTCGGCGAAGAGCGTCGTGCTCATCTTGGTCGCGCTGGCCCGGCCGGGAGCGCTCGCCGCCACCTCGCAGGCGTTGAAGTGCACGTTGGTGAACTCGTAGCGGCCGGTCTCGTCGGTCTCTGTGACCTTCCACGGCCGCTTCTCGCCCTCCCTCATGAAGTTCGCCTCGAGCTGATCCCACAGCTCGACGCGCGCGCCGACGAGAAGTCCGCCCAGATCGTCCTTGACCACGCCGAAGACGCGCGAGCCGTGCCCCAGCACGATGTCGGGAACGAGGGTGTAGTCGTTCTCGTAGACCACCTGGCCGGCGATCTCGGCGCGCGCGAAGTCCAGGTGGCTGACGAGCACCACGTAGTTGCTGGCCGCCGGCAGACCCTCGAAGTCGTAGGCGCCGTCGCTGTCCGTCGCGGTCTCGCGGCCCGTGGGCCTGCGCGTGCCGGGCAGGCTGAACTGGATGTCCGCCGGCCCTACCGCGAGGCTCACCCGGGCGCCCTCCACCGCCGCCCTTTCGGGGTCGACGACCCGTCCGGACAGGTTGCCCGTCCCGGCATTGAAGTCGGCGTCGATTCCCGCGGGCAGAGCAACCTCGCGCTTCAGCTCGGTGACCGGATCCTGCGACGCGCCGGGCGCCGGACCCTCCACGTCAGGCGTCTCGCGCACCGTCGTGCCCTGTCCGGCGGAAGCGGGGCCCTCTTGCACGGTCGTGACTTCTTCCGGACCCGGGCCGGAATCGCGAAAGACCTGGACGCCGAGGAAGACGACCACGGCGAGAACGACCAGGACGATCAAGGGACGGAGCACGGATCTCTGCATGGCGGCTTACCTTCGGTCCGGCCGGACTGCACCGGGATCTCTGACTGGGCCCGAACCTCTGACGGCGCACCAGGCGCGCGCCTTGCGCGGATTCGCCCAGGTGCCCGCAAATGCGGACGCGCGCGTCGCCAGGGAAGGCCAGTCGAGTTTCGAGGATACGAGGCCCTGCCTCGACCCGCAAGCCGCGCCTGCCCAGCGCTCGCGGCGGCGCGACATCGTGACGCCGTCAGAATGGCCCGAGTGTTCGGAATCCGGGCTGGAGCGGGCGGAAACCGCCCTCGAATAGCCCTGTCCCAGCGCGGCACGGGAGTTGTAATCAGACGTCGTGACCCGTTTGATGGCGGCGGCCGGCGCACGCGCGCGTGCCGCGGAGAGGTCAACGATGCTCGTGTACTTGGTGTTCATGGCTCCGGCGCTCCTCATCGCCCTGTGGGCGCAGATGCGCGTGAAGTCGACGTTCGCCGAGTTCGCGCGCGTGGGCTCGCGCTCCGGCCTGACCGGCGCGGAGGTGGCACGCCTCCTGCTGCGCGCCCGGGGACTCCCGGACGTCCAGATCGAGAGGAGCAAGGGCTTCCTCTCCGACCACTACGATCCGCGCACCAGGACTCTGCGCCTTTCCGAGGCGACGCACGACAGCCGCTCGGTGGCGGCGATCGGCGTCGCGGCGCACGAGACCGGACACGCCCTGCAGCACGCCGACGGCTACACGCCCCTGCAGTTCCGCTCGACGGTGGTGCCGGCGGTTTCCCTCGGCAGCAAGGCGCTGCCGTTCCTGGTCCTCCTGGCGGTCCTGGGCGGCGCCTTCCACAGCGGCGGGCTGCTCGCGTGGCTGGTGGTCTCCATCCTCGGCATGGTCGTCCTCTTCTCGCTGGTCACCCTGCCGGTCGAATACAACGCCTCGGCCCGCGCCCTGGCCCTTCTCGAGAACGGCGGCGTGCTCACCGTGGACGAGATGGGCGCCGCGCGCAAGGTGCTGGACGCGGCCGCGCTGACCTACGTCGCGGCCGCGATCGCGGCCGTGCTCGAGATGGCGTACTGGGCGATGCTGCTCTTCGGCGGCGGCAGGGACGATTGACCGGCCGCGCCGCGCCGCGGCCCGCGCGCCTGCCGCGGGAGAGTGACGACCCGAGCGCGGCAGGCAAGGAGCGGACATGACCAAGGCGAGGCGACGACCGGCGGCGCTCATCATTCTCGACGGCTTCGGGGAGGCGGCCCCCGGGCCGCACAACGCCATCAGCGTGGCGGACCTGCGCTACATCCGCGCGCTCGGCGAGGACTACCCGCGCGGGCTGCTCCATTCCTCGGGCGAGTGCGTGGGCCTGCCGGGCGGGCTCATGGGCAACTCCGAGGTCGGGCACATGAACCTCGGCGCCGGCCGCGTCGTCTGGCAGGACATCACGCGCATCGACCTCGCGCTGCGCGACGGGGCGTTTCGGCGGAACGAGACCCTCCTTGCCGCGGCGCAACACGTCCTCGGGAACGGCGGCACCGTGCATCTCATCGGCCTGGTGTCGGACGGCGGCGTGCACTCCTCGGATCAGCACCTGCGCGCCTTGTTCGATCTCTACAAGGACGCGGGCGTCGCGCGCGAGCGCTGCGTGATCCACGCCCTGATGGACGGCCGCGACACGCCGCCCAAGTCGGGCCAGCGTTACATGGACGAGCTGGAGCGCTTCCTCGCCGAGCGCGCCTGCGGCCGCGTGGCCTCGGTCTCCGGCCGCTACCACGCCATGGACCGCGACAAGCGCTGGGACCGGGTGGAGAGGGCGTACCGCTGCTTCGTCGAGGGGATCGGCGAGCGCGCCGTGACCGGCCTGGAGGCCGTGAGCAAGGCGTACGAGCGCGGCGAGACCGACGAGTTCGTGGCGCCGACCGTGGTGGGGGACCCGGGGAAGGGCCGCATCCGCGACGGCGACGCCGTGGTCTTCTTCAACTTCCGGGCGGACCGCGCGCGCGAGCTGACGCTCGCGCTCATGGACCCGGCGTTCGACGGTTTCCGCCTGGCGAAGCCGCGGCCCGGCCTCTGCTACATCACCATGACGCGCTACCGCGCGGACTTTCCGGGGCTCGGCGTCCGCGACGCCTTCCCGCCGCAGACTTTCACCAGCATCATGGCGGACGTGGTGGCCGCCGCCGGCCTGAACCAGCTGCGCATCGCCGAGACCGAGAAATACGCGCACGTGACCTACTTCTTCAGCGGCGGCGTGGAGCAGCCGCGGCCGGGCGAGGAGCGCGTCCTGATCCCGTCGCCCAAGGTGGCGACCTACGACCTGCAGCCCGAGATGAGCGCTCCGGCGGTGACCGAGCGGCTGGTCGCCGAGATCGCGCGCGACCACTTCGACTTCATCGTCCTGAACCTCGCGAACCCGGACATGGTGGGGCACACCGGTTGCCTGGACGCGGCGGTCAAGGCGGTGAAAACCGTGGACCACTCCTTGTCGCGCATCATCCCGGCCATACTCGAGCGCGACGGGGCCGTGCTGCTCACCGCGGACCACGGCAACTGCGAGCAGATGTGGGACGAGGAAAGCGACTGCCCCCATACCGCGCACACCACCAATCCGGTCCCCCTCTACCTCATCGGCCAGCGCTTCAAGGGCGCAAGGCTGCGCGACGGCGGGATCCTCGCCGACGTGTCGCCGACCCTGCTCGAGATCATGGATCTCGACCAGCCGCGCGAGATGACCGCGCGGTCGCTGATCGAGAACGCGCGCGCGTGAGGCCGCCGCACCGGGGGCCGCCCGCCCCAGCTCCGCGGCCGAAACGGAATCCGCCTTGGATCGCGCGGAGCGCTTGGCTAGGATCGGATTCCCTGTGGGTCGGTAGCTCAGCTGGGAGAGCGCTACGTTCGCAACGTAGAGGTCGCCGGTTCGACTCCGGTCCGATCCACCACTATGGAACACACTCGGCGGCGTCGAGCTTCTCGCGCTCGGTGCCGCCGATCTCTTTGCCGCTCGCCGCGCGCTCCCGCACCACCAGCCTGTACACGGCTGGGATCACCACGAGCGTGAGCAGCGTCGACAGGGTCAGCCCGCCGATCACCGTGACCGCCATGGGCGCCTGCAGCTCCGAGCCGCGCCAGAAGTCCCCGGGCAGGCGCTCCGCGCCGGGGATGCAGGAAAGCGCGCCGGCCAGCGGCAGGAGCCCGAGCACGGTCGTCCCGGTGGTCATCAGGATGGGCCGCAGGCGCACGCTGCCCGCCTCCACCAGGGCGTCGACCACGGACTTGCCGCGCCGCCTGAGCTGGTTGGCGTAGTCCACCAGGACGATGGCGTTGTTGACCACGATCCCCGCGAGCACCACGGCGCCGATGAAGACCACGACCGAGATCGGGGTGGAGGTGTGGTAGAGGCTGAGCACGCCGCCGACCAGGGCGAGCGGCACGGTGAGCAGGATGACGAGCGGCTGGACGATCGACTCGAACTGCGAGGCCATCACCAGGTAGACCAGGAAGACGGCGAGGAGCAGCGCCATGCGCATCGACTGGAGCGCGCCGCCCATCTCCGCGCCCTGGCCGCCGATCGAGCAGAGCACGCTCGGGAAGCGCGCCTCGACGCTGCCCAGCATGCCTTGGATGGAAGCGAGCGCGCCGCCGACGTCGAACCCGGCCGTGTTGGCCGTGACGACGGCGGCGCGCTGCCCGCGCACGCGCCGGATCTCGGACGGCCCTTCCACGACCTCGACGGCGGCGACCTGGCGCAGGGGGATGGCGGCGCCGCTGCCCAGATCGACGGTCGTGCCCGGGAAGAGCGAGCGGTCGCGGATGCGCGTCGAGCCGCTTCCCGAGGAGCCGCCGCCTCCCTCCACGCCGCGGTCGAGCGTGTCCGCCAGGTCCACGGCGCGCCCGCGGTTGACCGTCATGTCGAGCAGCTTCTCCACCGAGTCGACGTCCGCGAGCACGCGCATGTCGATGCGCCGGTCTCCCTCGGCGAAGCGCGTCGAGACCACGCCCTGGACCTGAGCGCGGATGCGGTTGGCGATGGCCTCCAGGTCGAGGCCGAAGCGTCGCAGGCGCTCCCGGTCGAAGGTGAGCCGCACCTCCGGGTTGCCGCGCGTCACGGTCGAGCGCACGTCGGTCACCGTTTCCAGCCCCTTCATGCCCTTCGCGATCTCGGCCGCCGCCTCGCGCAGCGCCGTCAGGTCGTTTCCCTTGGCTTCCACCTCGAGGGGCGCCTTGATCGAGAAGAGGGTCGGCCGCGAGAAGCGGAAGCCGGTGAACTCGGGGTGCCGGCCCAAGAGCGCACGCATCGATTCCAGGGCGCCTGACTCGGCCGCCGCGAGGTCGGCCGCGGGCGCGAGCTTCACCAGCAGGCGCGCCGAGTGGCTGCCTTCGTCCGGGTCGGCGACCTCGTCGCGCGCCACGCCCACGGCGCACGTGACCTGCTCGACGCCAGGCAGGGCGAGGATCTCCTTCTCGAGCGGGACCAGGGTCTCGGCCGAGCGCTCGACCGGCGTACCCACCGGCAGGTAGGCGTGGACCACCAGCTCCCCCTGGTGCACGGTCGGCAGCATCTCCGAGCCGAGATCCCGCAGGATGAAGCCGGAGAGGACGGCCGCGCCGAGGACCAGAGCGAACACCAGGGCGGTGAGCGCGGGCTGCACCAGGACGCAGCGCAAGAGCGGCGCGTAGGCGCGCTGCAGCGCGCCGAACGCCAGGTCGAAGAGCCACTGCAGCGGCGCGGCGAGGAGGCGCAGGGCGCGCGCGAGCACGAAGTAGGCGGCCGCAGCCAGGTAGAAGAACGCGGCGAGCGTCGCCAGGAGGAGGCGGCCCGCGATCTCCACCGCGAGGTGCGCCAGGCTGACCGGCAGGAACAGCGCGCCGCCGAGGACGCGCAGGAGGGGCCGCCGCGGTGCGAGCAACGCGAAGAAGCCGTTCACCGCCAGGGTGCGCCGCCAGAGGAGCACGGGCGCGAGGAGCCGCCAGAGCACGAGCGCGGGCAACGCGAGCGCCTCGCGCCGCGAGACCGGCCGCGCTCCCGCCGCGCGCGCGCCGCGCGCGGCCAGCATCGGTATGAAGAAGAGAGCGACCGCCAGCGAGGAGAGCAGCGAGAACACCACGGTGAGCGCCTGGTCCTTGAAGATCTGCCCGGCCACGCCGGAGACGAAGGCGATGGGGAAGAACACCGCGATCGTGGTCAGGGTGGACGCCGCGACCGCCATGCCCACCTCGGCGGTGCCGCGCAGCGCCGAGGCGCGCCGATCGTCCCCTTCCTCGCGGCAGCGGAAGATCGACTCCAGGACCACGATCGAGTTGTCCACCAGCATGCCGACGCCGAGCGCGAGGCCGCCGAGCGACATGATGTTGAGCGTGGTGCCGTAGAGGAACATCGCGGCGAAGGTGGCGATGATCGACACCGGGATCGACAGGGCGATGATGGCCGTGGCCGCCGCGTTCTTCAGGAAGAGCAGCAGCACGAAGATCGCGAGCAGGCCGCCGAGGACGGCCGCGCCCAGCACCTCGTCGATGGCCGCGGAGATGAATACCGACTGGTCGGAGAGCACGCGCACGCCCAGGTCGGACGGCAGCTTGGCCGCGAGGTACTCCGCCGCCTTGCGCTTGGCGGCGACCTGAGCGCGCAGCCCGCGCACGCGCTCGTTCTCCATGGGCATGCCGCGCGCGCCCGGCCCCGCGGGCGGCGCGTCCGGCGGCGGAGCGGCGGCCGCCCGCGGGTTCTGGTCGCGCTCCTTCTCCGCCTCGAGCAGCGCCTCGGGATCGGGCCGCTCGCCCCGCTCGATGGCGCGGAGCAAGGCGCGGTCCTCGCGCGAGCCGAGCAGGCGGTCGCGCACCGCCTGCGCCAGGTCGACGATGTTGGCGTCCGCCTCGCGGTGGATGAGCAGCTCGACGCTCTCGCGGCCGTCGACGCGCGTGACCACGTCGCGGTCCTTGTGCGTGCGCGTGACCTCGCCCACGTCGCGCACTCGGATCGGCTGCCCGTCGCGATCGGCGAGCGCCAGCGCCAGCACCTCGTCGAGCGACTTGAACTGGTTGAGAGTGCGCACCAGGTACTCGGTGTCGCCCTCGACCAGGGTGCCGCTCGCCAGGTTGACGTTCTCGATCTTCAGGCGGCGGTCGACCTCGGAGATGTCCAGGCCGAGGCTGGTGATCTTGTCGCCGTCGAGGCGCACGCGGATCTCCGACTCGAGGCCGCCGCGCACCTTGATGGCGGCGACGCCGGGGATGCTGGCCAGGCCGCGGGCGATCTCCTTGTCGGCGATCTCGCGGATCTCGCGCAGGTCGCGCTCGCCGTGCACCGAGATGCGCATGACCGGATCGAGGGAAGGGTCGTAGCGCAGGATGAGGGGCGCTTCCGCGTCGTCCGGCAGCGGCGTGCGGTCGAGGCGCTCGCGCACGTCCTGCGTGGCGAGCGAGAGGTTCGTGCCCAAGGCGAACTCCAGCACCACGTCGGACACGCCGGCGCGAGAGACCGAGGAGTGGCTCTCGAGCCCGGGCAGCACGGCGAGGGTCTCCTCGATGCGCTTCGAGACGCGCTCCTCCACGTCCTCCGGCCCGGCGCCCGGGTACTCGGTGCGCACCGTGATCGTCGGGTAGGAGATCTCCGGCAGGAGCTCGAGCGGGATCTTCCCCAGGGAAATGAGGCCGAAGATGGCCACGGCCACCACGGCCATGGTCGTTGCGACCGGACGGCGGATGGTGAGCGCGGAGAGCCCTTCGCGGACAGGCAAGTTCAGGTCTCTCCGGCGACGACCACCGGATCGCCGTCCCTGAGCCGATCCTGACCCACGAAGATGACGCGCAGGGCGAGGTTCTCCGGCGTCTCCGCGTCGGCGCCATCCACCTTCAGCACCTCGATCTCGTTCTCGGTGCTGGCGCCTGGCTGGAACGCGTGGCGGCGCGCCGCCTCGCCCTCGACCGCGAAGAAGTAGGTGTTCCCCTCGTCGTACACCACGGCGCGCTTGTTGAGGAGCACGGCGTCGTCGCGGCTCTCGACGATGATGCGGGCGCGGGAGAACATGCCGGGCAGCACCTGCCCGGCGGCCTCAGCGTCGAGGCGCACGCGCACCTTGACCAGCCCCGAGGTGGGGTCGACGGCCGGGTTGATCGCTTCCACCACGCCCGTGAACACGCGTCCCGGCAGGGCGTCGCAGCGGAACTCCACCGGCAGCCCGGTGCGCGACACGACGCGCAGGTCCTCCTGCGGGATGCGCAGGCTGGCGATCAAGCGCGTCGGGTCGATCACGGTGAAGAGGTGCGTCGCGGGCGAGACGAGCAGGCCGGCGTTGACGTTGCGCCGCTGCACCACGCCGCTGATCGGCGAGCGCACCATGGTCTGGTCCAGGTCGTTCTGCGCCGCCTCGAGCTCGATGGCCGCGGCCTCGCACGAGAGGCGCGCCAGCTCCTGCTCCGACTCGCCGCGCTCCGCGGCCAGCTTGGCCGCCTCGAGCTCCGCCATGGCCTGCTGGTAGGTCGCCTCGGCGTCGTTCAGCTCCTTGGCCGAAAGCACGTCGATGTCGCCCTTCATGGCGTTCAGGGCGCGCTCGTGGTCGGCGCGCGCGCGCTCGAACACGACCTGCTGGGCTCTCTCTCGGGCGTGCGCCTCCGAGAGCTGCACCTTGCGCTGCTGCTCGGTCTGCTTGGCCTGCAGCAGCTGGCTCTCGCGCCGCCGCACCTCGATGCGGAAGTCGATGTCATCCAGCAGGAGCAGCGGCGCGCCCGCGGCCACGGCGTCCCCCTCCTGGACGTTCATCTCCTTGATGAAGGCTCCGCCTACCTTGGGGAAGACCTCCACCACGAACTCCGCTTCCACGTCGGTCGACACGTCGACGAAGGTCTTGATCTCGCCGCGCGCGAACGCGCCGACGCGGACGAGAGTGGGAGCGGCTGCCCGATCCTGCGACTGGGCGGCCGCGGGCTGCGCGAGCGGCGCGCCGCCCTGCTGGCCTTCTCCAGGCCCGCAAGAGGCGAGAATGCCGCAGGCGAAAAGAAGAACGAGCAGAGTACGACCCGGGGCGGCCGCTGCGGCGCCGCCAGCGCGAGCTGATGGGTGTTTCACGCGGGACTTCGCTTTCGGCGGTTCCGGGCGCCGTATCGTTCGCGATGCGGTCATCTTTGATCCTAGCACCAGAAGGCGCAGAGCCCGATCAGAATCTGCTTGCTCGAAAGACGTTCCGGTCGTTCCATGAGCCGGCGAGGAACTCACGTGCTGAGCATCGACGAAGCCCTGGCGGTCGTTCGCGAGCGAACCGCGGCCTGTTCCGGCCGACCCGCCGAGTCCGCGCCGCTTTCCGAGGCCGCGGGCAGGATCCTCGCCGAAGACGTGCGCGCGGACGTCGACCTGCCGCCCTTCTCGCGCTCCACCATGGACGGCTACGCCCTCCGGGCCGAGGACGCGCCCGCGGCAGGCGTCGAGCTCATGATCTCGGGCGAAGCGGCCGCGGGCCGTCCGGGCCGGGAGCAGGTCTGGCGCGGCTCCGCCATGCGCATCTTCACCGGCGCGCCGCTGCCGGACGGAGCCGACAGCGTGGTCAAGCTCGAGGACGCGGCGCTCCACGGCGATCGCATCCGCCTCGCGGGCGCGGTCCATCCCGGAGAGAACGTCGCCCTGCAGGGCGAAGACCTGGCGCGCGGGGCAGTCGCGCTTCCCCGCGGCACCGCCCTCTCCACCGCGCACGCCGGCCTGCTCGCCGCGCTCGGACGCGGCTCGGTGCCGGTCTTCCCGCGGCCGCGCGTGGCGATCCTGGCCACGGGCTCGGAGCTGGTCGAGGCGGACGCCCGGCCCGGGCCGGGCATGATCCGCGAATCGAACGGCGCGGCGCTCGCCGTCCTGGTGGCGCAGGCCGGCGGCACGCCCGTGATGCTGGGAGTCGCGGCGGATGATCCGGAAGTCATCCGCGCCCGGGCCGAGGCGGGTCTCGGGAATGACCTGTTCCTCCTGACGGGTGGATCCTCGGTGGGTGACTACGACTTCACGCCGCGAGTGTTGGCCAACTTGGGAGTCCAGGTCCACTTCGCGCGCGTGCGCTTGAAGCCGGGCATGCCGACCATCTTCGGCACGAGAGGCGATTGCGCGGCGTTCGGCCTGCCTGGGAACCCGATCTCCTGCTTCGTCGTGTTCCACCTGCTCGTGCGCCCGGCGCTGCTGTTGCGCGCCGGCGTGGAGCGCACGGCGCCGCTCTTCTTCCCGGCCAGGCTTGGCGCGGCCGTGCGCCGCCTGGCGGAGCGCGATCAGTGCCTGCCGGCCCTGCTCGCGCTTGAGGACGGGGAGTGGACCGTGCGCTTCGCGGGCTGGCACGGCTCGGGCGACCTCACCTGCCTGAACCGGGCCAACGCCCTCATGCTCGTGCCGCGCGGCCCGGGCGAGGTCGAGGCGGGGGAGCGCGTGCGGGTCACGCCCATCGACGGCGGCCGCGGCGGCGACGTGTCCCTGGGCGTGCCATGAGAGCGACCGGCCGCGCGCTCGCCTCCGCCGTCCTTCTCATCCTGGCGCAGGAGCCCTGGGGGTGGTCGCCGCTCGCCTGCGTGGCGCTCCTGCCGCTGGCGAGCCTGGGGCTGGAGCAAGGCCCGCCGCGGCGCCGCCTCCTGCCCGCCTACGCCGGCGGGCTGGTGTTCTTCGCGGGCGGCTGCTGGTGGCTCGCCGCCACGTCGCCCGTGAACCTCGTGCTCATGGCGCTGGTGGAAGCGCTCGCCTTCCCGCTCTTCGTGCTGGCCCTGCGCGCCATGCGCGCTCGGCCCGGTCCGCCGCTCTGGCTGGCGCTGGCGCTCGCCTGGGTGGCGGTCGAGTTCACGCGCGGCCGCGTGCCGTTCAACGGCTTTCCCTGGCTCCTCCTCGGCCATGCCTGCAACCGGCCCCTGGAACTGGCCCAGGCGGCCGATCTCGGCGGCGTCACGCTGCTGTCGTTTTGCGCGGCGCTGGTGAACGGCCTCGTGCTCGAGGCCTGGCGCCGGCGCGCGCGGCGGCGCGCTGCCCTGGCGTGGCTCGGCGCCGCCGCGCTCTTGCCGCTCGCGCTTCTGGCCTACGGCCTGCCTCGCCGCGCGCAGGTCGCCGCCGCGGAGACTCCCGGGCCGCGCGTTGCGATCGTCCAGGCCAACGTGCCGCAGGGGCTGAAGCAGACCCTGAAGAGCCCGGACGAGCTGGCCAGCTACCAGATGCGCACCACGGAGCTGGCGCTGGCGCGGGCCGGCGCCGAGCCCTTCGACCTGCTCTGCTGGGCGGAGACCATGTTCCCCGCGCTGCTCGACGCCGGGGAGACCGAGGCGGCGCGGCAGAGCGACGAGGAGCGCGTGGCCGGCCCCCTGGTGCGGCCGCGTCTTGCCGCGCTCGGGGTCTCCTTCCTGACGGGCGCGACCACGGCGCGCAGGGGGGAAGGAGTCGTGGAGCAGTACAACTCGGCGCTGCTCTTCGACGCGCAGGGCCGGCGCACCGGGACCTACCACAAGACCGTGCTCGTTCCCGGCGGGGAGTTCATTCCGCTGCGCTGGTTGGTAAAGGACCTGGTCGATCCGGTCGTGCAGGGGATCACCGGCGGCTTCCTGCCCGGGCTGACCGCGGGCGCCGGGCCAAGGGTCTTCGCGCTTCGCGCCCGGGACGGCCGCGAGTTCAGTCTGGCCGCGACCATCTGCTACGAGAACTGCTACGCGGGCTACGTGGCGAGAACGGCGGCCGCCGGCGTGGACTTCATCGTCAACCTGTCGAACGAGGCCTGGTTCCGCGAGAGCAGCGAGTTCGACCAGATGGAGGCGGCCGCGGTCCTGCGAGCCATCGAGACGCGGCGCACGCTGGTGCGCGTGACGAACTCCGGCATCTCGGCGGTCTACGACGCCACGGGCAAGCGGCGCGCGGTGCTGCTCGGCGCGGGGGGGAGGGATCGGGCGGTCGAAGGCGTGCTCCTGGCGGGCGTGCCCGTGTTCGGGTCCTTCTCGCTCTTCGCGCGCAGCGGGGACGTCCTGGGGTTTCTGGTTTCGGCCGCGGCGCTGGCCCTGATTCTGGCCGGCGCCTGGAGGCACGGAGCGTCGCGCCGGGGCGCCAGAGCGACGTAACGGGCGCAGCGGCAGAGATTAGAGCCTGCTTTGTTTTTGCTTTGACCGCCGCTGCACGGGCCATAGAATCCCTCGCGATTCCGGCCCCACGGCGGCCTCCTTGGCTTGGATTCGAGTGTTCGGGTTGCCGCAGGCAGATCCGGCGGCGAACGGCCCACCTGATTGAGGAAATGGCATGAGCCCGATCGGAAAGATCTTCGTCGTTCTGAACTTCGTCTTCTCGCTGGTGATCCTGGGTGTCCTCGGCGGCATCCTCTCCAAGAGCGAGGAGTACAAGCAGAAGTACGAGGGTGAGAAGCAGAAGTTCTCAGACGAGCAGACCAAGTGGGACGAGGAGCGCTCCAACCTGAACTCGGAGATCCAGTCCCACAAGAACGACAAGGCGATGATGGGCGAGCGGATCAACAACCTCACCGCCCTCGCCGAGAGCGAGAAGCGCGAGAAGGACTCGCTCAAGACGGACAACGAGCAGTTGCGCGGCGACATCAGCCAGCTCCAGGCGGACTATCAGAAGTTCACGGCCAGCCTGAACGAGCTGCACGCCCACAACCAGCAGCTCATCACCAAGGACGAGGAGCTGATGAACGAGCGCACGGCCGCGGTCGACGCGCGGCGCGCCGCCCAGGAGGAGCAGGCGCGGCTGGAATCGCAGGTGGCGAACCTGACGGCCACGATCGAGCAGCTCAAGGCGCAGATCGATGAGCTCGAGGGCGTGGCCGGCGACCTGTCGTCGCAGATCGAGGCGGCGGTGCAGGCCGGCTTCGACATCGCCAGCGTGCGCGCCGCGCCGCAGATCGACGCCGTGGTGCAGAAGGTCAACAACGAGCTCAGCCTCGTGGTCCTGTCCGTGGGCGCTGACGACGGCGTGAAGCGCGGCACCGCCTTCGAGGTCTTCAAGGACGGCCAGTACAAGGGCAAGGTCGTCGTGGACGACGTCTTCCCCGACAACTGCTCGGCGCGCATCGTTCGCGGCCAGGGGCAGATCAGCGAGAACGACAAGGCGACGACCCGGCTGTAGGGTCCGGCTCCCCAACGGAGAAAGAACGATGGCCAAGCGGCAGCAGGCGGTCGAGGAGATCGAAGAGGTCGCGGGAGCTGAAGAGGAGGCTGGCCCGGGCGGCGGGCTCGAGCTGGGTCTGGTCCTGGCAACCACGCTCACTCTGCTCGCGGGTCTGGTGACGGGTCTCGTGGAGCTGGGAGTGCATTACGGGGCGGGTCCGTTCAAGTAGGTCGACCAGGGCTCCCGCGCGCGGCCGGGCCGTTGGCCGGGGTGGGCGTTTGGTGCGGCGGCTTCGGGGCCGGTGGCCCCGGGGCGTACTCGGTTCGGTCAGATCGTTGACGGGAAGGGCTGGCTCACGGCGGTGACGAGCCTCGTGAACGGACGTATGCTCCGGCCCCTCGAGTGGTTGATCGGTCGCTTCTCCATCGACATGGGGATCGACCTGGGGACCGCCAACACCCTGGTCTGCGTGCAGAACGAGGGCATCATCCTCTCCGAGCCCTCGGTGGTGGCGGTCAAGAAGGGGACGAACGAGGTTCTCCTCGACGGCAACGCCGTCGGCCTGCAGGCCAAGGAGATGCTCGGCAAGACGCCCGGGAACATCGTCGCCATCCGTCCCTTGAAGAACGGCGTCATCGCCGACTTCGAGATCACCGAGAAGATGCTGCGCTACTTCATCCGCAAGGTGCACAACCGGTCCTTCATGGTCCGGCCGCGCATCGTCATCGCCATTCCCTCGGGGATCACGGCGGTGGAGAAGCGGGCGGTCATCAACTCGGCGGAGCGCGCGGGCGCGCGCCGCGTCTACTTGGTGCTCGAGCCCATCGCGGCCGGGATCGGGGCGGGCATGCCGATCGCCGAGCCGACCGCCAACATGATCGTGGACATCGGCGGCGGCACCACGGAGGTGGCGGTGATCTCGCTCTTCGGCATCGTCACCGCCGAGTCGATCCGCGTGGCCGGCGACGAGATGGACGAGGCGATCATCGCCTACCTGCGCAAGAACTACAACCTCCTCATAGGCGAGCAGACCGCCGAGAAGATCAAGATGGAGATCGGCTCGGCCTTCCCGCTGCGCGAGGAGAAGAAGATGGAGATCGCCGGCCGGGACGTGCAGAAGAACCTGCCGCGGCGGGCGATCATCACCTCCGAGGAGGTGCGCGAGGCGCTCGGGGATCCAGTGCGCCAGGTGATCGACGCCGTGCGCCACTGCCTGGAGCACACGCCGCCGGAGCTATCCGCGGACCTGGTGCACAACGGCATCACGCTGGCGGGCGGCGGCGCGCTCCTGCGCGGCTTGGCGCGCGCCATCGAGGAGGAGATCGAGCTGCCGGTGAAGGTGGCGGAGGATCCGCTGACCTGCGTGGCGAGGGGGACAGGAGAGTTTCTCGATCAGTTGGAGTTGTACTCCAAGGTGCTGGAGACGGGCGACGAGGTGTAGGGAGGGGGAGGGG
>JACQZJ010000197.1 GCA_016213895.1 Planctomycetota bacterium | reverse complement strand
ATGTTGCCATATCCTAGCCTGCAGATCACGGAAAGGCAACAGGCAAAACTACTTTTTAGTGGCTACGTTGTGCTACCACCAACAGCACTCATGGGCCGAGAGAGCGCAGACTTACGGCGGTTTACCCGGCAGAACTTCCGCTTAGAAGTGAAGGGCGGCCGCGCAGGCAAACTGTCGCGGGGGCGCGCCCACGCTCCTCGGCACGAGGCGGGCTGACGGGATGCTACCCCTCACGGCTTGTGGGTCTGGGAGCACGCAGTGCACGGGATCGCGGTTGAGGAACGGCGAGACCCGATGGTCGGTAGCGGGGCGCCGGGCGGTACGAGGACGGCGCGGAACCTGCAAGACCCCTGGCGGGGAGCTACACCTGCTTTAGGAGAGGCTTTTCTTCTCAAGCCCCGACTTTTCGCAGAAAAGCTCAAGCCTCCCGGCCGAAGGAACAAACGGCCCTCCCGACGATCCGCGCACTCACGGAGAACGACGCCATGAGAGTACGCAACATGAACGGGGCGCGGGGAAGAGGCTTCTCGCTGATCGAGGTCATGGTCTCGACCTCGGTCGTGGTGATCGGGCTCCTGGCCCTGGCCAGCGCCTCGACCACGACGTCGCTGCTGCGCAAGAGGGGCATCCAGGAAGACATCGTCTTCGAGGGGCTCATGAGCCGCCTCGAATGGGTGCGCGGCGAGCTCTATACGGCGAGCGCCTTCCAGGCCGCGGTCGAGGCCTCCCTCGCCGGCGGCGGCGCGCACGTCGCCTCCTACCTCCTGGACAACGACAACGACGGCATCCAGGACCTGAGCTTCGCCGCGGGCGACCAGGCGACGCCCGTCATCCAGGTCACGGTGTCGCCGCCCGACGCGCCGGCGGACTCCTCCGACATCGTGCAGGTCCTGGTGTCCGCCACCTGGTACGGCGTGGGCGGCGCCCGCAGCACCTCCATCTCTTCCTTCGTGGCGAACCGCTCCGGCTACGGAGGCCCGTGATGTCCAGGCCCCAGGCCGGCTTCTCGCTGGTCGAGATGATGGCGGCGACCGTGGCCGTCGCCATCATGAGCCTCGGCATCTTCAGCGTCATGCAGTCGTCCGCGACCGCGATGCGCACGAACGCCGCGCAGCTCGACGCCTATCAGAAGGCGGCGCGCGTGTTCCAGAAGATCGAGCGCCACGTGCGCGGCGCCAGCCTCGCCAACCTGGCCACGCTGCCCGCGGGCTTCGAGACCGCCCAGCCGCTCGCCGAGGGAATCGAGGTCGACAACCTGATTCTCTGCACGATGGTCTCCACGCCGGGCGCCGAGGAGGAGCTGCCGGCCCTCTCGGCCCCGCTCGCGGTCTACCTCGAACCCAGCGCCACCGACCCGGTCAACGGCCTCGACGACGACCGGGACGGAGTCGTGGACGGACGGAACCTGGTGCTCGACCGGCCGGGGCACGCGCCCGAGAGGATCGCGAGCGGCATCGCGGCCTTCGGCGCGTCGCTCTCCGGCCAGAGCTTGACCCTTTCCGTGGACGTGGCCGTCCGCCAGCCGGACGGCTCGGCGCGGGTGGAGACCAAGGCGCACACGCTGGAGATCCGCAATGGTTGACCGGAAAAGGAGGCGCTGCCGCCGGGAAAAGGGATCGCTCATCGTGTTGATCCTGATCCTGATGGTGCCGCTCGCGGCCATCGGGATCGCACTGGTGAGCCAGGGTTCGCGCCAGGTCGTGGAGCAGGACTCGGCGCGCGGCCGGGCGCGCGCGCTCCTCAACGCCGAGTCAGGCGTCGACCACGCCCTGGGCCAGCTCCTCGACGATCCCACGAACCTCGCGCCCATCGTGGAGCAGCATGCGGACAGCCCGGACCTGAGGTACGTCGTCGACCTCGCGAACCTGGGCGGAGACGGCGCCGACAACGACGGCGACGGCCTGCTGGACGAGAGCGACGAGGAGCAGCTCGTCCGCATCACGTCCTCCGGCTCGGTCAACGTCATCGGCTACGACGCGAACGGCGCGCCGCTCGCGGGACGGACCCGCTACTTCGTCAAGCGCATTCGCGCCGTGGGACGCGCCGCGCCCGACCTGCCGGGCCTTCCCTACGCCGTGTACCTCGGCGATCCGCTCGCCGAGACAGACTTCAACGGCAACGCGTTCCTCATCGACGGGTACGACCACGACACCGAGGGGAACACAGTGGCCGGCGACGCGGTGCCCGGGATCGCGTGCACGGGCGATCCCGACTACATCGCCGACCAGGTCTCGAACCAGCAGGAAGACAACATCATCGGCAGCGAGGGAACGCCCAGCATCGCCTCCACCGATCCGCTCGACCTGCAGGCGATCATCGACCAGTACAAGTCCTCGGCCGACATCGTCTTCCTCAACCCGACGCACACCTACACCGGCAGCCTCGGCGACCCGGACGCGGGCATCTACGCGGTGACCTACGCGACCGGCAACCTGGACATCTCCGGCGGCTCCAGCGGCGCCGGCCTGCTCCTCGTGGAGGGGAACCTCGAGATCACGGGCTCGTTCGAGTACCTGGGCATCGTCATCGTCACCGGACAGGTGATCTTCCGCGGCGGCGGCGGCGTGAAACGGGTCATCGGCACCGTGCTCGTCGGCGGCGACATCATCGAGGGCATCCACGGGGACGAGGACCTGGAGATCTCGGGAACCATCGACATTCTCTACTCGAGCGAAGTCCAGGGAAACGTAGGCGCCGCCGTGGCGGACTTCACGATCACGAGCTGGCAGGAGATGTGATGCTCGCCGGCGTGCTGCTTTCGGCGCTGCTCGCTCCCCTGCTCTGGTGCCCCGCGCCGCAGGACCAGGCGCAGTGCGACGCCGCCGCGGCCGAGGCGCGGATCAAGGCGCTGGTCGCCGAGCTGGACGGCGCCGACCGCGCCGCCCAGGACCAGGCGGCCGCGGCCTTGCGCGATCTGCCCGCGGCGCAGCTCGGACCGCTCCTTGCGCCCCTCCTCGATTCCAAGCAAGCTCGCACGCGCCGCGTGACGCTCAAGCTGATGCGCGACAAGGGCTGCACCCAGGCTGGCGGCCGCATCACCACGCTGCTGCATTCCGACCAGGACGCGGCCGTGCGTCGCGAAGCGTCCCACGCCCTGCTCATCCTCCACCCCGAGCGGGCGGTCTCCGCTCTCGCAGACGTCGCGGAGCTGGATCACGAAGCGTCCGTGCGGCGCGCGGCCATCCTCGACCTCGGATCCCTCAGGAACCGCGCCGCGCTCGACGCGCTCGTCGACATCCTTGCCGGCCAGATCGAGAAGGGCGACGACTACCTGGCCGGCATCACGGCGCGCGCGCTGACCCTCTGCACGGGCAAGACCCTCGGCACGAACGTCGAGGGCTGGCGCCACTTCGCCAGCACCTTCCAGGAAGAGACCGAGACGGAGGAGCCGCCCGCGGACGAACCGGAAGAGGACGCGCCGGAGAGGCCGGAGGACGAGTGATCCTCCCCGCCGCGCGGCGCGCGGCCTTGTAGCGGGCCGGCGGATGGTGTCTGCTCTCTGCGCCATGATCCGGGCGCGGCGCGTCCTTCCTCTTCTGCTCCGCGGGCTCCTTCTGGCCGCCCTCGGCGCGACCGCGCCCTCGTGGGCTGACGCGCCGCTCGTTCGGCGCCTGCTGGTCGACGAACGCGCGGCCGAGTGCGAGGCGCGCGAGCCCGGGCCGCCCGGGTTCTTCCGGCGCTGCCTCGAGGAACGGCACGACGCCCTGCGTTTCGACCTGCGCGCGCTCCTCATCGCTCTGGGCGCCGGGATCGCGCTCGCCGCGGCCGGCCGCCTGCACCCGCGCACGCGCCGCTCCGCGAGCGCGCCGCTCGCCGGGCCGCTTCTCGGAGCGCTCCTGCTCGTCGCCCTCGAGCTGTGCGTGCAAACGCGCCTCCTGGCGCGGGCCATGGGCGACGGGCTCTTCACCGCCTCGCGCGCGGAGCGGAACGAGCGCTTCTTCGGCCGCGCGACCGCGGCCGCCGAGCGGATCATTGCGCGCGTGCCGGCAGGAGACCGCATCCTGCTCATCGACTTCGCCGACCCCGGCGACGTGCAGAACGTGGGCTACCTGGTCTTTCCGCGCCGCACCTTCGCCCTGCCGCGGCCGGAGCTGCGCCTCGACGCCGATACCTTCCGCGAGACGCTCAGGCGCGAGCCGCGCGGCCTCGACTGGTGCCGCGAGGCGGGCTACACCTTCGCCGTGGATTTGCGCCGCCTCGTGGTCGATCTCGACGAGACGGCGCTCATTCCGCTCGCGGCGGCCGCGGAGGACCGTTGATGGACGCCCTCGCCCTCGCGGCCGGCCTCCTCACCTTCCTGCTCTGCGGCGATCTCCTGCTGCGCCTCCTCGGCGCGAGCGAAAGCCGGCACGCTGCCGGCCGCGTTGGCCTGGCGCTCCTTCTCGGCCCGGGTGCGATCGCGTTCGCGCTGTTCGTGCTGAGCCTGTGCGGCGCGCCGCTCTGCCCGGCAGCCATGCGCGGCCTCGCCGCCCTGGTCTGGGCGGGCTGGGCCGCGCGCGCCTGCGCCTCGCGCCGGAAGATGCGTCCGGACGTTCCGGCAAGCGGCGGCCGCCGCCTCGACCTCGCCTTCGCCGCGCTCCTGGTCCTCTTCCTCCTGCCCGTGCTCATCGGCGCGGCCTTCGCGCTGGTCGTACCGCCCTTCAAGGACTCCCTCGTCACCTGGAGCCTGAAGGCGCTGATCATCTTCCAGGACGGCTCGGTGCGCTCGCCCGACCTCGTCGCCGAGAACCGCTTCCTCTTCCATCCGAACTACCCGCTGCTCGTCCCGCTGGCCCAGGTCTTCCTCTTCGGCCTGCGCGGCGAGGCGCTCGAACACGCCGCCAAGATCGTCCTGCCGCTCGCGCACCTCGGCATCGGCCTCGCGCTCTTCTCCTTCCTGCGGGCGCGCATGAGCGCGCGGCGCGCGCTCGCCCTCGCGGCCCTGCTCTCGGCCACGCCCCACTTCTACCGCACGGACGATCTCTACACCTTCGCCGGCTCGACTCCTTCCGGCTACGCCGATCCCATGCTGGCAGCGCTCTGCGGAGCGGCCTGCCTCGCGACGCTCGAGTGGCTGGCTGGGCGCAGGCTGGCCGACCTGCTGCTCGCGGCGGTCTTCCTCGGGCTCGCGGTCTTCACCAAGAACGAGGGCGCGGCGCTCGCCGTGTGCGTGGCCGTCGCGGCGGCCGGCGCGCTCTTCCTCGACCGCCTGCGGGGCCGGGCTCTGCCGCGCGCGCGGGACGTCGCGCTCGGGCTTTTCGCCTTCGCGCTCGTCGCTCTTCCTTGGGCCGCGCACCGCGCGACCCTGCCGGCGCGCGACGAGAACTACCCGGAGCGCGCGCGCCTGGAAGTCTTCGACCAGCACGTCTGGCGGGTTCCGACGCTCGCGGCAGCCGCCGTCGAGGAGAGCGTGTCCTGGCGCCGGCACGGACTGCTCTGGCCGCTCCTCCTCTGCGCGCTCGTTCTGCGGCGGCGGCGGCTCCTGCGGCGCGAGAGCGTCTTCCTGCTAGGCGTCATCGCCGGCATGGCGGCGATCTACTTCGCGATGTTCGTGGTGACGCCGCTTCGCACCGTCGAGCTGGTGCGCACGGCCGCGCCGCGCGTGTTCTTCCACCTGGCGGCGGCGGTCGTGCTCCTCGCCGGCTGCCTGCTCTCTGGCGACGAGAAGAACGCGGCCGGCGGGACGCCGCCCGTCAGCCCAGCAGACGCTTCGGCTTGAAGAGGTTGTCTTCCATGAACTTCAGCTCGTCGATGCCGGAGACGACGACGTTCGGATCAGGGCGCAGCTTCTCGGCGGCGATCTTCCCTTCGTAGTCGACGCGGCTGAGGAAGTACTTGATGCAGTTGATGCGTGCCCCCTTCTTGCTGTCCGACCGGACGACCGTCCAGGGCGCGATGGTGCGGTTGGTCTCGCTCAGCATCTGGAACTTCTTGACCGTGTAGGCGTCCCAGAGCTGCTGCGCCTGGCGGTCCACGGGCGAGATCTTGTACTGCTTGAGCACGTCGTGCTTGCGCGACTCGAAACGCTGGAGCTGCTCCTTCTTCGAGACCGAGAAGTAGAACTTGAAGAGCTTGATGCCGTCTTTCACGAGCATCTGCTCGAAGAGGGGCACGTCCTTCAAGAAGCGCTTGTTCTCCTCGTCCGTGCAGAAGCCCATCACCGGCTCGACCATCGACCGGTTGTACCAGCTGCGATCGAAGAGCACGATCTCGCCGGCGGCGGGCAGGTGCGCCACGTAGCGCTGGAAGTACCACTGCGTGCGCTCGCGGTCGCTCGGCTTCTCGAGGGCCACGACGCGCGCGCCGCGCGGGTTCATGTGCTCGGTGATCCTCTTGATGGTGCCGCCCTTGCCGGCGGCGTCGCGCCCCTCGAAGAGCAGCACGATGCGCAGGCCCTTGGCCTTGACGTGGTTCTGCATCCTGAGGAGCTCGACCTGCAGAGCGCGCAGCTCCTTCTCGTAGGAGAGGGTGCTCGGTTTGACCAAGACCGCCACGCCGCCCTTGACCTTCTTGCGCGCTGCGTTCTCGAGCGCGGTGTGCTCCGCCAGCTCGACGGTCACGCCGTCCACTTCCGGGCCGGCGTCCGCGAGGCACTGCGCCGTGCCGCCCGCGCCCGCGAGGGTCTCCAGGTCCTCCACGTCCGGGGTCGTGGTTCCACTGCCGTACGTCATAACGTCCTCGTTTGGGCTCCGCGGCCTGCGCGGGCCCGTCTGCCTGGCGTTCTCTGGCCTGTGTGGACTCTGTCGGCCGGCCCCTGACCGGAACTGAAGCGGTCTTCCTCGCGATCGCCGGCGGCCGGGACCTCGCGCACCGCCGCTCGGGCCGCGGACAGCAGGCGGCCGCGTTCGGTGAGAGGTATCATCGCGCTATGAAGCGCATGGCATCGCGACTTGCCCTGGCCGGCGCTGTCGCCTGCGCGCTCGTCCTCGCCCTCTGGTTCGCCGGGAGGAGCCCCGAGGCGCCGGAGTACGCGCCGGACGTGCCGGCGCACGCGCCAAGCGGCTCCGTGCTCCCGGCCCTCGACGAGCCCCCGGCGCCGGCGCTGCCGGCGCCCGTCGCGTACGAGCAGCGCGAGGAGGCTCCTTCCGAGGATCAGCCCGGCCCTCTCCCCGCCCGCCAGCCCGCGGAATGCGCCGTCACGGTCATCGTGTCCACGGGGGATGGCAAGCCCCTGCCCGAAGCGCTGGTGCGTCTGACCGGCTGGAGAGCGGGCCAGTTCGCTGACACAGGAAACGAAGAAGGACTCACTGACACGGGCGGGTTCGTCCGCTTCCCATCCGTTCTCTCGCGCGTCTACGCGCTCACGGTCTCGCTCGGTGAGGAGCTTCTGGCCTTCCGCCTGGCGAAGATCCGTCCTGCCGCCACGCGGCTCGATGTCGTGGTCGAGTTGACCGGGGCGCGGATTCGGGGAAGCGTCACGACGACCGCGGGCAGCCCCGCCCGAACCGCGTATGTCGCAGTGCATCTGATTCCCACTGACCCCTCGTCCATCTCGGAACACGCCGGCATCGCGTTCGTCGACGAGAGAGGATGCTACTCGACTGCCCCTCTTGCGCATGCCACATACTCTGTCTCGCTCCGGCGACGCACAGACCACTGCTACCTGTCCGACGCGATGTATGTCACGTTGGAGAGCACGGATGTCTGGCGAGTCGACTTCGTCGTTCCTGACGAGGGCGGCGTCACCGGCCGTGTGACGGATCCGGGTGGCAGGGGTCTCCCCGCGGAGATCGAATTCCGCCTGGAGGGCGCACACACTGACCCCTGGGTCATCCACTCCGCGGAGGGCACTGGAGCGTACGCGCTCTCGGGTGCCTTGGCGGGAGTCTACGACATGGTCGTTCGGGCGCCGTGTCACCGGGTCGCCTTCCGGAGATGGACCTTGGTCGCCGGGCAGACGATCCAGGTGGACGTGCAGTTGCAAAGGGGCGGACGGATCTCCGGCGTGGTGCGGTCAACTCGATCAGCGGCGCTGAAAGGCCGGGTCGTGCTTATCGATGGGCCGGGCGGGATCGATCTCTCCTCGTGCGACATCGGCCCGGATGGCCGCTTCGTGCTCGACCACATGGCCTTGGGCAGCTGCTTCCTGTGCGTCGAGCCCGAGGATCACGCCTGGCAGTACGCGGAGGTGCTCCTCAGCGAGGAGGCGCCGGAGGCGCTCGTGACGGTCGACGCCGAGGAGGGCGGACGGCTCGTTGGTCAGGTGCTTGTGTCCGGGGCAGCCATCGACTCCGTCATCGTGACGTTCACAGGGTCCCTGGGCGGGCCACACGGTGTCAGCGCAGACGTCGCCCCGGACGGCGCTTTCGTGGTGGGGCACGTTCCAGCCGGAACCGCGGACGTGTTGGTGCGTGGTCCGGACGGGCTCTCGGGCGCCGCGCGCCTGACCTTCCGAAACGGCGAGGACACGGCCTGGGCCTTCCAGCTCGCGGGCCCTAGATGATCAGAGAGGCCGCAGCTCCAGTCACGGCTTCCGCGTCAGAGAGCCCCGGCGGCCGGGACCTCGCGAATGCTGATCAGGCCGCGCTTGCGCCAGCCGAGTTCGAGCAGCCAGGTTCTCGCCCGCGCCAGCGGCGGAGCCGCCCCTCTCTCGCTCAGGCCGCGAGGCTGCCGGCCCGCGGTCTCCTTCCAGCCGCCGAACCAGAACCCGCTCGCGAAGGGATCAAGGAGGGCTTTGCCCAACCGCGCCGCGTGCCGCCGCGCGTTGTTCAGCACGTAGCAGAGAGCGCTTCTGACCTCGCGCGGCGTTCTCAGGATGCGCGCGTGGTAGCGGTCGGCGAACACCCGCCCATGCCGCTCCCAGAGCCGGTTCAGCGCCTTGGCCAGGCGGATCAAGAGCCCCTGCATGCCGCGCGCCAGCGCGTCCTTGTCCTTCCCTTCACAGATCATCTGAACGTGGTTCGTCTGCACCGAGTAGTGCGCCAGGCGAAAGCCGAAGCGGTCGCACCCGGCCGCGAACGCGCCCCGCAGGGCTCGGTATGTCTTCTCGTCACGGAGACGCGGCAGGCCCTGCTCGAGCCGCACGGTCACGTGCACGGGGAAGCGCCCCGCGAGCGCCTCGCGCGTCTTGTGCGACACTCCGGCCCGCTCCCCCTTGGGCTTGCGCCCGGCGCCGGGCCGCCGGTGGACGCGCCGGGCGAAGGCGAACTCGTGCTGGGTCGGGATCAGTCGTCGCTTCCTGTTCATCTTATTGGGCAGATATTATCTGCAGCCCACTCGAGAGTCAAGCGACACCCACGATTTCTGCGCGCCACCCGACGAAAAGACGCCGAACGCGGCGGGGAAGCGGCTCCCCACCAGGGGTGTGGCACGCTCCGGGCTGCGCTCCTCGCCGTGCCCGCCGCCCCGCAGCGAACCACCGGGTCTCGCCGTTCCTCGACCGCGGTCCTGCGCACGGCGTCCTCCCTGGCCGTGAGGCCGCGGAGGGCAGGCGCCCGGTCAGCCCGCCTCGTGCCACGGCCGTGAGGAGTCGCCTCGGCGGCTCGGCGTGGCCGTGCTGCCGGCGCCTCAGGCGGAGCGCGATCTGCTCTCGGGCCTTCCGGTGAACGCTCCGCCAACGGCGCCGCCAAGCGGGACCGAGCGCGGCGCGGAAAACGCCGCAAAGTCGCGCGGGCGGCGCCGGAGCGTCGCTATCCTCGTCCCTTCTGTCCATCGTGGAGGTGATCCGCCATGTGGTCCCGCGCCGCGTTCCTCGCACTCTTCCTGCTGCCCGCCACCCCGGCCCTCGCCGACGAAGGGATGTGGACCTTCCACAGTCCCCCGAAGAAGCTGCTCAAGGAGAAGTACGGCTTCGAGCTGAGCGATGCCTGGCTGGAGCACGTGCGCCTCGCGTCCGTGCGTTTCAACTCCGGCGGCTCGGGCGCCTTCGTCTCCCCCAAGGGGCTCGCCATCACCAACCACCACGTCGGACTCGACTCGCTCCACAAGCTCTCGACGCCCGCGCACGACTACGTGCAGGACGGCTTCTACGCCCGGAGCCAGGCCGAGGAGCTGAAGTGCCAGGACCTGGAGCTGAACGTCCTGGTCGCCATGACCGACGTGTCCGAGCGCGTGAAGAGCGCAGTGGCCGCGGACGCGACCCCGGAAGAAGCGGTCAAGCAGCGCCGCGCCGCGATTGGCGCCATCGAGAAGGAGGCGTTCGACGCCTCGGGCCTGCGCACCGACGTGGTCACGCTCTACCGCGGCGGCGAGTACTGGCTCTACCAGTACCGGCAGTACAAGGACGTGCGCCTCGTGTTCGCGCCCGAGGGGCAGATCGGCTTCTTCGGCGGCGACCCGGACAACTTCACCTACCCGCGCTTCAACCTCGACTTCTCCGTGTTCCGCGTCTACGAGGACGACAAGCCGGCCGCCACGCCCCACTACCTGCAGTTCAGCCCGGACGGCGTGGCCGAGGGCGACCTGCTCTTCGTGTCGGGGAACCCGGGCAGCACGAACCGCCTGCAGACGCTCGTGCAGATCGAATACCTGCGCGACCGCTCGCGGCCGCGCGCGCTCGACACGATCGCGTACCTCGGCGCCGCTCTGCGCGAATACGCCGCGCGCGGAGCCGAGGAGGAGCGCCAGACCAAGGACATGCTCTTCGGCCTGGAGAACTCGCGCAAGGCGTACACGGGCGAGCTGAAGGGCCTCCTGGACGAGGCCCTCATGCTGCGCAAGGCGGAGGAGGAGGCCGCGCTGCGCGAAGAGGTGGCGAAGCGCCCGGAGCTGGCCGAGGAGATCGGCGGCGCCTGGGACGAGATCGCCGAGGCCCAGGCCTTGATCGCCGAGCAGGACGATCGCTTCTACTACGGCAGGCTGCGCTCCGACCTCGCGGGCAAGGCGCTCACCATCGTGCGCTACGTGGCCGAGGTGGAGAAGCCGAACGGCGAGCGCCTGCCGGAGTTCCGCGACTCGAACCTGGACAACCTCAAGTTCAGCCTCTTCTCCGAGGCGCCGATCTACCCCGGCCTGGACGAGACCATGCTGCGGGCCGGCCTGGAGCTGGCGGCAGAGCACCTGCCGCCGGACGACCCGCTCCTGGAGCTGCTCCTCGGCGGCAAGGAGCCGGCCGCGCTCGCGCATGCGCTGATCGCGGGCACGAAGCTGGGCGACCCGGCGGCGCGCAAGCAGCTCGTCGAGGGCGGCGCCGCGGCAGTCGCGGCCTCGGAGGACCCGCTCATCGCGCTGGCGCGCAGCGTCGATCCGCTGCTGCGAGAGATGCAGCAGCGCGCCGAGGAGCTGTCCTTCCGCATCACTCAGGGCCAGGAGAAGATCGCGCGGGCGCGCTTCGCCGTCTTCGGCAACTCGGTCTACCCGGACGCCACCTTCACCCTGCGGCTCGCCTTCGGCGTGGCCAAGGGCTACGAGGAGGACACCACGCTCGTGCCGTGGAAGACGAACTTCTACGGTCTATTCGGCCGCTGCCGCGCCTTCGACAACAAGCCGCCCTTCGACCTGCCGCCGAACTACCTCGAGCGCGAGTCGCGCATCGACCTGTCCGCGCCGATCGACTTCGTGAGCACCTGCGACATCACGGGCGGCAACTCCGGCAGCCCCACGATCAACCGCAAGGGCGAGCTGGTCGGCCTCATCTTCGACGGCAACATCCAGAGCCTGCCCAACAGCTTCGTCTTCGCGGACGCCGCCGACCGCGCGGTCTCGGTGCACGTGGCCGGCATCCTCGAGTCGCTGGTCAAGGTCTACGACGCGGGCCCGCTCGCGGCGGAGCTGCTCGGCGGGATGTAGAGAAGCGCGACCGCTCCTGGTCAGGGCAGGAGCGCGCGCCAGGCCAGTCCGAGCCACTCGTGCAGCGCAAAGCGGCTCTGGCCGAGCGCCTTGGCGGACGGCAGAAACGCCCCGGCCTCGAGCCGCGGCGGCTCGTGGAAGGCGGTGGGCGCGGCGATGACCGCGAGGCCCGCGTCCTCGAACTCGGCGACCGCCCTCGGCATGTGCCAGGCGTGCGTCACGAGCAGGACCTTCGTGATCCCGTGACGCGCGAGCAGAGCCGCCGAGTTGCGCGCGTTCTCGTGCGTGGTGCGCGAGGCGTCCTCGATCCAGCGCACCTTGATGCGGTGCTCCTCCTCGAGCACGCCGCGCATGAGCACGGCCAGAGGCGGCGCGCCCCGCTCCACCGCGCCGCCGCTCGCCAGCACGGGCAGGCCGGTCCGGGCCGCGAGCCGCGCCGCGTAGCGCACGCGCTGCAGGGTCAGCGGCCCCACGGTCGGCCCGCCGTACTCCGCGCCCGGGAACTCCAGATCGGCGGCCAGCACGACGACGGCGCCTGCCTCGCGCGCGGCGTAGTCCGGGCTGAGAGCCGGGTACGTCTCGAGCGTGCCGAGGAGCCAACCTGCCGCGCACGGCAGGCAGAGGACCACGAGCGCGGCTGCGGCGAGAGCCGCGAACGCGCGCCCGGTTTTCCGCCAGCGGCGGGCGAGAAACAGGCCGAGGACGGCCAGCAGGATGAGCCCGGCCGGCGGCAGGACCAGGGCCTTGACGATGGAGCGGATCAACATTCTGCGCCTCCAGCCGCGACGCGGCGCGCCACGTCTCGGGTCAGCGCCCGCACGGAGCGTCACCCGCTGCAGCCGTTAGGCACCCTCCCCGTGCCTCGCGATCAGCCTCCTGACGGTCGGCACAAGCTCGACGGGGATCTCCATGGCCGTGTGCTGCGGCTCCTCGTACGCAGCCTCATCCTCGGCGACGGCTTCCTCGTGCGCCTGGCCGCCGCGGCGACTCTGCTTGCCGCGGCGCGCAGCGTCCGCGCCATCCTGAATTGTACGCCGTGTAGCATGGCGGCGATCCAGCTCGCTTCCTGTGGAGAAACGACCTTGAACTCGCGCACGGCCTGCCTCGCCCCTGTTCCCGTCACCGCCCTGCTGCTCTTCGTCCTCGCCCCGGCCGCCGCGGCCGAGGTGACCATGCCCGCGCTCTTCTCCGACCACATGCTGCTGCAGCAGAACGCCTCGGTCGCGGTCTTCGGCCGCGCTGCTCCCGGAGAGGAGGTCCGCGTGCGGGGAAGTTGGAGCGAGCAGGAAGCGTTGGCACGCGCGGACTCGAACGGCAGGTGGCTGGCGCGCGTCGACACGCCCGCGGCGGGCGGCCCGCACCGCCTCTTCATCGCGGGTAGGAACGAGATCACGCTCGAGGACGTGCTGATCGGCGAAGTGTGGCTCTGCTCGGGCCAGTCGAACATGGAGTGGCCGCTCGCCGCGACCGCCCCCTTCTTCCACGGCGAGCCGAGCTACGACGAGATCCTGCGCGAGGCGGATCTGCCCGAGGTGCGTCTCTTCACCGTGGAAAACGCCGTCGCCCTCGAGCCGCGAGGCGACTGCGCGGGCGCCTGGACGCGCTGCACGCCCGAGTCGGCCGCGGCCTTCTCCGCGATCGGCTACTTCTTCGGCCGCGCCCTGCACAGCGACCTGGGCATGCCGATCGGGCTGATCAGCGCGGACTGGGGCGGCACCGCGGCCGAGGCGTGGATGAGCCGCGGCGCGCTCGAGGCCTTCCCGGAGTTCGCGCCCGCGCTCGTGTTCGCCGACAGGCTGCGGAGCGAGCCCGAGAAGGTGGAGGAGATGAACCGCGGCCGCATGGCCGAGTGGTTCGTCGCGCTCGCGGGCGAAGCGGACCTCGCCGCGCCCGGCGCGGACGACTCGGCGTGGAAAGCGCTCTCGCTTCCGGCCTCCTTCGACGACGTCGGCCTCGCCGATTTCGACGGGATCGTGTGGTACCGGCGCTCCGTGGACGTGCCGCGCGAGCAAGCGGGCCAGGACTGGATCCTCTCCCTTGGGCGCATCGACGACATGGACACGGCCTGGTGGAACGGCGTGAAGGTCGGCGGCGAGGAGACGTACGGCCGCCACACCACGCCGCGGGAGTATCGCGTGCCGGCCGCGCTCGTCCGCCCGGGAGAGAACTCCCTCGCCCTGCGCGTGCTCGACACGGGCGGCGCCGGCGGCTTCTTCGGCGAGGCCGAGATGCTCGCGCTGCGCCCGGCGCAGGGCAGCGGCGCCGCCATCCCGCTCGCCGGCGCGTGGCGCTTCTCGGCCGGAGTGCGTCTCTCGGACCTGCCGCCCCTTCCGCACCTCGAGGGCCTCCACGCCAACACGCCGGCGTCACTCTATAACGGCATGATCGCGCCGCTCGTCCCCTACGGCCTGCGGGGCGTCATCTGGTACCAGGGCGAGTCGAACGTCGGCCGCGGCAAGCCGTACCGCGCGCTCTTCCCGGCGCTCATCGCCGACTGGCGCGCCCACTTCGGCCAGGGCGACTTCCCCTTCTACTACGTGCAGATCGCGCCGTTTGCCTATGGCGGCGACACGGGCGAGGCGGCGGAGCTGCGCGAAGCCCAGACGCTCGCGCTCGCCGTGCCGAACACCGGCATGGCCGTGACCATGGACATCGGCGACCCACAGGACATCCACCCGCTGAACAAGTTGGAGGTGGCCCGCAGGCTCGCGCTCTGGGCGTTGGCCCGAACCTACGGCCGGGAAGGCATCGTCTGCTCCGGCCCGATCTACCGCGAGATGGCGGTCGAGGGAGACGCGATCCGCCTGTGGTTCGATCACGCGGGCGGCGGCCTGGTGGCGCGCGGCGGCCCGCTCACCCACTTCACCATTCGCGCGGAGGACGGCGCCTTCGTGCCCGCGCAGGCGGTCATCGATGGAGACACCGTGCTCGTGCGCGGCGCGGGCATCGCGCACCCCGCGGCCGTGCGCTACGCCTGGGGCACGGCGGACGAGCCCAACCTGAGCAATACCGAGGGCCTGCCCGCTCCGTCCTTCAGGACGGATGTGGACTGATCCGGTGCGGCGCGTCCGCTATCATCGGCGGCCGCGCGGGACGCGCCTCCTCGAGCGTCCCTTCCCGGCGGAAGACAAGACGGAGCCAAGCGCATGACATCTCGCTCGACCCTGGCGTGTCTGCTGCTCCTCGGCGCGGTCTCGGCCATTCCGGCCCAGGCCTCGGCGCAGGGGCTTGAGAGGCCCAAGCGGCGGCCAGACGGCGGCGGCCTCCTGCAGGTCACGCTCGCGGTGCCCTCGAGCGCGCTCAACGTCAAGACGGGCAGCCGCGCCAGCTTCTCCGGGACCATCTGGTACGAACGCCTCGCCGGCAACAAGTACCGCGGCGCCACCACGCTCGCCATGGAAGATGCGTCCGGCCGCTCGACGAAGCTCCCTGACTTCGCGCTGCAGCTCGACGCCGACTCGGATCCGGCGGGCGCGGCCGACCCGCTCTCGGGCTCCACCCTGCAAGACAGCGTGCTCTTCCGCGCGCTGGCGTCCTCGGACCTGGGCCTGCTGCCGGTGCGCGTCCTCTTGCCGCACCTCATGCCCTACGGCGGCAACAGCCGCAGCGCCTCCAAGGAAGTGCAGCTCGAGGGCGCCACGGTCGAGTGGCACGAGGACAACCTCGGCACCAGGCGCCTGCGCGGCACGGTGGCGGACTTGTACTTCACGCGCAGCGTGCGCCGCTTCCCGTCATCGGGCTTCCAGATCCACGACTTCGTGCTGGCCTGCGAGTTCAAGGACGAGGGAGTGGTCGCGTATGGCTCCGGCCTGCGCCTGCTGGTGCATCCCACGCGCAAGCTGGAAGGCGGCGAGAAGCCGCGCGCCGGCGTGTTCCACATCGCCACCTTCACCGCCACGCAGCTCGAGTGGCTCTCCGAGGAGCCGTACCTGGACGCCGGCGAGAAGACCGGCCTCGAGGACAAGTTCCGCTTCGGCCTGGAGAACGCGCTCTTCGAGGCGCTGAAGACCGAGGGCATCGGCGATCCCTTCGACAGCCCGGCGGTCTTCGCCCTGGAGCAGGCCGCGCTGCTCGACGCGCGCTCGGCGCAGCGCCTCATCAACCTGGACAGCCCCAAGGTGCTGGCCATGACCGCTCCCCTGCTGGTCGAAAGCGGCGTCTCCTTCGACGGCGCACCCCACCTGAAGTACTGGAAGTCAGCGGACGACCCGCTCGAGCGCCTGCTGCTTGCGGCCGGCGCGGCGGCGGGCGGCAAGAAGGAGCCCCGCTTCGCTCAGGAAGCGGAGATGGCCCTGCACTCCAAGGACCCGAGCCTGCTGCGCGCGGTGAAGCTCCTGGCCAAGGCGCTGAACGACCCGCTGCTCGCGGGCGAGGCCGAGAAGGCCCTCGGCGGCAAGTAGGACCGCGGCGGAGCCCCTACGGCGCCAGCTCCACGTGGAAGACGAGCGTGGCGTCCGGACCGATCGCGGGCGGCGCGCCGCGCTGGCCGTAGGCGAGGTCAGACGGGATCACGAAGCGGTAGACCGCGCCCGGTTTCATGAGCTGCAGGCCCTCGTTCCAGCCGGCGATGACCCGGCCGAGCGTGAACGTGGCCATCTCCCCGCGGGTGAAGGACGAGTCGAAAAGCGTGCCGTCGGTCAGCCAGCCGGCGTAGTGCACCGTGACATCCTGCCCCATGAGCGGCGGCGTGCCCTCGCCCTCGCGCACGACCTGGTACTTCAACCCCGAAGCGGTCGTTTGCAGCTCCTCGTCGGCGGGCAGCTCGAACTCGGGAACGGGCAGCGGCTCGATGCTGCGCACGAGTTTCAGCTCCCAGATCGTGGTGGAGTTGGGTTCCAGGCCGGGCTGCGCCCTGTCGCCGAAACCGAGTTCCGGCGGGACCTCGAAGCGCCAGCGCGCGCCCGGCTTCATGAGCAGGGGCGCCTCCTTGAGGAACGCCACGGTCATGGTCTCGGCCGGCCCCTTCACCGGGCTCTTGGTCGCCGACGTGTCGAGCAGCTTGCCCGCGGTCGTCCACAAGGCATAGTCCAGCTCCAGGGGCTCGTCGCTCGTGGGATTGCGCCCCTCCCCCTCCTCGAGCACCTCGTAGATCAGGCCGTTCTCCAGCTTGACCTGCTTCTCCGGATTGCCCGGCACGAACTCGGGGAAGCCCTTGCCCGGCGTCACCTCGATCAGCTCGACGTCGAACACGAGCGTGGCGTTGGCGGGGATCCGCGGCGGCCTCCCCTCCGCGCCGTAGGCCAGCTCCGGCGGGATGGTGAAGAGGAAGCGCGCGCCCGGGGTCATGAGCTGGAGGCCCTCGTTCCAGCCCGGGATCACGCCCCCGAGCACGAACTCGGCCGGGACGCCCCGATCGCGCGACGAGTCGAACTTCGTGCCGTCCACGAGCGTGCCGGTGTAGTGCACCTTGACCTTGTCCCCGAGCTTCGGGTGCACGCTGTCGTCACCCTTCGCCAGCACCTGGAACTGCAGCCCGGAGGCGGTGGTCTGGACGTCTTCCTGGGCGAGAAGGGACGGAGCGGACACGGCGCACGCCAAGAGGGCGGCAAGGGCGGATCGCGAAGGTATGGACACACGGACTCCGTTTCCGAGGAAAGGAACGGCGGATTCAGTTTCTATCCTACGCCGCGCGCGGCCGGCCCGTTCCCTCAGGAATCGAAAAGAAGGCGCAGCAGGAGGGCGCGCACGTCCTGCGCGCGCACCCGTTCGCACGCGAGCGCGGCCTTCGAGCAGAGCAGGAGCGGTCCCTCCTCGTCGCTGTCCGGCAGGCGGCCGTGCGAGCCCTGCACGAGCGAGGCGTCGAGCGGAATCACGTCCAGAAGACAGCGGAAGCCGAGCGCCTTCCGGAGCAGCTTGCCCGCCACCTTGAGCCGCGGCAGGCGGATCGCGGGATCGAGGAACAGCTCGACCGGGTCGTAGCCCGGCTTGCGGTGGATGTCGACCGTGCGCGCGAAGTCCGGGGCGCGCGCGTCGTCCTGCCAGTAGTAGTAGGTGAACCAGCGGTCTTTCGCGGCCACGGCCACGAGTTCGCCCGCGCGCTCGTGGTCCAGGCCGAGCGCGCGCTTCTCCACCGCGCCGAGCACGCGCTCGACGCCTTCGGTGCGTGCGAGCAGCCGCGCCACTTCCTCGACGTCCTGGGCGTCCCGAACGTAGACGTGCGCCGCCTGGTGGTCGGCCACGGCGAACGCGCGCGACCCGCCGCAGTCGAGCAGCTCCCCCACCAGGGTGTCGCGCGCCCGCAGGTAGCCGTGCTCGCGCAGCACGCGGTTCACGTGCACCGCGCCCGAGACCGCGCTCATGCCGTACTCCGAGAGGACCACGACCTCGGCGCCGCACGCGCGCGCCTGCTCGATGATGCGCCCGGCGAGCGCGTCCACGCCGCGCACTTCCTGAGCGATGCGCTCGTCATGCGGCCCGAGGCGCTGCAGGCAGTAGTCGAGGTGCGGCAGGTAGACGAGAGTCAGCGCGGGCGCGGCCGCATCCAGCACGCAGAGCGCGGCCTCGGCGATCCACGCAGAGGAGCGGCTGCCCGCGCGCGGCCCCCAGAAGTCGAAGAGCGGAAAGGGCCCGAGCCGCGCGTTCAGCTCGTCGCGCAGCTCCGGCGGCTCGGTCCAGACGTCCGGGATCTTCCTCCCGTCCGCCGGATAGGCCGGCCGCGGCGTGACCACGAGGTCGCACGCGGCGTGCATCGCGTGCCACCAGAAGAGGTACGCGCAGGTAAACGAGGGATCGCGCGCTCGCGCCTCGTCCCAGACCTTGTCCCCAAGCACGAGCCGATTCGACTGGCGCCAGAACCAGACCTCGGCCAGGTCGCGGAAGTACCAGCCGTTCCCCACGACGCCGTGCCGCGCTGGGGGCGCGCCGGTGAGGAGCGTCGCCTGCACCGGGCAGGTCACCGCGGGAAACACGGGAGAGAGCGGCGCGGCGAAGCCCTCGCCGGCGAGTCGCGCGAGGTGCGGCGCGTGCGGCAGGAGCGCGGGCGTGAGCCCGACCACGTCGATCACGACCACCCGCCGCATGCACGCCTCCGGCGCAACCGCTCCAGCGCGCTATCTTCCCGATCCGGCGGCGGGTGCAGCCCGCAATCCGCGCTGGAAAAGAGGCCGGCAGGTGCTACCCATCCGGGCCCCGTTTTGGTCCAATTCTTGGGCTTCGGGGTTTCGTTCGAGCCTGCGCGGATCCGGTGTCGGAACCAGCGTGCGACGGATCTTGCCGGCTTCTTGCCGGACAGCCATGTTTCCTTCACAGGAAGCGGTGAAGATCCTCTCACCCGACCGACCGGCCCGAGCGAGAACCGGACACGGCATTGGGTGGACAGCCTAACTGACTTCTACTTGGAGACTTGGAGCTATGAAGACCCTCGCGTTCTTCGCTGCGGCCGCTCTCGCGGCCTCGCAGGCGTTCGGGCAGGATCCTGCCCAGCTTCGCCTGAACGAGATCTACGGCAGCCACACTGGCACGGACAACCTGGAGATGATCGAGGTGGTGGGCGTGCCGAGCGCGGCCCTCACGGACTACCTCGTCCTGATCGTGGAGGGAGACGGCACGGCGGCCGGCATCCTCGACCGCGTGTGGAACCTGACCGGCTACACGATTCCCGTTGACGGCTTCTTCGTGCTCGGCGACACGGCCGAGCCGGCGCTGGACTACAACATCGGGACGAGCGACCGCATCGAGAACGGCTCCAACACGTTCTACGTGCTCAAGGCGACCGACGCGGCCGCGGCCGCGGCCGTGGCGGCGCTGCTGAACACCAACCTCGATCCGGACGGCGACCTGCTCACCGTGCTCTCCGGCTACGGCACGATCGTGGACATGGTCGGCGTGGTCGACAGCGGCTATCCGTCCACGGACAAGATCTTCGACGGCGCCCAGATGCTCGGCCCAGACGGCACGTTCCTCCCCGCCGGCGTCTTCCGCAGCGGCGACTACCCGAACCCGTGGTGCACCCACGCCTGGCTCGACTTCGATCCCGCGCTCAACGCCTTCGTCGTGCGCACGCCTGGCGCGCTGAACTCCGCGACCTGCTGGTGGAGCGTCGGCGCCGGCTGCCCGGACTCGGGCACGGGCCTGATCCCGACCATCGCGCTCTCGGGCGCCGCAGAGGGCGGCGGCACCCTCACGCTCAACTTCTCGAACTTCAACCCCGGCAGGCTCGCCGCTCTCTTCCTCGGACTCGGGCTGACCACGGCGCCGATCAACCCGAACTGCAACCTCTACCTCGTGCCGGTCAACTACGTCGTGTTCCCGGTGCCGGTGGCCAGCTTCCCGGCCTCGGGCGTGATCCCGCCCGTCGCCTTCGGATTCGACCTTTACCTGCAGGTCGTGACCCAGGACAGCGTGGTCGTCACCGACCTCATGTCGTCGAACGCCCTCGGCGTGACCATCGTCCCGTAGCGACGCGCTCTCGACGAGACCGTCCCTGAACCCCAGGAGAAGGGCCGGAGGCTCCCCGAAGCCTCCGGCCCTTTCCCTTGCACCAGCCTGTGCGCCGCGCCCGCGCTGTCGAGCCGGCGCTACACTCGCCATGAAGGACACGCACGTACGCGAGACGAGGTGACGGATGTTCGGGAGGCTTCCTGCGTTGCTCATGCTGCTCTTCGCCGGCGGCTGCGCCGCCGGCGGCGCCGCTTCTTCCCCCACGCCCTACCGCGACGGCAGGCCGTACACGCGCTGGTGGTGGTTCTCAGGGCCGATCGAGGAGAAGGACGTCCGCTGCCAGCTCGACTGGCTCAAGCGGAACGGCTTCGGCGGGGTCGAGATCGCCTGGGTGTACGCGTTGCCAGACAGCCCGCCCGGGCCATCGTGGCTCTCGCCCGAGTGGTCGCGCGTCGTGGCCGAGACCAAGCGCTACGCCGACTCCATCGGACTCGGCTGCGACTTCACCTGCGGGACTCTCTGGCCGTTCGGCGATTCACAGGTGCCTGAGGGCGACGCCGCGCGCACCTTCTCCGGCCCGTCGGAGCAGCGCATCCGCCGCTCCTGGGAGCACCCCGCGCGAGAGCCGTCCCTCGTCCTCAATCACCTCGATCGCGGCGCGCTCGAGCGCTACGCGGAACGCGTCGGCGGAGCGCTGCGGCCGGCGCTCGCCGGCTCGCCGTCGGCGCTTTTTTGCGACTCCTGGGAGGTGCACACCGAAGGGCTGTGGACCACCGGCCTCGACGAGGAGTTTCGCGCGCGCTTCGGCTACGACCTCGCCCCCTTCAAGGAGAGCCTCGCGGCGCACCCTGACGTGCGCTACGACTACCGCGCGCTGCTCGCAGAGGTCGTGATCCGCGAGTTCTACAAGCCCTTCACCGAGATCTGCCATCGGCTCGGCGCGCGCTCGCGGGTGCAGTGCCTGGGGGCCCCCACCGACCTGCTCGCCGCCTATGCCGAGATCGACGTCCCCGAGAGCGAAGCGGTGCTCTTCGATCCGCAGGTAGCGCAGATCGCCGCTTCGGCCGCCGCGCTGACCAGGAAGACGGTGGTCTCGGCCGAGGCCTTCACCTGCCTGTACGGCTGGCAGCGCTGGCCCGGCCCGTCGCCGCACCAGAAGGAGGAGCAGGTCGCCGATCTCAAGCTCGTGGCCGACGCGCTCTTCGCCAACGGCGTCAACCTGATCGTGTGGCACGGCATGCCGTACAACCCGCCGGGCGGCCAGAACGAGTTCTACGCCTCGGTGCACGTCGGCCAAGACGGCGCGCTCGCCCCGGAGCTCCTGGCCTTCAACCGCTACCTGCGCCAGGTCAGCGAGCTCATGCGCCGCGGCAAGCCGTGGACGGACCTGGCCGTCTACTTGCCGCTCGAGGACGCCTGGATGCAGGACCGCCTGCCCGAGGAGCAGCGCCGGCCGAGCGCCGAGTACCACTGGGAAATGCAGTATCAGCGCTTTCCCGCGGAGACCGTGGGCTACCGCCCGACCTGGGTGTCGGCCGCGTTCCTGCCCGCGGCGCGCTGCGAAGGCGGCGCGCTCTGGATCGGCGAGGCGCGCTTCTCCGCGCTCTACGTGGACGTCGAGTGGCTCGACGCCCTGGCCTTGCGCCACGTGCTGGCGCTCGCCCGCGAGGGCCTGCCGCTCTGCCTGAAGCGGACGCCCTCCCGGCCCGGGCACGGCGAGGCCAAGAGCTACGAGGAGGACCTCGCCGCGCTCTTGGCGCTGCCGAACGTGAAGAGCCGACTCGCCGAGGTGGTGGCGCATCCGCCGCTCCTCGAGGGAGCGGACCTGCCCGAGTTCACCTGCCGCGTCGAGGGCGAGCAGCTCGTGCTGTTCCTCGCCCATCCGCTGTCACGCACCATCGGCTACCCCCTGCGCTACGGCCAGTCGTTCGCCGAGGCCCCGCAGACCGTGCGGCTGACCCTCCACCACCGCGGAAGAAGCACTCCGCTGGTGCTGACTTTCGAGCCGTATCAGTCGCTATGCCTGCAGGTCGCCGAGGACGGCAGCGTGACCGAGTTGCCGATCACGCTGCCGTGTCCCGCGCCGCGCCGCGAGTCGGAGTGACCCGGAGCGCGCGGGGGACTACCGCCGGTCGATGCGCGGAGCGCGCAGGCCGCTCACCAGGTCGGCCTCCTGCGGCGAGTGCTCCTCGATCAGGTCGGCCGCGCGCAGGAAGAGGTTGTACTGGTCGGCGAGGTGCAGCGGCTCGATCTGCGCGGCCTCGATCTCGGCCTGTGATGGAGGCGTCGCGCCCGCCCGCAGCGCGGCCGCGAGCTCGGCCTCGATCCACGCCGCGTCCACCTCCTCGGGGAGCGCGGCCTGGCCGAAGAAGAGCGGCGCGCGCGCCAGGTCGACGTCCCCGGGCACGAGCGCGATCACGCGCCCGGATTCGTGTCCGAAGTTCACGCGCTCCGCGGTCTCACGGCCGGCGTAGAGGACCGGCTCCTTCATCTGCCGCGGGTAGACCAGGTCCTTGTCCACCTCGAGCACCAGGAGCCAGCCCGCGGCCACGCGCGGCTGCTCCTTGCGCCACCAGTGGACGTAGGCCTCGTCCAGCGTGAAGCGCTGCGCCAAGAGCAGCCGCACGCTCCGCTGCATCACGTCCGCCGGCACCGGCGGCGGCGCGCCGTCCTGCGACATGCGCACGAAGGCGGTGACGCCCGTGGCCAGGACCGAAGCGAAGAGCGCCGCGAGTCCGATCTTGCCCATGCTGTTCATCGTGTCTCTCCTTTGCGGCTCGCTCAGTCCGTGGTCAGCTCGAGGTCGTCGATGCCCAGGCGCCCCTGGGGCGTCCCGTGGGAAGGGCCGAAGCGGAACTCGATCGCGGCGATGCCCGTGAGGTCCACGCCGCAGCCGTTGTTCATGAAGTCGTCGAGCCGGATGCGGACCGTCTCGAACTCCGTGTTCCAGCCCGCGCCGCTGCCGCAGCTCGTCCTCTGGTAGGGCTCCTCGAGCCCGCCGCCGAAGGCGCTGGCGTCGATCACGCTGACCACGCCCTTTCTGTCGATGAGCGCCACGTCGAACGTGGTGTCGCCGAGGAAGGCCGTGTTGAGCGGGTGGCGCGTGCCCTGGGCGGCGCGGAAGGAGAGGTACTCGTAGCCGGAGATGTCGCTCGCCGCGGAGAGGACGTTGAAGGTCAGGCGATAGTCCGCGGCGCCGTCGAAGGTGAACACCAGGCCGCGGCTGCTGTCGCCGCTGCCGTCGTTGGTGAAGCCGTTGAACAGGTCGCTGGCGTCGTTGGTGAAGACCGAGTTCGCGTCGTCCATGTTCCCCTCGGTGACCGCCGTCACCGTGAAGGAAACCGAGCCGCCCGAGCTGGACTTGTTGAGCGCGCTGTTCGTCTGGAAGTCGTCGATCACGTACTTGCCGGAGGCGGCGCCGTCGCGATACATGAGGTTGACGTGCACGCACGGGTTCGTCGCCGGCGCGCCGATCGGGTGGAAGGACTCGAACTGGCGCCAGAGGTAGTCTTTCGCCGGCACGTTGCCCTCGATGTGGTGCTTCACCAGGGCGAGCAGGTAGCCGCGCATCAGGTCGTGCGTCAGCGCCCGGCCGACGAGGCAGGGGCCGGAGGCGACCGAGCTGCCGCCGCCGTCGTGGAAGTCGCCGTGGCCCACGCCGTAGAACGACACTGACTGGCGGATCTGCTCGGCCCGGTCGTGGATGTTGTACCACTGCGCCTCGTCGAGCGAGGCGCAGCCGGTGACGTCCGCGTCCGCCTGGCCCACCCAGAGGTGGTAGTTGGCGCCGTGCGGATGCGAGTCGGAGAACCCGCCGAAGTCGACCGGCGCGATGCTCGACACCAGCGCGACGTCGTGGATCGTGTAGTTGACGGGCGTGTACGTGCCGTCGAAAAGCTTGTCGTAGGCGCGCACCACGCCGTCGCCGCCGCGGCTGTGGCCGATCCAGGTGATGCGGTGCGAGTCGATGTGGCCGTTCATGGCGCCGCCGTCGATGGTCGCCTGCTGGCCGATGATCTCGTCGGTGTTGGCGAGCGTGGTGATCGCCGCGGTGTGGCTGCCGGGCACGGTGTTGTTCTGGTGGCTCATCACGATGTAGCCGTAGGACGCCAGGTGGTAGCCGATGTGGTCGTACCACTGGTAGTTGTGCCCGTTGCCGTGGCTCACGACCACGAGCGGCAGCTGGCCGAGCGACGCGATGTTCACCGGGTAGTAGGTGTTCTGGCCGCCGAAGCTGATGCCGACGTTGTAGAGGATCTCCTTCACCGCCAGCGGGCCGGCGGCCGCGATGTCGTGCACCACGTAGAAGCCGGCCTCGTCGCCGTAGCCGTCGATCAGGTCCGTGCCGTTCAACAGGCCGTCCTGGTTGAAGTCGATGACCACGTCGTAGGGCACGCCCATGTCCGTGCCGCCCGTGTTGCCGCTGAGAGTGCCGGTGTCGAGCGTCAGCGTGTTGGCCTGGATGGTGCCGCCGGCGAAGGTGAAGAACTTCGCGCCGCCGGTCACGTCAACGAGCGCCGCGTTCAGCAGCCACTCCGCCTTGGTCTTCGACTGCACCACGTACACGTCCGCGCTCTGGCCGATGATCAGCGGGTAGCGCGTGGGGTCGATGCCGAGTTCCACGGGCGCGCCCTGGTTGACGGCGCGCACGTGCTCGAAGTACGGGTACTGAGTGAGCGAGTTGCCGGCGAGCTGGATGTTGCGGTCCTTGATGACGAGCTGGGCGCCGTTCGAGAAGTCGAGGGCGAAGGGGAAGGAGGGATCATGCACCGCGGCCAGCAGGTAGAAGCTCAGCCCGTGCAGCGCCGGCAGGGACGGCACGGTCGCGCTGAACTCGAGCGTCCCGCCGGCCGGGATGGCCGGGAGCGGGATGAGCACGAGCGCGGGCGTGAAGCCCAATGGAAGAGTCTGGCCGTAGAGCACGGTCGGGCCGGGCGAGACGTCGACGAGGAGCGTGGCCGGCACGCCGGCCGCGCCGCTGATCGCGACCGTGATGGGGTCGCCCATGAGCTTGTCCGGGCGGTACTTCCTGCCGTCGATCGTCAGCGTCGACGCGTTCGAGCCCCCCTGCAGCAGGAAACACAGCACTGCGGCCGCCACTGCGGGCGGCGGGAGCGTCCTTCTCTTCACGCGCTTTACCTCGGCGTTGCTGGGTGGTTGGAGTGTGTCCTGAAGGCTCGCAGGAACCACGACGCAAAGTGTATCCCCTATCCACGACCCGGCGCCAAGGTTCTTGACGAAGTCGAAGCACCGGCGACGTGCGGCGGGAGCCGTGCGATCTCGGGCGGAAGAGCTTGCGCCCAAGCGGCCGGTTCATCGTAATGCAAGGCAGAGAACGTGCTTCCGGACCCCGAGGTGGCTACATGCGCGTCCCGCGTACCCTGGCGTTGCTCCTTCCGGCCCTGCTCGCGCCGCCGCTTCTCGGGCAGGCCACCATGCAGCGCATCAACGTCGGACCGGGACAGGGCCCCCAGGCGGACTTCCGCGAGGAGTCCTGGGAGTACTGGTGGTACATGAACCAGGAGCCGCTCATCGCGGCGCGGCTCGAGGAGAATCGGAAGTCCCTGGGCGGCGGCAAGGGGGTCTTTCCGCCGGCGAGCAGCGAGGACCGGGCGAGCATCGCCCAGGCGCTCGAGAAGGAACTCGGCGAGACCGACCCGGGATTGCGCTCCGCGCTGCTCATGGCCCTCGCGCGCACCGGCGGCAGAGAGGCCGGTCCGGCCCTGCGGCGGGCGCTGCGTGACGACGTGCTCGAGGTGCGGCGCGCCGCGGTGCTCGCGCTCGGCGTGCTGGGCGACGCGGCGGCCGTGCCGGATCTCGCGGACATCGTGCAGGACCGCAAGGCCGAGGCCGAGATGCGCTTCACCGCGGCGATCGCGCTCGGCTTGCTCCCGGAGCCGCGGGAGGCCGCGGCAGCGGTCGCGGATGGAGCCGCGGAGGCGCCGCTGGAAGAACCCGCCGCGCGCGCCGCACCGCTCCTCGTCGACCTGGGCGGCGCCGGAGCAGTCGCGCTCGGCTTCGACCCTCTGGGCGGCGGCCTCGCCGCGTTCACCGGCGACGGGAAGGTGCTGGCCTGGCGCGCCGGGGCCGTGGAGCCGCTGCTCGAGCTGGGCTTCCGCCCCACCGCGGCAGCGTGGTCGCCGGCCGGCGACGCCATCGCGGCCGGCGGCGAGGAGGGCGGGGTCTCGATCTGGTCCGTGCGCACCGGCAGGGTGCTCGCGACCCTGCCGGGCGAAGCCCGGGTCACGTCTCTCTGCTGGGATCCCGAGCGGGGCGAGCGCCTGGCCGTGGGCACGGCGGACGGCGTGATCCGCGTCTTCATCGCGCGGGGCGAGAAGCTGCTCATGGCGCTTTCGGGCCACGAGGACGCGGTCACGACGCTCTCCTGGCAGAAGGGCGGCGAGCGCCTGGCCTCGGGTTCGCGGGACGGCACGGTGCGCGTCTGGTTCACGCGCTCCGGCACGGAGCTGGCGCGGCACGAGCACCGCGCGGGGCCGATCGCCGCCGTGGCCTGGCGGCCGGACGGCGCGCTGCTCGCGCTTTGTGGCAGCGACGGCGCGCTCCTGCTCTGGGACGCCAGGAAGGAGTCGGCGGCAGGGGCCCTGGCCCAGGCGGAAGGAGGCGCCGCCGGCCTGCAGTGGTCGCCGGACGGCGTGGCGCTGGCCGTGGCCTGCACGGATGGCACGGTGCGCGTGCTGCGGTTCAAGGCTGGCGCCGGCATCGAGGCCAGGCTGCTTCCCGGTCACGAGGGCGGAGCGAGGGCCCTGTCCTGGTCGCCGGACGGACAAGCGCTCGCCGCCCTCGACGGCGGCGGCGCGGTGCGGGTGCATGACCTGGCGGCGGCTGCGCCGGCTGAGGGCGCGGCAGCCGCGGGCGGCGGCGGCGCCGCGGCCATCCTGGCGGTCTTCCAGGAGCTGCTCAGGCCGCAGGCTTTCCACTCCTTCGAGTCGAAGGTGCAGTGCGGGATCGCCATCGGCGCGGGCCTCGCCGGCAGCCCCGAGCTGAGCGTGCCCCTGCGCGAGCTCTTGGGCCGCAGGAAGCAGCCGCCCGCGATCGCGCGCGGCTACCTCGTGCTCGCGCTCGGCATGCTCGGGGACACGGCCAGCCGCGAGTCGCTGCTCGAACACTTCAAGGATGGGGACGTGCACGCGCGGCGCGCGGCCGCGATCGGCCTGGGCGCGCTGTATGCCCGGACCGGGGATCCCGAGACCCAGGAGGCGATCGCCGCGCTCGACCAGGAGGAGGGCGACCTCGGCGTGCGCCTGTTCGCGGCCGTGGCCCTGGGCGAGGTCGGCGGCGCCGCGGCCGCGTCGCTCGGCCAGACGCTCGACGAGCCGGAGAGGGGAATGGTACAGGGAAGCGGCGTGCTCGGGCCGCCGCGCCTCACCTTCGGCGGCTACCCGCGCCGCGCCTTTGCCGCGCTCGGCATCGGCCTGGCCAAGGACCCGGGCGCCCTCGACCTGCTGCTCGAGCGCCTGGCCGTCGAACGCGATCACGCCACGCGCGCCGCCATCTCTCTGGGCCTGGGTCTCGTCGGCGACACGCGCGCCGGGAAGGACGTGGCGCGTGCTCTCGCCGAGGACAAGGACCCGATCCTGCGCGGCTACCTGGCGCTTGCGCTCGGCCTCATGGGCTGGGTCGAGGCCAAGGACGCGGTACGCGAGCTGCTCAAGGGCGAGATCGACATCGAGCTCGTTCCGAACGCGGCGCTCGCCGGCCTCTTGCTGCAGGACCGCGAGGCCCTCGACATCCTGCTCAGGCGCCTCACCGACGAGCGCAAGCCCAACGCCCGGAACGCCGTGCTCTACGGCATCGGCCTGTTCAAGGACCGCGGCGCCATCGAGCCCCTGGCCGCGCTCCTCAAGAACCGCTCCGAGCCCGCCCATGTGCGCCGCTACGCCGCCATCGCGCTCGGCGAGATCGCCGACCCCAGGCCGCTTCGCGCCATCGGCCGCCTTTACGCCCACTTCAACTACACGGCCGAGCCGACCCTCTTCCACACCCTGCTCTCGACCCTGTGAGGCGCGGCCCCGGCCCGCCCGGAATCTCGCCTCCAGGCCCCTCCACCCCGTTGATTTCCCCGCCCCGACCCTCTCTACTTGTCCCCCGGACGCGGGTGTAACTCAGCTGGTAGAGTGCCAGCTTCCCAAGCTGGATGTCGCGGGTCCGATCCCCGTCACCCGCTCCAACTCCTTCCTTCTACTCTCTTGGCAGCTCCGCAACCTCGCTCCGGTAGCAACTGAGGCGCTCGGACGACTCGACCGCCTTCTCCAGAACCGGAACGTCCTCCGGCCTCGCGACCTTCAGGAGACAGAACACGAGCTCGATCATCTCGAGAGCATCAGCCCCGACCTCCTCCATGGCACGGCGCAAGGAGAGCCGCGTCTCATCCCTCCAACGGTCCGGAATGTTTCTCCACGCAATACTCCATTCGAGGCGTTCCATCACCGTTCTCTCCGCCCGCGAGAACACTCCCTCCACCTGGCCGCTCCGCTGAGCATGCACCGCCGCCAGAAAGGGCCCGATCAGCGCTGGATTCGCCACGCTGCCACACGCCTCGAGGAACGCCTTCTCGGCCTGATCCGTGCGCAGACCCAGGCCCGCGGAGGCATCGATCGCTCCCTCGATGATTCGCAGAGCGTCCCGATTCCCGATGCCGAGCAGGCCACGGAACCCGGCCGCAACAAGACGATCGTCCGGCCAGCTCAGCAGTCCCGCGATCTCCCCGGTCAAGGCGGCGTCCCGCACCGAGGTTCCGTCGAAATGTGTGGAAATGAGTCAGACAGCATGCCGACCTTTCCGGTTGCTTGACTCCTTCGCACGCT
>JACQZJ010000196.1 GCA_016213895.1 Planctomycetota bacterium | reverse complement strand
GCGCGTTCGTCCTCGTGGACCTGAAGCTCGGCAAGCTGACGCATCAGGACCTCGGGCAGATGCAGATGTACGTGAACTACTTCGACCGCTTCCAGCGCGCCGAGCACGAGGAGCGGACCGTTGGCATCGTCCTGTGCTCCGAGAAGAACGACGCGATGGTGAAGATCACGCTGCCCGAGGACAACGAGCTGATCCTCGCCGCGCGCTACCAGATGTACCTCCCGACGGAGGAGGAGCTCAAGGCCGAGCTGACGCGCGAGCGAGAGGAAGCGGAGCGTGTCGGACGGCTCGCGGCGGAGCCAATGGACGCTGGCGCTGGCAAGGCTTGAGGGAGCGCGATGAAAAGGAGGCGAAATCCCGCAGCGGACACGGGCAGCAGCGAGGTGGAGCACGCGCTCGAGGCGATGAGCGCAGACGCCTTGCGCGAGCTGGTCCGCGAGATGCTGGACCAGGTCGACGAGCGCGTCCACGGCCGCGCCGTCAACTCCATCATCAGCCGCGCCGCCCGCTGCGGCTCCGGCTGGGTGCCGCCGGCCGTCGGTGACGACGAGGTCGCCGAGGTCGTCTCGTTCGCAAAGGCCGCCGAACGCCTCGGCCACGCTGATCCCTCCGAAGTCGACGAGCGCCTGCGCCGTGGCTCCGGCGCCTTCCTCCGCAAGGACTACGCCGCCGCTCATCGAATCTTCGGAGCCCTGCTTCGGCCGATCGGCGAAGGCGAGATCGACCTCGGCCAGCACGAGATGCTGGACGAGGTGCTCGGGGTCGATACCGGCGAGTGCGCGGCTCAATACGTCGTGTCGGCGTACATGCTCGCCGCGCCTGCAGAACGCGCCGAGGCGGTGCGCGCGGCGATTGCCGAGGTCCGCAGCGTCGGGCTCTTCTTCGAGCCGCTGCGGGAGATGGAGCACGTGGCTGTCGAGCTGCTCCCGGAGCTGGAAGACTTCCTCCCGCGGTGGAGGAGGCTCGTCGCCCAGGAGGCAAGAGGCGAGCGCCACGGCGAGTGGGACCGCGACGAGGACCGCTGGCTGCGCGAGGTCGTGTCCAGGCTCGAGGGAACCGAGGGGCTGGCGAAGGTTGCGCGCTCGACGAGGCGCGCCGACGATCTCCGGGTGTGGTGCGAGAGCCTGGTCAAGGCCGGCGACTGGAAGGCTGCGCTCCTGGCGTTCGACGAGGCTGCCGAGGTCGTCGCCGACAAGGAGTACGCTCGCGCCGAGTTCCTGGACGGAGCCGCGCTGGCGGCCCAGGAGCTCGGGCGGACAGACTTGCCCGCGCGACTCGAGCGCGCGTGGCGCGCCGATCCGAACATGCTGCGCCTGCGCCGCTGGCTGGGCACCGCGCTGCGGAAGGCCGCGGTCCGGAAGCGGGCGGCCGCTGCCCTCGCGGCGTGCCCGAAGGAGGAGCACCGGCAGCGCGCGTTTCTTCATGTGCTCATGGGCGAGTTCGAGCCGGCCGCGAAGCTCCTCTCAGCGGCGCCCGGACTCGGCTGGTCTGACGAAGAGCATGCCGGCCACCTGCTCTTCCCTCTCTTCGCGGCGCTTCTTTGCGACGGGACGGCGGCGCCTCGACCTCACCGCGCCGCGCTTTCGGTTCGCCGAGCAATGGACCTCGAGGAGCTCACTCTGGTGACCGCAGATGAAGCCGCGCCTCGCCTCGCCACGCCCGAGGTCGAGCAACTCCTCCTGCAGGCCGGCATCGACGGCGTACCCGATGTTGCCCGAATGGACGTGCTCCTGGCGATGCGAAGGGCCGCCGAGAGCCGGCTGACTGGAGTCACCGAGCAGAAGCGACGCCGCCACTACGGCCACGCGGCGGATCTCGTCGCCGCCTGCGTCGCGTGCGACCGCTCGCCCGAAGCGGCCCGCTGGGTCGCCTCGCTCAGGACCGAGCACCGGCGCTTCCCTGCACTCCGCGCCGAGCTCGATCGCGCCCTGGGGGCATCATGAGCGCGCGCCGAACGACGCCGGGCTCGGAAGGGCACAAGTGGGAGTTCCAGGCGCGCTTCCGCCGCCACGCGTTCGGGTGGAAGTCGCGGCCCGCGATCCAGCGCGTCAAGCAAGCGGTCAGCGAGATCAAGAAGGTCGCACGCCGCGATTCCGTGCTCGCGGCCGAGGGCGCCGTGCTCTTCCTCGAACGCGTCTCGCCGGCGATCGAGCAGGTGGACAGCTCGTCCGGCGCGATCGGGACCGCCGTGAACCACGCCGTCGAAGATCTCGCCGCGATCATCGCCAAGGCGCCCGCGGACGCAGCCACGCGCGACGCCTGGCTCGAGCGGCTGTGGGAGGCGCACGCGAACGACCATATCCCGTACATCGAGCGGCTGGCCGACCACTGGGGCGAGCTGTGCGCGTCGAAGGACGTCGCGTCCGCATGGGCGGACCGCCTGCTCGACATCACTCGGACGGCCCTCGGCCCCGACAAGAACCTGCGGGGCCACTTCCACGGTGCGACCGCTTGCCTGAGCGCGCTCTACCGGGCCGAGCGCCACGCGGACATCATCGGCGTTCTCGAGCACGAGCGCTTCTGGCCGTACAAGCGCTGGGCCGCGAAGGCCCTCGGCGCCATGGGAAAGCAGGCCGAGGCGATCGAGCTCGCCGAGTCGTCGCGCGGACCCTGGACGAGCGACGCCGACGTGGACGCCCTCTGCGAGGAGATGCTCCTGTCGTCCGGGCTCGTCGAGCAGGCGTACGCGCGCTACGGGCTCTACGCGAACCGCGGCAGCACGTACCTCGCGACGTTCCGCGCCGTGGCCAAGAAGTACCCCCACAAGCCGGCAGAGCAGATTCTCACCGACCTCGTGAAGTCGACCCCCGGCGAGGAAGGGAAGTGGTTCGCGGCGGCCAAGGAGCTCGGCCTCTACGACGCCGCGATCCGGCTCGCCCGCGCGTCGCCTTGCGACCCGAAGACGCTCGCGCGCGCCGCGCGCGACCACGCGGCCACGCAGCCCGGGTTCGCAATCGAGGCAGGGTACGCGGCGCTTGCGTGGCTCGTCGAGGGCTACGGCTATGAGATCACCGGCGCCGACGTCTGGCTGGCGTACTCGGCCACGATGCAGGCCGCGGAGGCGCTCGGACGCGCCGCGGAGACCATGGACCGCATCCGCCAGCTTGTCGCGAACGGGCCGGCCCACAACTTCGTCGCCCAATGCCTTGGCCGCGAGCTGCGGCTCGGACGTTGACCAGGGCGCGCCGCCCTCGCGATGAGCAAGCCCCGCCGCAGGCTCGAGCGCGACCACCACGAGGAGGACCGCCGCGTCTTCCCAGCCGTCGAGCGTGGCGGGAGCCTGACGAGCCCCGGCTCCGCACCGCGCCTCCGGAGCCTCGCCCAGCCCTGCACACGTTGCAGCGCCGCCTCCAGCGCCTGGTCCACGACGGGCTCCTCGTGAAGCACGGCGCGCGAAAAGACGCTCACCACCGCGTGGCCAAGCGGTTCCAAGCCTCTCCGCAGGAGAGGCTCATGGAGCCCCTTCTGCCTCAGGAATGCTCCCGGCTCCGCGCCCCCGACGAACCGCTTCCAGGAATCAGATTCGCCACCGCCATGGGGGTGGCCCGCCCTTCGGGCGGGAGGGGCCCCGCCCCGGAAGGAGCGGGCCCTTTCCGGATCCCCTGGGCCCGAGACCGAACGGCAACTATCCTGGCGCAGGCGGCAAGTGAGGTAGCTCTTGGCAAAGAAGTACACGAACGACCGTGAGTCCGCGAATGGCGGCGCCACGATCGGCTACGAGGCCGAGCTATGGCGCATGGCCGATGCGCTGCGCGGGGGCATGGACGCGGCGGAGTACAAGCACGTCGTCCTCGGCCTGATCTTCCTCAAGTACATCTCCGACGCCTTCGAGGAGCTTCACGCCAGGCTCGAGGCCGAGCGCGCGCAGGGGGCCGATCCCGAGGATCCGGACGAGTACCGCGGCGCCGAGCCGCCGGTGTTCTGGGTGCCGGCCGAGGCGCGGTGGGCGCACCTCAAGGCGCAGGCCCGCCAGGCGAAGATCGGGCAGTTCCTCGATGGTGCCATGGACGGCATCGAGCGCGACAACCCGGCTCTCAAGGACGTTCTGCCCAAGGACTACGCCCGGCCCGCGCTGGACAAGCAGCGGCTGGGTCAGCTCATCGACCTGGTGAGCAACATCAGGGTCGGCGACGCCGCGAGCCGCAGCAAGGACGTGCTCGGCCGGGTCTACGAGTACTTCCTCTCGCAGTTCGCGAGCGCCGAAGGGAAGAAGGGCGGCGAGTTCTACACGCCCCGCTGCGTGGTCAAGCTGCTCGTCGAGATGCTCGCGCCCTACCGCGGGCGCGTCTACGACCCATGCTGCGGCTCCTCGGGCATGTTCGTCCAGTCGGTTGAGTTCATCCGCGCCCACCGCACGGGCAACGGCAACGGCGGCAAGGCGCGCTCCGACATCTCGATCTACGGCCAGGAGTCCAACTACACGACCTGGCGGCTGGCCAAGATGAACCTCGCCATCCGCGGCATCGAGGGCCAGATCGCCCACGGCGACACCTTCCACAACGACCGCCACGCCGACCTCAGGGCCGACTTCATCCTGGCCAACCCGCCCTTCAACGTCAGCGACTGGGGCGGCGAGCGCCTGCGAGAGGACAAGCGCTGGAAGTTCGGCGTGCCCCCGGCGAAGAACGCCAACTTCGCCTGGGTCCAGCACATGATCCACCACCTCGCCCCGACGGGCCTCGCCGGCTTCGTGCTCGCCAACGGCTCGATGTCCTCGAACCAGTCGGGCGAGGGCGAGATTCGCCAGGCGATCGTCGAGGCCGACCTCGTGGACTGCATGATCGCGCTGCCCGGCCAGCTCTTCTACTCGACGCAGATCCCGGCCTGCCTCTGGTTCGTCGCCCGCGACAAAAGGAACAAGGGCTTCCGGGACCGCCGCGGCGAGGTGCTCTTCATCGACACGCGCAAGATGGGTCGGATGGTGGACCGCACCCACCGGGAGCTGACCGACGAGGACATCGCCCGCATCGCCAAGACCTACCACGCCTGGCGCGGCGAGAAGGACACCGGCGCCTACGAGGATGTCCCCGGCTTCTGCAAGAGCGCCACGCTCGAGGAGATCCGCAAGCACGGCCACGTGCTCACGCCCGGCCGCTACGTCGGCGCCGAGGCCCAGGAGGACGACGGCGAGCCCTTCGAGCAGAAGATGGCCCGGCTCGTCGCCGCGCTACGGGAGCAGCAGGCGGAGGCAGCGAAGCTGGACGCCGCGATTGCCAAGAACCTGAAGGAGCTTGGGCATGACCTTTGATCCTGTGCGCCCCTTTGATGCCCTGCCTCCGTTGCCTCCCCGTACGGACACCGAAACTGCCCCGGTGCTGAAGCAATGCCTCAGGGCGACCCGGGCGCTGGCTGAGCTGAAGGGCGCGGGCGGCCTTATTCCCGACCAGGCGATCCTCATCAACTCCATACCGCTCCAGGAAGCACAGGCCAGTTCGGAGATTGAGAACATCCTGACCACGCAGGACGCGCTCTTCCGGGCCGCACTCGACGGTGCCAAGTCCGCGGACCCGCAGACCAAGGAGGTCTTGCGCTACCGCACCGCCCTGCGTGGGGGTTATGAGGCGGTGAAGGAACGGGGGCTCTCTATGGAGCTGCTTCGCGAGGTATGTTGCATCTTGCGCGACGAAGCGGTCGATTTCCGCAAACCAGGGGAAGACGTGTGCATCGGAAATCCGCAGACCCGCAAGATCCGCTACACGCCTCCCCGGGGCGGATCGGTCATCAGCAAGAAGCTCAAGAACCTCGAGTCCTACCTGCTTGCGAACGACGGCCCCGATGAACTGATCCGCATGGCCGTGGCCCACTACCAGTTCGAGGCCACCCACCCCTTTCTGGACGGCAACGGGCGCACGGGGCGGATTCTGAACATCCTCTACCTTGTTCACGCGGGCCTGCTCGATCTCCCCGTGCTTTACCTCAGCCGGTATCTCATCCGGCACAAGGGAGAGTATTACCGCCTGCTCCTGGATGTCTCCTCCAGCCAGGCATGGGAACCGTGGATCATCTACATGCTCCGGGGCATCGAGGAGACCGCTCGCTGGACCACTGACCGCACCATGTCCATCCGCCGACTTCTCGACGAGACGATCGAGCGCGTCCGCCGCGACTTGCCCAGGATCTACTCGAAGGAGCTGGTCGAACTGCTCTTCCACCAGCCCTACTGCAAGAACGCCTTCCTGGTCGACGGCGGCATCGCCAAGCGCCAGACTGCGGCCGAGTACCTCCGGGCCTTGGAGGGGGCCGGCGTGCTTGCCAGCGAAATGGTTGGACGCGAGCGCATCTTCGTGAACTCCGCCCTGCTCGCCCTGCTCAAGGAGGCTCGGCCATGACCTGTCGATTCCTTGGCCACAAATCGACACGTATCACCGACCTGTCGATGGCTTCGACATGTCCCGCGGACCTGTCGATGTCAGGCGGGCGAATCGACAGGTTCATGGTGGGTGTCGACGGAAACGACGGGAAGTGCCAGGTGGGTTCCAGCGCGAGGCGGGCGACCCTGCTGGCCTCCATCACGGCAGACACGACCCGGCACGAGCAGCAGGCCGAGGCCACGAAGCCCGACGCGGCCATCGAGGCCAACCTGAAGGAGCTTGGGTATGGCCCGTAGCAAGAAGTCGGCGAAGCCGCCTGCGGTCGGATCGCGTGGAGCGCCTGAACGTGTTTCGCGCGGACGCGTTCATCCGGGCGGAGCCTCGTTTCCCGCGGCGCCGCCGCGCGCCGAGCTGCCGCGCGGCTACGCGAAGACGCTCGGGGAGATCAAGCGGCGCATCCAGGAAGAACGGTTGCGCGTCGTCCTGGCCGCCAACTCGGCGATGGTTCTCCTGTACTGGGACATCGGCTGCGTGATCCTCGATCGCCAGGAAAGAGAAGGCTGGGGCGCGAAGGTCATCGACCGACTGGCGGCGGACCTGCGCGAGGCGTTCCCCGACATGAGGGGATTCTCCCCGCGCAACCTCAAGTACATGCGCGCGTTCGCGGCGGCGTGGCCCGACGGGGCAATTGTGCAGCAGCTTGCTGCACGAATTCCCTGGTTCCACAACTGCGTGCTGCTCGACCGCGTGTCCGATCCGACGGAGCGTAGCTGGTACGTCCAGCAGGTCGTCGCGCAAGGCTGGTCGCGCAACATCCTGGCCCTTCAGATCGACGGTCGCGCCTACGCGCGCCACGGCAGGGCGATCACCAACTTCAAGGCGACGCTGCCGGCCGCCGATTCCGACCTGGCCGCGCAGGTCTTCAAGGACCCCTACCTCTTCGACTTCCTCGGCACCGCCGACCCGCGCCGCGAGCGCGAGGTCGAGCAGGCGCTGGTCGATCACATCCAGCGCTTCCTGCTGGAGCTCGGCAGCGGCTTCGCCTTCGTCGGCCGTCAAGTTCACCTCGAGTTCGCGAGCCGCGACTACTACCTCGACCTGCTCTTCTACCACCTGAAGCTCCGCTGCTACGTGGTCATCGAGCTGAAGGCGGTGCCCTTCGACCCGGGCTTCACGGGACAGATGAACGTGTACCTGTCGGCGGTGGATGACCTGTTGCGCCACGAGGACGACAGGCCCACGATTGGGCTCCTGCTGTGCCGCGCGAAGGACCGGCTCATCGTCGAGTACGCCTTGCGGGACGTGCACAAGCCCATCGGCGTCGCGGGTTGGCAGACCACGCTTGTCGAGAAGCTGCCCAGGGAACTCCGGGGCAGCCTCCCGACGGTGGAGGAGATCGAGGCGGAGCTGACGCCGAAGCGGAGGAAGCGATGAGGCCGCTCGCCGCGACGCCGCAGCAGCAACAGGCCGAGGCCGCGAAACTCGATACCGCGATTGCCGCCAACCTCGGGGAACTTGGGAATGGCGAGTGAGTGGCGGGCCCTTTCGCTGCGGGATGCCGGAGTGGAGTTGATCGACTGCGCTCACCGAACGCCGGCTGCGGCCGAGACGGGATACCTCTACGTGGCGATCCCGCAGCTTCGCGGAGGGCGTATTGACGTGTCTGAAGCGAGGCGGATCACTCCAGAGGACTTCGCGGAGTGGACGCACAGGGCAAGGCCCGCTCCTTTCGACGTGATCCTCTCGCGACGCTGCAATCCAGGCGAGACCGCCTTCGTTCCGCCCGGACTCGAATTCGCGCTCGGCCAGAACCTGGTTCTTCTTCGTGCCGACGGCACGAAGGTCCATCCCACGTTCCTCCGCTGGCTCGTCAGCGGTACAGAGTGGTGGGACCAGATCGCGAAGTTCCTCAACGTGGGTGCCGTGTTCGATAGCCTGAAGTGCGCCGACATTCCCAGTTTCACACTCCGGATTCCCCCGCTGCCCGAGCAACGCGCCATCGCGCACGTGCTCGGCACGCTGGACGACAAGATCGAGCTGAACCGGCGGATGAGCGAGACGCTGGAGGCGATGGCGCGGGCGCTCTTCAAGTCGTGGTTCGTGGACTTCGACCCCGTCCGCGCCAAGGCCGAAGGCCGCGACCCCGGGCTCCCCGACGACATCGCCGCCCTCTTCCCCGACGCCCTCACCGACCACCCCGACCTCGGCGACATCCCGGAGGGATGGCACACCGGTCCGATCTTGGAGCGCGCTCGGCTCCTCAGCGGTGGTACACCGAAGACAGCACAACTCGAATACTGGGGCGGGACGATCGCGTGGGCTAGCGCAAAGGACGTCTCGCAATCGAGTGGGTCGTTTCTAGTCGATACCGAGCGGACAATCACCGAGCGGGGGCTCAAGGAGAGCGCGACGCAGATCATTCCGGCGTTCTCCTCGGTCGTGGTCGCCCGAGGCGCAACGACTGGGCGAATGGTCCTGTTCGGGCGCGACATAGCGATGAACCAGACCTGCTATGCGCTCGCGTCGACGATCGAAACACCTTTCGCCCTCTACTGCCAACTGCGTCATGAGGTCGGGTCGCTCGTGCACGCCGCCCACGGGTCGGTCTTCGACACAATCACCACATCCACTTTCGCATCGTCACGGGTCGTGTTACCGCCGCAGCCATTGTTGAAAGTCTTCGAGCAGGGAGCGGCACTACTGCTTCGGGGTGTGCTTGCGTGCACCCGCGAGTCCCGCACCCTCGCGGCCTTGCGCGACGCCCTGCTCCCGAAGCTCATCTCCGGCGATCTCCGCCTGGACGATCCCGAGCGCATCCTCGAGAGGGCAGGCTGATGGCCGCCGAGACCGCCAGCCTTTCGTTCGCGATGCACGGCGCGCGCGAGGCCCTCGCAGCCGGCGCCGCGCACATCGACAAGGCGGCCCGCGACGAGGCCTGGGACCTGCCGAGGCTGCTGAAGGAGATGCTGGGACTCCTGCGGCTTGCGCCGGCGGGTCTCGGCGTCGACAACGACCCGAGCGACAGCATCCGCAAGACGGCGGGCGGCCTCCAGACCGTGATCCAGGGCATCTGCGAGATCGGGAGGTCGCACGGCTTCGCCTCTCACCGCAAGGACCCCGCGGTACAGCAGCTCGATGCCTCGCAGGCGCTGCGGGTCGCGCGCGCCGCGGGTGGGACGCCGGCGTCGTCCCCCGTGTTCGCCGACCTCGCGGGCTTCGAGCCCGAGGGTGCGGAGGCCGAAAGATGAGCGGCTCGGCCCACGCTTCCCCCGGCGGCGAGATCGTCGTCTACGAGGCCCCCGGCGGCGAGGTGCGGGTCGACGTCCGGCTGGAGCGGGAGACGGTGTGGCTCACCCAGCAGCAGATGGCCGAGCTGTTCGGGCGGGAGCGGTCGGTGGTGACCAAGCACATCCGCAACGCCTTTCGGGATGGGGAGTTAGATCCCCAGGCAACCAGTGCAAGATTTGCACAGGTTCGATCCGAGGGGGGGCGGACGGTCTCGCGGGAGGTCGATCACTACAACCTCGACGTGATCATCTCGGTCGGCTACCGCGTAATGTCCCCGCGCGGCACCCAGTTTCGCATCTGGGCCACGCGAACCCTTCGGGACCACCTGCTGCGGGGCTACACACTGAACGAGCGCCGGCTCGCCGAGCAGGGGCTCCGGGAGATCGAGCAGGCCGTGGGCCTCCTGGCCCGGACCTTGACTACGCACGCGTTGGTCACGGACGAGGGGCGGGCCGTGCTCGACGTGGTCCAGCGCTACACGCGGTCCTGGCGGCTGCTGCTCGAGTACGACGAGGAGCGGCTGGCGTTGAAGCCCGCGTTCCCCGTGGCCCCGGCCGCGAGCCTGAGCCTCGCGGACGCGCGCGCCGCTGTCCTGAGCCTACGCGACGACCTCGCGTCGCGCGGCGCGGCCGGCGCCCTCTTCGGCCAGGAGCGCGGCGACGCCCTGGCGGGGATCCTCGGCGCCGTCGACCAGGCCATCGGCGGCGAACCGCTCTACCCGAGCGCTCAGGCGCGCGCCGCGCACCTGCTCTACTTCGTCATCAAGGACCATCCCTTCGCGGACGGCAACAAGCGCATCGGTACGCTGCTCTTCCTCGAGCACCTGCGGCGCCATGGGCTCTTGCTGCGCACGAACGGAGAGCCGCGCCTCGCCGACAGCGCGATAGTGGCGCTGGCGCTCCTCATCGCCGAGAGCGATCCGGCGCAGAAGGACCTGATGGTCCGGCTCGTCCTCAACCTGCTGGACGACAGCCCATGACCTCCCACAGGCAGATCACCGCCTGGGCCGCCGCGGGCGAGTCCGAGACGCAGGAGTTCAAGCGGTCGACCGGCCAGCGTCGCGAGGCGGCGCGCGCGGTGTGCGCGATGCTGAACCACCGCGGCGGGCGCGTGCTCTTCGGCGTCGAGCCCGGCGGTCGCGTGTCGGGTCAGCAAGTGAGCGACCATACCGTCGACGAGGTCGCGGAGGGGCTGCGCGAGATCGAGCCGGCGGAACGGTTCCTCCTCGAACACATGCCGATCGCCGGCCGCTTCGATCCGGGCAGCATGGTGCGGATCGACGAACCGGCGTACGCGCCTCTCGCTTTCCGCGAGGCGGTCGCCAACGCGATTTGCCACCGGGAGTACACGAGTGGAGGAAGCTCCGTCGGTGTTGCGATCTACGACGACCGCCTGGAGGTGACGTCTTCCGGGACGCTGCATTTCGGCTTCACGCCGCAGGCGCTCTTCGAGCCCCACGAGTCGCGCCCGTGGAACCCCCTCATCGCCAGCGTCTTCCACCGGCGCGGCATCATCGAGACCTGGGGGCAGGGGACGCTCAAGATGGCCGCCTGGGCGGAGGAGCTGCGTCTCCCAAGGCCCGAGATCCTGGAGATTCCGGGCGCGGTCGTGGTGCGGTTCCGGCGGATGCCCCCCCAGGGAACGACAGGGAAAACGACAGGGACCACGCCCCAGGAAACGCCCCAGAAAACGCTCCAGAAAACGCCCCAGAGCACGTCGGACGCCATCCTTGAACTGCTGAGGCAGCAGCCCGAGCTGACCTTCGCGCAGATCGCCACCCTGCTGAGGAAATCGGATAGCGCCGTCAAGCGCGCGGTCCGGAAGCTTCGCGAATCCGGCCGCGTGCAACGCATCGGCCCCGACAAGGGCGGGCACTGGAAGGTGATCGAGTGACGGCCTTCACCGAATCCGTCGTCGAGCAGGCCGCCCTCGCCTGGTTCGAGAGCCTGGGCTACGCCGTGAAGGCCGGCCCCGACATCGCGCCCGACGGGCCGACCCCGGAGCGCGGCAGCTACACCGACGTCATCCTCCAAGGACGGCTACGGCAGGCGCTCGCCGCCCTCAACCCGGCGCTGCCGGCCGAAGCGCTCGACGACGCCTTCCGCCGCCTGACCCGCCCCGAGGGGCCGGCGCTCGAGGCCCGCAATCGGGCCTTCCACCGCATGGTCGTGGACGGCGTCACGGTCGAGTACCGCAAGCCGGGCGGCGCGATCGCCGGGGCGCAGGTGCGGGTGCTGGACTTCGACGACCCGGACCGGAACGACTGGCTCGTCGCCAACCAGTTCACCGTGGCGGAGCGGAAGCACACCCGGCGCCCGGACGTGGTGGTCTTCGTGAACGGCCTGCCGCTCGGCCTCATCGAGCTGAAGAACGCCGCGGCGGAGAGCGCCACGATCTGGACCGCCTTCCAGCAGCTCCAGACCTACCAGGGCGAGCTCCCGGACCTCTTCGCGTTCAACGCCTTGCTGGTCGTGTCCGATGGCGTCGAGGCGCGGATCGGCAGCCTGACCGCGGGCCGGGAGTGGTTCAAGCCGTGGCGTACGATCTCGGGCGAGGGGCTCGCCGATCCCCACCTCTCCGAGCTGCAGGTGATGATCGAAGGCGTGTTCCACAGGGAGCGCCTCCTCGACCTGGTCCGCCACTTCATCGTGTTCGAGGACGAGGGCGGCGGCCGGCTGATGAAGAAGATCGCCGGCTACCACCAGTTCCACGCCGCCGGCGTCGCCGTGCGGGAGACGCTGCGGGCGGCCCGGCTTCGCGACCAGCCGACCTACATCGACGAGGGGAGCGGCCGCTACGAGTCGCGGCCTCGACGCGGCGGCGAGCCGGGCGACCGGCGGGTGGGCGTGGTCTGGCACACCCAGGGCTCCGGCAAGAGCCTGACGATGGCCTTCTACGCCGGCAAGGTGATCCGCCAGCCGGCGATGGAGAACCCGACGATCGTCGTGCTCACCGACCGGAACGACCTCGACGACCAGCTCTTCGCCACCTTCTCGCGCTGCCAGGACCTGCTGCGGCAGCCGCCGGTCCAGGCGGCGAGCCGCGCGGACCTGCGGGAGAAGCTCTGCGTCGCGGCCGGCGGGGTCGTCTTCACGACCATCCAGAAGTTCCTGCCCGAGGAAAAGGGCGACCGCCAGCCGGTGCTCTCGGGCCGCCGGAACATCGTGGTGATCGCCGACGAGGCGCACCGCAGCCAGTACGACTTCATCGACGGCTTCGCCCGCCACATGCGCGACGCGCTGCCCAACGCCTCGTTCATCGGCTTCACCGGCACGCCGATCGAGCTGACCGACAAGAACACCCGCGCCGTCTTCGGCGACTACATCAGCGTCTACGACATCCAGCGAGCGGTGGAAGACGGCGCCACGGTGCGGATCTACTACGAGAGCCGGCTGGCGAAGCTCGAGCTGGACCCCGCCGAGCGGCCGACCATCGACCCGGACTTCGACGAGGTCACCGAGGGCGAGGAGGTCGAGCGCAAGGAGCGGCTGAAGTCGAAGTGGGCGCAGCTCGAGGCCATCGTCGGCTCGGAGAAGCGCGTCGGCCAGGTGGCGCAGGATCTCGTCCTGCACTTCGAGCGTCGCCTCGAGGCGCTTCAAGGCAAGGCGCTGGTCGTGTGCATGAGCCGCCGCATCTGCGTCGAGCTGTACGGCGCCATCACGACGCTGCGGCCGGACTGGGACCACGACGACGACGACAAGGGGCGGATCAAGGTCGTGATGACCGGCTCGGCCTCGGACCCAACGGCATGGCAGCCGCACATCCGCAACAAGGCGCGGCGCGAGGCGCTGGCGACGCGGTTCCGCGACGCGAACGATCCGCTGCAGATCGTGCTGGTCCGCGACATGTGGCTCACGGGCTTCGACGCGCCGTCCTTGCACACGATGTACGTCGACAAGCCGATGCACGCCCACGGGCTGATGCAGGCGATCGCGCGCGTCAACCGCGTGTTCCGGGACAAGCCGGGCGGGCTCGTCGTCGACTACCTCGGGCTCGCCCACGAGCTGAAGCAGGCCCTGGCCACCTACACCGAGAGCGGGGGCAAGGGCGAGACGGCCATCGACCAGGCGGAGGCGGTCGCCGCCATGCAGGAGCGCTACGAGATCTGCTGCGGTCTCCTGCACGGCTTCGACTGGTCGCTCTGGAACACGGGCGCGCCCGCCGAGCGCCTGGGCCTGCTGCCGCCGGCGCAGGAGCACGTCCTCGCCCAGGAGAACGGCAAGGAGCGGTTCCTGCGCGCCGTCCGCGAGCTGTCGCAGGCCTTCGCCCTCGCGGTTCCCCACGAGGAGGCGCTGGCGATCCGGGACGACGTGGCGTTCTTCCAGGCCGTGCGCGCCGTCCTCGCCAAGCGCGCGCCCGGCGACGCCAGGCCGGAGGAAGAGCTCGACCTCGCCGTGCGCGCTGCGACCGGCTCGTATCGACCCGGAATGGAAATCTCCTCGGAGCTGTCGGACGCGAGGAGGAGTGTGATTCGGGAGGCGCATCGCACAGGCGAAACGAAAACCGTCGAAGGAGTGACCGCCGTTCCCCTTCGGCTGGGCGGCGCGACCGAGGGGGTGATCTTTCTGGACCGGGCGATCGCTACGGCGGAGGATATGGAGCTAGTCAGGGTCTTCGCCAACCAGGCAGCGTCCGCGCTTCGCAACGCCCAGCTCTTCCAGATGGCGACGCTCGATCGGCTCACCGGAACGCTGGTGCGACGCTTCTTCGAGCAGGTATTCTCCAGGGAGATCAGGGTGGCGTACCGGACCGTGC